>NZ_JAMQKA010000027.1:0-75506 GCF_031569985.1 Aliifodinibius sp. S!AR15-10 | reverse complement strand
GAAGATTGATGATTATGAGCCCAATCGCTATAGCGATAGAACAACAAGAGCCGTATGACGGGAGACTGTCACGTACGGTTCTGTGAGGGCCTTGGGGTGAAATTCCCCTTGGCTACTCGACTAATTACGCAGTACGCATCGCTTATTTATCCATTTTTTCCAGCTGATGAATGGAGTCCATATGGTGCTCTTTGAGATGTCGGTCCAGCTTTTTATTAATCCGCTTGATCAGGCCAGGACCTTCATATACCAGTCCTGTATAAATTTGAAGCAGATCCGCTCCTGCCCGAATTTTTTCCAGAGCAGTTTCAAATGAATTGATACCACCAACCCCAATGATCGGTTTTTGGCCATTGGTGATTTCGCTTATCCATCGGATGATTTGGGTGCTGCGGGCACAAATGGCGTGACCGCTAAGCCCTCCGCGTCCTACTTCCTTCAGGCGATTGGCATCGGTATGCAACCCTTCACGGCTGTTCGAGGTATTAGTCGCCACATATCCATTTACGCGGTGCTGTTCACAAATATCGAGCAGGGCCTCCAGCTGGCTACGATCCAGATCCACAGAAAACTTAACGAGGGTTGGGATTGCGCTGGCATCCTCTTTAATATTTAGTGCCGCCAGGAGTTCATCCAGTGCGCCGGGATCCTCAAACGTTTTGCCTTCCGTCGTATTTGGGCAGGAAATGTTGACCGTGATATAGTCCGCCACTTTGTGCGCCTCCCGAAAACTGAACAGGTAGTCCTGAATGGCCTTATCACCCACAATTTCCGGATCATGAGTTTTTGCTATATTGACTCCGAGCGGGATTCCCAACTGCTTCTTTTCAAGTCTCCGAACAATCGTTTGGGCGCCATCGTTGTTCAGGCCCATGCGGTTGATCAGCGACTGGTCACTTTCCAGGCGGAATGCTCGCGGGCGCGGGTTGCCGGTAGAGGGATTGGCCGTAATGCTACCAACTTCAGTGAAACCAAATCCTATCGCTTCAATGATTTCAGTAATTTCACCATTCTTATCGAATCCTGCGGCCAGCCCGATCGGATTTCTGAAGTCGAGCCCCCAAAAAGTCTGGCTGAGTCGGGAAGAGGAAAAATTGTATAAGCTTTTACCTGCCAGCCTAAGAAGGGTATTCCGGGAAGCGATTTTCCCCAGGTTCATGGCCGTTTCATGCGCTTTTTCTGCCTCCAGGTCAAACATCAGAGGCTTTATAATTGATTTGTATATCATTCTTATTGTAATGAACTTCAAAGCCGTTTTAATGTACGAGCTAAGTCTAAGAAATGAAATTAAATACCTCTGAAGATATTTACCGGTTTTTGGATGCTATCCCGGCTTTTCAAAACACCGGTTCTGCGGCTGCACGATTTGACTTGGAACGATTTCAAAAATTTTGTGAAGCGATTGGTGACCCACAAGATGATTTTCCTTCTATTCATGTTGCGGGTACCAACGGTAAGGGTAGTACCTGCCAGATTTTGGGTGCCATCTATCATGAAGGGGGCTATAAAACAGGCCTATATACTTCCCCTCATTTATTGGAGTATAGGGAGCGGTTCCAGGTTGACGGTAAATATATTACAGATGAGGAGTTATTGATTTTTTTGAATAAATACAGCGGTTTAGTCAAGAGCTTTCGACTTACCTACTTTGAGTTGAGTACGGCCATTGCATTTTGGTGGTTTCGTCACAAAAATATTGATTTGGCAATCATTGAAGTGGGGCTTGGCGGCAGGCTGGATGCTACCAATATCATTACACCGCTGGTTTCCGTTATTACGAATATTTCGCTGGATCACACTGATATCCTGGGGGAAGATATCCGGAGCATTGCTCGCGAGAAAGCGGGAATCATAAAACAAGGTGTTCCAGTGGTATTGGGGAATGTTTCTTTTGGGGCATCCGAGGAAGTAATGGCAATAGCCAAGAACAAAAAGAGCCGTATTTACCAGACAAATTCGATGGAACCAACCTGGAGAAATGGCGTTTGTATACTCAACATAGATGGAAGTCCGGTTGAATTTACAACGGATCTTGTCAGTCCCATCCAGGTTCACAATGTTGCACTGGCATGGCAGGTAGTGCAGGTGCTGTCAGACCGATATCCCGTCCCCGGCAAAAAACTTAATCGTGGGCTTCAGAAGGTGAAGTCAACATTTACCTTACTTGGCCGCTTTGAAAAACTGCATTCTGAATTGGATTGGTACTTTGACGGCGCTCACAACCTGGAAGCCGTGCAGAATTTGACAAAAACTGTTGCCAATATGCAGTCTTTGGATCGAACAACGCTGGTTTTATCACTTATGAAAGATAAAATTAATGAAATGATGATGGCAGAGTTTCAGAAATTCAAAAAAATCTACTATTATACAATAGGGTCTAAAAGAGCAGCTGACGCGAGGGAAATTGAAAAATGGCTGCCCAACACGGATGTCGTTTCCGTAGATAAAAAACAACAAACGCTTTTTTTGAAAGAACTTGAGTCAGAATTAGTAATTTTTGCTGGAAGTTTTTACTTTTACTCGACGGTTCGGGAATGGGTACAAACAATCCGTCCCAACCACTAGCCAGTTTCTTTTCTATTCTGATTGCTTACATTTGCAGTTTGGCAGTGTAACCAACTCTCTTTAAGCACACACAATTTTTTTCACTTACTTCGAATTTTTTTATTCATCTCACACTAATTTAATCAATCACAGTAAATAGCGAATTATGTCGGATATCCAGACCGATGGGTTGACTGAAGAGGAAATTGAAAAACTACATCGTAAGACGGTCAAAGAACTACAAAAGCTTGCCCGTGAACAGGGGCTCAAGTCGGTAACAGGACTGCGTAAACAGCAGCTTATCGATAAGATCAGTGAAACAGCCCGGGAGCAAGCTGAATCTATGCCGGAAGATGGCTCTGATTCTTCTTCGAGTTCAGAAAATGAGATTGAGCATACCCAGCCTTATAAAAAGAAACCTGAAAAGCCGAGTCGAGGCCGATCTCGGGGCAGTTCGAAATCAAATTCTAAATCGAACAACGGTAATAAGAAAAAGAAAAAGAGTGTTCACGATATTCTCCCGGACTCTGATGCGCCCACGCTGAAGGAGCGCCTGGATGAAATCAGGCCTGATCTCGGACCATACCTGATAAATGAGGGTACGCTTGAAATTTTACCGGATGGCTATGGCTTCCTGCGTTCGGTGAATTATAACTACAAGGCTAGTCCGGATGATATTTATGTATCGCCCTCCCAGATTAAGCGATTTCGACTGAAGCAGGGAGATTGCGTTATCGGCATTATCCGTCCACCCAAAGTAGGCGAACGCTATTTTGCCCTTCTGCGTGTTGATGGCGTCAACGGCAAAATTCCTCATGATATGGACAACCGGGGTGATTTTGAGGATCTGTTGCCGATCTATCCGGACGAACGCTATAAGCTGGAGTACGATCCAAACGAAAAAACGACACGTATCATCGACCTATTTGCTCCACTTGGAAAAGGGCAGAGGGGGCTGATTGTTGCACAGCCTAAAACAGGTAAGACTACCATACTGCGGAATATAGCCAATGCGGTCAACAAAAATTCACCTGATACCAAGGTGATCATCTTGTTGATTGATGAGCGTCCCGAGGAGGTTACCGAAATGGAGCGAAATGTAGAAAATGCCGAAGTTGTGGCCTCTACATTCGATGAGCGTCCTGAGAACCATATCGGGCTTTCAGAGATTGTATTTGAGAAAGCGAAACGCCTTGTAGAGAGCGGCCACGATGTGTTGATGCTGATGGACTCCATCACGCGACTGTCTCGCGCTTACAACATCTGTGCCCCTAATACGGGCCGCACGATGTCGGGTGGTGTGGATTCCGAGGCACTTAAAGCACCGCGTCAGCTCTTTAGCTCGGCACGAAATATTGAGGACGGCGGCAGCCTTTCAATTTTAGCTACCGCACTTGTTCAAACCGGCTCACGTATGGATGACCTGATTTTCGAGGAGTTCAAAGGCACCGGTAATATGGAGGTTGTGCTGGATCGTAACCTGGCCGATCGACGCATCTATCCCGCCATGGATATATTCAAAAGCGGTACGCGTCGTGAAGAGCTTATCGTGCCGGAAACTGAACGTGAAAAAGTGGTGCTGCTCCGCCGCTATCTCAACCGCATGAATGCAAACGAGGCGATGGAGTTCTTGCTCGACAAGATGAAGGGCACAAAAGACAACGAAGAGTTTCTGCTCTCAATGAATAAGTAGCAAGGAAGTAGTTGTCACGTTAAGTAGGATTAGCCTCAGGTATCTGATTCGTAATGCGTAATTTGTGTTGCTCTAAAACGATCGGTAGAATCTGGTGTAGTACACTCCACAGTGCGCTACACCTTTTTTATGTAGAATAGAATACATTCATGCAATGGATATTCTTTTCAGTAAAGAAACCCGATCAAATACTTTTCAGCACATACTTTTCTTTTTCATTTTTGGTGAGCATGCCCGATTTGGAATAAAGGGAGTGGTAGAAAAGCAGACAGGCATTCTCGTCACATAACTGCCGCATAAGTTGAATCTTTTTCTTTTTCGCCTGGTTGGGATGAATATCCATTTGGCGCATGGCATACCGGTTGAGATGCTTCTCGCTGGGCAGCAGGTCGCCAAGATAATAAGCCGATTCCCCGCTGTCGTTAATCCTGATCACCTGGTGCCCGGGTGTATGTCCACCCGTCCAAAGCACAGTGATTCCGCGTACGATTTCTTTAAAATCTTTTTCCAGCAATACCAAGTAATCATCCGCGAACAGACGGTAAAGATCATCAAGTTTATAACTGGCACCTTTCACCAGATTGGCTTCACTGGTTTCCGATAGCGCATATTCCCATTCACGTTTTTGAAGGTAATATTTGGCATTTGGAAATGTGGGCTGCGTTTTCGATTGATCGTCCGTGTATGTTGATCCCGCCACATGATCATAATGCAGGTGAGTCAGGATGACGTGGGTGATATCCTCCGGCTGAAGACCAAAAATATCGAGGTTGGTCACGGCATTTGATACGTCGGAATAGTTACTGCCCGCATCAAGTCCCCAACCGAGTCCAGTGTCCAGCAGGATCTTGTGCTCGTTTGAGGAAACAAGGACCGGATCGATCCCCACAGTGGATGAGACCTGAGTGGGGAGATCAATAGCAGGACCGGTATCTTCCTGGTGTGTCAGCCGGTTGACTCTTCCGTCGTCAAACAGTTCAAACCGTCCTTCACTGAGCTGTTCTATTGAAAATCGTCCAATGTTCATATTATTACTGGATAGTTAAATCATACGGAAATATTAACAATGGATCACTTTTACCATACCTAAACAGCGTTTTGAGCTGTTCAGTTTGCTCATTTGGGAGAAAGAATGACTGGTTAAACAACGCACTGGCTTTCGTTTGTGCTGAGCTCATAAAAAGTTCATACAATTCCTTGGGTTTCGGATATGATTCTACACTGTATGTGGATACCTCCGCCTTCTCTGCTGCAATTTTAACCGCATCTTCAAGTCCACCGAGAATATCCACAAGATTTTGGTCCAATGCGTCCTGTCCCGTCCATACGCGGCCCTGGGCCACGGCATCGACCTCCTCAACCGTCATATCCCGTGATTCGGCCACTTTTGATATGAATGTCTGGTAAAAACGGTCGGTAAACTGCTGGTAGGCCTTTCGTTCTGTTTCAGTGAAACCGCGTGTAGGATTCAGCCAGTCGGCATACTGGTGGGATTTCACCTGGTCAAATGTGATACCCAGCTCTTCATTCCACAGCTGTTTGGTGTTAAATTTTGTAGAGAATACCCCGATGGAACCGGTGATTGTGGTTGATTCAGCCACGATGGAATCGGCTGCCATGGCGATGTAATACCCCCCGGAAGCTGCAACTGGCCCCATGGAAGCGATGACCGGCATCTCTTTGGAGAGATCGCGCAGTTTACTCCAGATCAGGTCGGACGTACTGCCGGAACCCCCCGGACTGTTTATGCGCACAACGGCGGCCTTGACATCATCATCGTCACGAATTTCTTCCAACTGTTCTTCAAAGAAAGAGGCAGTGATAATCTGCTGATTATCAAATGGAGAATCGCCATTTGTCCCATAAAGTATAGGACCGTTGGCGTAGATAACCGCAATTTTATCACTGGTGGAGTTGCTCTCCAGCCCCGCCGTTCCAGGCGTTACCCGGTAGTACCGGCTGTTGGATATCGTATTAAGCGAGCGATCCTCGCTTACGCCCATCCTTTTATTGATCAGTTGTTCCAGGTCGTTTGGCGATAGCAGGGAATCCACCAGCCCGTTTTTATAAGCATTTTGGATTAACAGGTTCGGAGCATTGTTCATAATTCCGTTTAGTTCATCTGCTGATTTCCCCGTTTTCTCACTAACGGCTTGTACAAAATGAGTGCTGACATCCGAAATAATCTGTTCCAGCTGGTATCGGCTTTCTTCCGAGAGCTCTTTTTGATAATAAGGTTCCACAGCTGATTTATACTTGCCGTGGCGGGCTATTTCGGCCTCAACGCCTATTTTCTCGAATAATCCGGTATAAAAGGAAACTTGCGTGTAGAAACCGTCGAACTCGAAAAATGATTCGGCAGGTGCAAAGACAGAATCGGCTGCTGTGGCCAGGTAGTAGCCCTTTTCATTATAGCCCATTTCAGAAGTACTGGCATACACAAATTTATCGGTGCTGTCACGGAATGTTTTTATCATACGATGCGCCTCTTCCAGGTTCGCCCATCCGCCGGAAACAAAATCCAGTTCAAGCCAGACCCCTTTAATATTGTCGTGCTTTGCAGCTTTGTCCAGGTTCTCCCGCATCGATTCCAGCGAAACCTTGGGCCCGCCCCCAGTTGAAAGGAGCTCATCAAAAGGGTTGGAGGCTTGCTGTGCAGAAAGCGCTCCCTGCAAGTTTATTTTAAGAACGGTATTATCACGTACGTACGGTTCGGGCTGCTGGGTACTGCTGGAAATGGTTATAAAAAATATGATGAACAGGATAAATACAGCTATTAAGAAGCCCAGCGTAGAGGCGATCAGGGTTTGAAAAAACTTCATACTTAAAAATAAATTGTGAGATTTTCGGAATTATCTGGATAACAATGTGTTACACGACATACGTTCAGTGATGTTATAAAAAGCGAAAAGATATTACAATGAGCAATTACGATGTCATAATTATCGGTTCCGGTCACAATGGTTTAGTAACCGGATGTTACCTGGCCAAAGCTGGGTATTCCGTGTTGGTTTTGGAACGGCGTGAAAATATCGGGGGCGCAGTGTGTACCGAAACGATGTTCCAGTCAAAAGAGTATCCCGGGGGATTCCGGATGGATGTGGGCTCATCAGTGCATATCATGATTCACCAGACAGGCATACTTGAGGAGCTTGAACTTGAGAAGTATGGGCTGGAATATATCGAGATGGACCCGATAATGTCGTACCCGCTGCCTCCCGGTCAGTCTCGAAAAGGGGTGATACATTTTTATAGAGACTTGGAACGTACCTTGGAGTCGATTGCACAAGTGGCGTCGGAGGATGTAGAGAATTACCGGGATTTTGTTGAATTCTGGGGGAGAGTAAACGAGGGCGTCTTGAAGGCCTTTATGGTTCCGCCATCCGGGAAAAATATTGTGACTGAGCTGGCAAAGGGACAGATCCGCGGCGGTTCCATGTTTAAGAAGGGTGAACAAGCGGCCGGACTTCAAAAGATTTTCAGCAGCTATGGCAAGGTAGTCGATAACGCCTTCGAGAATCCCTGGATGAAGGCCGCACTTACATGGTTTGCCGCGCAGTCCGGTCCCACACCCGATCACCCCGCTACTGGAGATTTTGCCGGTTGGCAGTCGATGCTACACCAAAGCGGGGCCAAACATCCGAAAGGGGGGAGTGGGATGCTCACGCAGGCGATGGCAAATTTTTTGGAGGCACATGGGGGTACCATTCAAACCAGTTCTCCGGTAGAAAACATCATTATCAAAAATGGTGAGGCCAAAGGAGTGCGAACGGCTGAGCGCGAGGACTTTTTTGCTGATACAATCGTATCGAATGCGCACGTGCAGACAACGATGATGAAGATGGTGGGACGTGAGCACCTGGATTCCTCTCTTTATGAAAAGGTCGAAAACATCAACGTGGGCAATGGATTTGGAATGGTAATACGCTGTGCGGTGGAGGAGCTTCCCGAGTATACAGCGTGTCCTGATGATCCAGACGTACACAACGGGATGCAGTTGCTGGCCCCCTCTACGCAGTATATGAGGAACGCGATCGGGGATTACACCAAGGGCTTGCCTCCCGAAGATCCCGCAGTGCTGGCTATGACATTCTCTAAAATTGATCCCGAGGTGGCACCGGATGGCGGGCATACGCTGTTTGCCTGGGCACAGTGGCACCCGTACGAGTTGAACAACGGGGAGCACTGGGATGATATCCGGGAGCGGGAAGCACAAAAGATCTATGATGTAGTAACCCGGTATGCTCCTAATATGGAGGGGAAGCTGATCGACTGGTATATTCAATCGCCGCTCGACATTGAGCGAAAACACGCCATGCCGCGTGGCAACGTGATGCATGTGGAAATGAGTTTTGACCAGATGTTTATGTTTCGGCCGATCCCGGAGATGAGCGAGTATAAAACACCGATAGAAAATTTATACCTTTCCAGCGCTTCTTGTCACCCGGGCGGCGGGGTGTTTGGCGCCGCAGGACACAATGCCGCGCAGGTGATCTTGAAAGATCTTAAGAAGCAGAAATGGTTTTTTTAGTATGGTTGTGTCGTGAGTGTCGCGTCATGCGTGAATTTTAAATTCCAATAGAAAGAATGGTAAAAGACATTTCCGGGAATTCATTTGTTGAGGTTAATATTTCCATCATCAAACAAAATTTGAAGGTATTAAAAGAGTTTTTACCTACTAACGGGAAGCAGATGGCGGTTGTGAAGGCCAATGCGTATGGTCACGGGGCGGTGGAGGTTGCCCGGGCTATCGAAAAGCAGGTAGCCTGGTTTGCCGTAAATGATGTGGAGGAAGGTATTGAGTTGCGTGAGGTTGGAATAAGTAATCCGATTCTTGTTTTTGGAGTACCTACCGCGGAGACAGCCCCTACATATAAAAATCACGATTTGACCGCTACGGTTAGCTCGCTCTCTCATTTTAGACTGCTAAATCCTGGAACAGATTATCATCTCAATTTTGATACCGGGATGGGGCGTCTTGGTCTTGTGCAGGATGAGATTACACAAACCCAGAAAGCTATACAGAATTATTCCGAACTTCGTTGTACCGGCATTTACTCCCATTTTGCCACAGCTGATAATCCCGGTTCAGAAAAAGCAGAAGAGCAACTGGTCCGGTTCAAATCAATTTGCCAAAACTTTGAACCTGAGATACTGACGCATATGGCGAACACCGGGGGGACGGCATTCTATCCCGAAGCACATTTTGATATGGTGCGCAATGGGATTGGAATATATGGCTATGCACCGGGTTCTACTGAAATCGAGGGATTGGTACCGGCTATCCGCTGGCAGTCGCACTTGGTACAGGTAAAACAGATATCTAAAGGAGAGACAGTCAGTTATGGAGCCCGGTGGAAAGCCCCGGAGAACGGTTTTGTGGGTACCATTCCAATGGGATATGAAGAGGGAATACCCCGATTACTCACTGGGAATATGGAAGTTGCAATCAATCAGCAGCGATATACTGTTGTGGGTACAGTTACAATGAACTACATTATGGTTTTCCTGGGCAGTTCTGATATTCCCGCAGAGGGAGAGCCGGTTGAGCTGCTGGGATCCAGAGCGATGACCGCAGATCAGTGGGCTGCTAACACCCAAACAATTCCGTACGAAATTGTAACTGGAATCTCATGTAGGGTGCCAAGAATTTATAAAAGAGATTGATTAACCCGGATTCTCATCAAGAAATTTTTTTCTCAACAAGGCGAAGGGGAAATAACCCCGCAAACGTATTCTGGTACGTTGAGCAGACTATTTTCTCTTCAACGCAGCTGAGGGGGAAATTTCGCAGCCTTTTACATACTGTTACAACTATCTTAGCGTTGGATCTGATATAAGTTACTGTCTGCCATTAAGTTACAGGAATTTATCCCAAATCCTTGTGAGGAATACGGGTTAGCCAGCTATTCTGACGAGCTCTACGTCATAGATCAGCGTCTCATTTCTCAGATCAAAACCATTTGTACCCCGTCGTGAATCGCCGTATCCCAAACTGGGTGGAATGATGATTTTACGTTGTTCTCCTTCATACATTCCCAGCAGTCCCAGTCGAAATCCTTCGATCAGAGACGGGGTATTCCCGATGGCAGTAGGGGTTAAATTGCTAAATGTTGCGGGAGATGTGTTTCCGTTGGCATAGGAGCTGGTAAATACAGTGCCATCTTCAGTCCGGCCCGTATAGCGCAGGCTCACCTGGTCTCGAACAGTTACCGGGGGAAGCACTTTGCTGCCTTCCTCAAGGATATGAATTGTAAGACCATTTGACATGGAAATTGTTGAATCGGCATCATTGGCATCCCACGCGGGAGGGACCGAAGAAAAATCTGGTCCAGATATGGTGTTGCCGTCCCCGCATCCCTGGATTCCAATTAAGGCGCAAGTAAAAAGAGCGACTATCAGAACCGATTTTTTAGTAAATAAACTCATTAAATATTTGTCGACTTTCTTTTTATTAATTGTCGGATTTATTCAAATGACACGGAAAGTAACAGAATTACAATCCACGTGCTAATAACGAAGTTTCTTCGTGTGAATTATTCTTCTCCCCATGCTTTTCGCAATTCTTTTTCACGCTGCCGTACCCCCATTTTACTTACCCATATTGAGAACTGGTAAAGCAGTAAGAGTGGTATGGCGATAAGTACCTGCGATACAGGATCTGGCGGTGTCAGAAAGGCTGAAATAATGAAACAGGTCACAATGGCGTGTTTTCGATATTGGCGCAAAAACTCAGGAGTGAGCAGGCCAAATTTTGACAGAAAATAACTTAACACCGGAAGCTGAAATATGACCCCGCAAGAGAGCACCCACATGGTAAGCGAGCTGAAATATTCATTGATATCAAAATCGTTGTGGATGACATCAGCGATTTGAAACTGGCTGAAAAACTGCACGGCAAAGGGGACTAACACAAAATAGCCAAAGCTAACGCCCAGCAGGAAAAAGAAAGTGATAAATGCGACATTGAATCTTGATTTCCACTTTTCAGCGGACTCCAGCGCCGGTTCCACAAACGCCCATAGCTGGTAGAAGAAGATCGGGGAACCGATGATGCCGCCCATCACAATGAGCGTGCCCCAGTAAGTGAAAAACTGCCCGGGGAGTTTACGGCTCTGCAGGGTGAGATCAATGGCATCGATACCGAGCATTTGGTACACAATGAAATCAGCACGAGTAGGCCCCAGCATCACCTTGTTAACCAGGAAATCACCAAAGATAAAGGCGATAAGCATACCAAAGGCAACCCCGCCAAACCCTTTGATAAGGTGCCAGCGCAACTCTTCGAGGTGTTCCAGGAAAGACATCTCATCTGTTCGATCCTTGGGCATCGTAGCCTGGGGCGGATCGGAAGTCATAATTTCTCGTTCTTCCACAATAACTTACATTAAATAGAATTAGATTTGTTCTTTATCCCGTAGTATACCAATATATCTCTCTAATAATTACCAGAGTAGATGTTGTAAAGTGTAAAAGGATTTAAATAGCTGAACATATTTTTAGATCTTTACAAGTGAGATCCAAACAGAAATAGTTTAACGCAACACACAACGTATTATGACTTTTGGCGCAACAGAAATTATCATCATTCTTGCTGTTATTATTTTGTTCTTCGGAGCCCGGAAAATACCGGAACTCGCGAGAGGAATCGGCCAGGGGATCAAAGAGTTTAAGAAGACTACCAATGATTCCGAGACCAAGCCTGATCAGCCCGTAGACGGCTAAAAACGTTATGCCGTTACAAAGTCATACAGTGGGAATCGATCACATAGGCTTTTGACCCCATTCTTAACTTCCGTCCGGGTGTTCTCATTATTCGGATTCTGCAGCACTTTGTCTATCAATTCGGCGACATATTCAAACTCGTCGGTTCCGAACCCACGTGTGGTCATGGCCGGCGTACCGATACGAATGCCGGATGTCACAAAAGGACTTTGATCATCAAAGGGCACCATGTTTTTGTTCAGCGTGATATTGGCTCCTTCCAAGGCCTCTTCCGCTTTCTTGCCGGTCAGTCCCTTGTTTCGCAGGTCCACCAGGATCAGGTGGTTGTCTGTGCCACCGCTGACCAGGTTGTAATCCATGTCTAAAAACTTTTGTGCCAGCGTTTGAGCATTGTCTTTAATCTGCTGCTGATATTTTTTGAAATCGTCCTGCAGTGCTTCCTGGAATGCAACCGCTTTTGCTGCAATCACATGCATCAGCGGCCCACCTTGTGAGCCCGGGAATACAGCCGAGTCCAGCACTTCGCTCCAGTTTTTTGTCCGTCCAGATTTTCGCGCTGTGACACCCAGCGTATTTTCCCCATCATTGCCGATCAGGATCATACCGCCGCGGGGACCGCGCAGTGTTTTGTGCGTGGTTGTTGTTACGACATCGCAGTAGGGCAGGGGATCATTTAATAAATCTGCGGCAATAAGTCCCGCCGTGTGTGCCATGTCCATCCAGAGATACGCTCCTACTTCATCAGCAATTTCTCGGAACGCCTCGTAATCGAGATCACGCGGGTACGCCGAGGCACCGATAGAGATCAACTTCGGCTTCACCTTCTTCGCCTTGTCACGCACCTTGTTCATATCGATGCGGCCGGTTTCCTTGTCAACACCATAAAACTCAGATTGATAGAGGATACCGGAAAAGTTGACCGGGGAACCGTGCGTCAGGTGCCCACCGTGCGAAAGATCCAGGCCCAGGAGCGTTTCGCCGGGTTGCATAAATGCCAGGTAGACAGCGGCGTTAGCTTGCGCACCAGCGTGGGGCTGCACATTCACCCAGTCGGCACCAAAAAGCTTTTTCGCCCGCTCACGAGCCAGTTCTTCCACTTCGTCAACAAACTCGCATCCACCATAATAACGTTTGCCCGGGAGGCCCTCCGCATATTTGTTTGTCAGGGTCGATCCCATCGCCTCAATCACGGCGCGTGAAGCAAAGTTCTCAGATGCGATCAGTTCCAGGTTGTCGTTCTGGCGTATACGTTCTTTGTCCAGCAGGTTAAAAATTTGTGAATCTTGTTCCGAAAGTGATTTCATTGATCCTTTTTTTCTGTTAGCGAGTGAATTTTGTTGACGCGGCGTTCGTGCCGACCTCCTTCAAACTTGGCATCGAACCATGATTTCAGGATTTTGCGAATTTGCTCTTCATTAAGTTCACGTCCCGGCAGGCAAAGGATATTGGCGTTATTATGTTCCCGGGTTAGGCCAGCGGTATCTTCATCGTGCACCAAGGCGGCTCTGATATTTCTATATTTATTGGCCGTCATGCACATTCCCTGGCCACTTCCGCAGACAAGAATTCCCTGTTCATGTTCACCTGCATCTACTTTTTCGGCTACTTGCACTGCAAAATCCGGGTAATCAACCGACTCATCAGAGTGGGTACCGAAGTCGACCGGCATGTGTCCCATCTCTTCCAAAATTTTAACCGCTATCTCTTTGGCTTCGTAACCGGCATGATCGCTGGCAATCGGGATAATCATCAATATCACCTGCTGGGTTGGTTAAAAATTAGTGCCGTAATATCTCGAAAAAATTATTCACTGAAAAGAAATGAATCGGGAATATTGTTTAAAACTGAACGAAGGCTGAGGCTGGCCATTTTGGGAATAGGTTCTTCCATAGTATTACTCCTCTAAATTTCATTTTATCTACCGCTTATAAGAGCATAGACCAAGATGTTTGTACCCATCTGCAATGCTTTCTGACGAAGTGGTTCCGGGTCATTGTGTACCTCCGGGTTTGCCCATCCATCCGCCAGGTTCGACTCGTATGTATAAAATGCTACCATTCGCCCGTTGCGAAACAGGGCAAATCCCTGCGGCGGTTTGTTGTCATGTTCGTGCACTTTGGGCAAACCACCGGGAAAATCATACACCTGGTGATAGATTGGATGCTCAAATGGTAGCTCAACCAGTTCTTCATTGGGATATACTTGGCTGAGCATTTTCCTGAAATTATCATCCAGGCCGTAGTCATCATCGATATAGAGAAATCCTCCATTCTCAAGGTAAGAGCGTAGATTGTTTGCCTCTGCTTCGTTAATGGAGATAGTTCCGTGACCGGTCATAAATGCAAACGGGTAGTTGTGCAGATCGCGGCTGCCCAGGGCCACGTCGTCATACTCCGGGGTAATACTAATCGGAACCTGGCGATTTGCGAATTCAATAAGGTTTTTAAAGGCTGAGGGGTCATTATACCAGTCGCCTCCGCCGCGGTACTTGATACGAGCCAGCGCCAGATCTCCACTCGATTGTGCCGGCAAAGCTGCTGGCATTGTGATGGTAAAAATCAGAAAAAGGAAGATGGATAATGTTTTTTGAACCATGAATCCTGGATGTTATAGAAGTTTGAGCGGTTGCCCAATGTAAGGATAACTTACCCGTACCTCCAAGGTGCAGAACTCGTTGTAAATTACTGATTTCTGCTGAAGAATACCCTTACAGTGTCACTTGCCATACTTCCAAAAACGCCGATTCCCCCTTCAAGATTGTAAATAACATTTTGGAGCTCTCCCGGTGGAAGGGTACTGCCCCCGCCCTGGACATCCTGGGTACGATAGAAGTCATACATGTTGTCATCAATGGCGCTGGCAATAATGTAATTTTCTTCATAGAAAGCGACTGCCAACCAGGGGAGACGCAGGGTCAAGGTGCCATCTTCATTTTCTTCATAGTTTTCCTCGTTTATGATTCCAGAAGAGTTGCTGTAAAAGTCGTTAACCTCAGCATCATTATCTACTTGATCGGCGTAGAAGGGAGTCAGGTCTTCCTCTTCAGGTTCCAACGCTTCCACGGTGAATATGAAGAATGATTGTCGCCCAGGATAAAAACTTTTGGTTGTATTAATTGTTACTTGTTCCGGATCTTGATACGGTACGGTGTCGCCCGACATGTTTTCAGATCTAAAATCCCCGGGCACAAATGTAGTTCCCAGCACTTCTTTGTCAGAGTTGGAAAACGTGACATGAAGCTGATACTCCCGCTGAGGGAGCACTTTGTGTGGGCTGTTAGTTACATATACGCCGTCGGACTGCCGACCATACTGGAACTGTTGTTCGACCTCTTCGCCCGACTGATCCATCAGCCGGACTTCAACATTAGCGTCATTAACGGCAGCATCCCTGTAATTATACTCCTGGTCCACCGGCACGGTCTTCGAGATACGGACCTGGGGAAGTGTCCGGTTGGCTACGAGATAAGATTCAACAACATAATCCTCTTCAAATTCATCCTGTGGATACAGTTCGCATCCCATCAGGATAACGCAAACAAATGCAATTGAAATCGTTTTTAAATGCGTAATCATAATAGCTTAAAAGTTGACGGTGTATGAAATATTGGGAAGGATAGGCAGCATGGTTACATCTTCGCGCTCGATCGGGTTTTCGTCAAAGTCGTAGTTGTAGAACCAGATATTTCGGCGCGAGTAAACATTGATGAGCTGGAACTGCCACTGGGCGTCACCGAGACCAAAGAAGCTGCCGGACCGTGTAAAGCCGACATCCAGGCGGTGGTAGGCAGGAAGTCTCGAGGCGTTAACTTTTCCGATAACCAGCACATCGAGCGGTTGGGATTCGGTGGGGTAGTCAAAAGCCAGAGTGCGTCCCAGTGGCTTGGTGTAAGCCTGCCCGGTTGAATAATTGAATACGGCCGATGCTTTCCACCGTTCACTCAGCCGATAATTCATGACAAGATTGACATCGTGTTTTCGGTCATACTTTGGCGGGAAAAAACGCGCATTTTGCGGCTTCCCGACCGGGGTATTGAAGCCGGGGTACTTGCGCCGGGATACGCTAAAGGTATACCCCATAAACCCAGTCAGCCGACCTATCTGGCGTTCGAATTTCAGTTCCACTCCATAAGCATAGCCAGTTCCAAAACGAAACAGTTCCGCATAGTCCAGGCCCGCGACATCAGGGATAAAGGGATTCAGGTCAAACAGATCCTCCATCGTTCGGTAGTATAGCTCCATATCGATTCCGTACCCTTCCCAGGGTTGTGTTTTGGCACCAAGAACGTACTGGTCGCCATAGGCTGGTTGTACCCCGTTGTCGGTCGTGAGCCAGGTATCAAAGCCGGAAAAAGCCTCGTTTGAGATAAGCGTTAAAAACTGGTTGTAGCGGCCATAAGCTGCCTGAAGCCGAATTTCTTCGATCGGGCGGTACTCCAGGGAGAGGCGCGGCGCCAGCTTCCAGTAATTGCCCTCGCTGAAACCGTTGAGCCGGAGTCCCGCAGTCAGGTCAAGCTGATTCGTGATGGCCCACTCATCCTGTGCATAAACGGAAAGATAATTCGACTGTATACGGGAACTAAAGGTGTCTTCTCCATCAAATGTATCCTGCACTTTCAGCGTCATAATCCCACTCCAGATGCCGGTGGAAACTGAGTGGCGGTCATTGGGATGATACTCGATATCTCCTTTCACTGAAAAATCATAGATGTTATTCGAACGCTCGAAAGGAGTAGTGGCAATATTAAATGACGGGAAATTAAAGTAGCGTGATCCGGTTACCGTAAAGTGTGAGAACACCTTGTTAGAGAAAATATGGGTCCATGTAGAGCTAACGGTCTGATTTCCATAGTTAAGCTTGATACTGGCATCCTCGGAAAACGGGAACAGAAGGTTGTCGATACCCGAATAGAAAGCAAGTGAAAATTTGTTATTTGGATCGGCATCAACGTTCACTTTTCCATTAAGGTCCAGGAAGTAAAAACTTTCCGGTATATTGTCCTGGCTCTGTCGCAGGGCGGCCAGGAGGGGCTCCAGTGTTGAACGACGTACAGCAAGCATGTAGGAGCCTTTTTTAAATGGTCCCTCTATTGAAAAGCGCGAGGCTAGCAATCCTACTGATGCAGAGCCGGAAAACTCATTACGATTTCCATCCTTATTATAAATAGTGAGAACCGAGCCCAGTCGTCCACCATACTCCGCTGGATACCCACCTTTATACAGGCGGACATCTTTCACAGCATCAGGATTAAAGGTCGAGAAAAATCCAAAAAAATGCGTAGGGTTATAAACGGTGGTCCTGTCGAGCAGGATTAGCGTCTGGTCGGGGCTGCCGCCGCGAATGTAAAGCCCGCTTGAAAAATCGGAAGCCGCCTTGACACCCGGCAGCAATTGCACCGAACGGAACACGTCGGCCTCAAACACAGAGGGAACCTCCTTGATCAGCTCGGTTTGAACCTGCGCTACACCGATGTTTCGCTGTTCCTCCTTATCTACCTCCGATTCAACTACAATTTCGTCCATCTGAACGCCCTGAGGCGTCAGCTCAATATCCAGGCGCAGGTTTTCACCAGGCTCCAGTGACACCTTTTGCGAGTAACTTTGGTACCCGATGTAGGAGACGACAAGGTTGTACGCACCCGGCTGGACATTCGTAATGGTGTAGTAGCCTGAGGTGTTTGTTGAGGTTCCTTTTTTTGTACCCTCCAGCGCTACATTGGCGGCAATGAGAGTTTCCCCGTTTTGCGAGTCACTTACATACCCGCTAACGGAAGCAGTTTGCTGGGCCAACAGATGTGAAAATGGAATGAATAACAGAATGGCAACAATTGTGAACGTTCTCAAAAGGGATAGTGATTTTTGATTTAAATTCGGCATCCACTACGACATAAAGGACAAAAAGTTACACGAATTTTGATTCCAATAACTAATTAATTTTGTGTTAAATTACGTGGCTTTCAGATTGACCGAATAATTGTTTTATTCTTTCGAGTTTTAAATCAAGTAATACAGCAAATAATGACGAATAATTCCCACAACTGGATCGTACTGAAATTCGGCGGTACCAGTGTATCCTCGCTCAGCAACTGGCAAAATATCACTTCAATCCTGCAGGACAAGCTCTCCGAAGGATACCGGGTCTGCTTGGTGCATTCGGCACTCAGCGGGATCTCCAACAAACTGGAAGAGATCATCGACCTGTCTTCAACCGATGAAAGTGAGACCGTACTGGAAGAGATCAAACAACAGCACCGCGATCTCGCGAACGACCTGGGACTTGATGCGGATGAACTACTGAGCGGTGAGTTTGAGGAGCTCGAACAGCTTTCACGCGGGGTGGCGCTACTCGAAGAGGCAGGCTACCACGTGCAGGCACGAATAATGGCGCTCGGTGAGCTGATGTCTACCAAGCTGGGCGTCGCCTATGTGAAAAGCCAGGGATTGGATGCCGAATGGAAAGACGCCCGGATGCTGCTGAAAAGTATTCCTGTTGAAAATGCCAGTGAAAAATCATTGGTGCTTTCTGCAATTTGTGATACATCCGAAGATAAAGAGCTACAGCAACAACTGGACGAAGAGGGCCACGACCTTATTTTGACCCAGGGATTTATCGCCAGTGACAATAGTAATAAAACAGTGGTACTGGGGCGGGGCGGTTCTGATGTATCAGCCTCTTATTTTGCTGCTAAATTGAACGCGGAGCGCTTGGAAATCTGGACAGATGTGCCCGGTATGTTCTCCTGTAATCCCCATGCCATCCCGTCGGCACGACTTTTGAAGCATCTCAGCTATGCCGAAGCGCAGGAGATCGCCACAAACGGGGCGAAGGTGCTGCATCCGCGCTGCATTATGCCGGCACGCGTCCATAATATCCCGATTCAAATTAAGTGGACACAAGATCCTGAGCAGGAGGGGACGACAATCTCCTCTGCCGTAGCCGACGATGAGGCACTGGTGAAAGCAATCTCGGTGCGCGATAATGTCATTTTGGTGAGCATGGAGACACTGGGTATGTGGCAGCAGGTCGGGTTCCTGGCCGATGCATTTGATGTCTTCAAGCAGTATGGACTTTCGATCGACCTTGTATCTACATCTGACTCGAACGTGACGGTATCGCTGGATCCGGGCGCCAATACGCATTTTAACGAGATCCGTGACGAGTTTGTGGACGATCTGAATGAACTATGCCGTGTTGAGATTATCGAATCTACATCTGCTGTGAGCCTGCTGGGACGGCATATTCGAACAATCTTACACCAGTTGGGTTCGGCATTTGAAGTATTCCAGGAGCACGAAGTATACCTTGTCAGCCAGGCGGCAAACGATCTCAATTTCACTTTCGTGGTTGCTTCTGATCAGGCTGACCGGTTGGTCCAGCAGCTGCATGAACAAGTAATTTCGAAATCTTCTGCTCAAGTTTCATTTGGTCCCACCTGGCAGCAGATTAACGGGTCACATTCTGATGGGGCTCCCTACAAGGACACTTGGTGGAAAGGAAAGCGCGAGACGCTAATCCAACTGGCAGAGAAAGAAGGTCCGGCATATGTCTACGATTCTGATCACATTACAGAAACTGTAGATAATGTGAAAGGGCTGGAATCGCTGGATCAGCTATTCTATGCTATCAAGGCAAACGATAATGAAGAGTTGCTGAAAATCTTTTACGAAAAAGGGCTTGGATTTGAGTGTGTCTCGATTGGAGAGGTAGAATATGTACTGGACCAATTTCCGGATATCGATCGAGAACGCATTTTGTTTACACCCAATTTTGCACCGCGTTCAGAGTATGAACAGGCACTTCAGGAGGGCGTACACGTGACGTTGGATAACATCTTCGCGCTGCAGGAGTGGACTGGCCTTTTTGAAGGACAGGATATTTTTCTGCGGATTGATCCGGGTCACGGGCACGGCCATCACAAACATGTGCGTACGGGAGGCGTCAATTCAAAGTTTGGAATCCCCCGGTTTGAACTTGAGGAAGTGAAGTCGATTGTTGATGAGCATAATATTAGGGTGAAAGGGTTACATGCCCACATCGGCAGTGGCATTAAGGATCCGGAAAGCTGGAAGCGAACGGCCCTGGTACTGGCTGAAGTTGCGCAACAGTTTGAGGATGTTGAATACCTTGATGTAGGCGGCGGACTGGGAGTGCGAGAAAATGAGATGCAGTCAGTACTCCCACTGGGTGAGGTTGAGCAGGGACTCAGTGAATTCAAGAAAGCCTTTTCTCAGTACAAACTCTGGATGGAACCCGGCCGATACCTGGTGGCCACCGCCGGAGTTCTGCTGGCCCGCGTTACACAGACGAAAGGGAAAGGAAAGATACGGTACGTGGGTGTGGAAACCGGTATGAACTCCCTCATACGGCCCGCACTCTATGGCTCGCACCATTCAATTGTGAACTTGTCAAGAATTGATGAACCGGCCACGCAAATCTCAAATATTGTGGGCCCGATCTGTGAGTCGGGGGATAAGCTTGGCATTGACCGGCTGCTCCCGGAATCCCAAGAGGGCGATGTTGTGCTGATTGCAAACACCGGTGCTTACGGTCACGTGATGAGCTCTACCTATAACATGCGCGCTCCTGCACGTGAGATTGTTATTTGACAATCTTAAACGGAGAACTATTTGTGATTTTGGCCGAGCAAATATTTAGAAGAGGCTTATCTTCCTATTTGGGGTCCGGCTAGGAATCTGAGCATATTCTACGTCTGAGTCATCTTTATCAGCTTCCTTTTTGGATTCTTGATCGACTTTATCAGCATTAATGTAGAGTTCGCTTCTGCAGGAGGCTCCCTTTTCGGCCGTAAAATTACCGGTGTGGATCACTCCCTCTATATGTGCCCCGCTTTTAAGATGAAGGCCCTTATTAGCATGAACAACGCCATTAATTTTGCCTTCCAAGACCACTCGTTCAGCTTCAATTTCACCTTTGAAGTCGGTGGAAGCGTCCAGAAATACATAACCATTTATACCATCTGCCATTATACTCTCCCTCTTTTGTTACAGGCCTTAATTACCACTTGGCTAAACCAGATCTCTTTATGTTAGCTATCGATGATTAATAGATTTCATACCGATTTGGTATGATTTTGTTGCTAAACCTTTGGCCATATTTTATGATTTCTAAAGTCAATATATTTAAATATGGTATGATAAATCAATATTAATTAGTTATTTACAGATAAATATTTCATAATTTTTGTTAAAATAATCTTCTTATTAGAAAACCGTTTTCAATAGGATGGCAATTCCAGTTCGGTCATAAATTCTTGCGAGAATAAGTTTGTAATTCGGCAGAAATAATGGGAATTTTGGCGCGTTGTAGATTGTTGGTAAATATGGCTTCAAAAGGCCCAATGTTCTTTTACTTATTGGGGGTGTAATGGATTCGACGGAATGCGTAGCATCGCAGGCTGCATGCCGAGTTCGAGCGATGGCACTCGTAAAAAAACATCATGCAAATATTGTAATTGACAACAATTACTCATACAGCTTAGCTGCGTAAAGCAGCTTAGCCGTTCCCTCAGCTTCTTGCCTGTCAGTGCTGTTGGAACGTCGACTATGACAGGATAGCATGCGCTGTGCCGTCTGCCGGAGCGTGTGTGAAACTTTAGCAGGCTAGTCCGATGTTAGCCTAGTAACCGGGCAGAGCATCGGGCGAAACTTAATACGGTAACTAAGCATGTAGATGCTTGAACGATATACCATTTCGGACCGGGGTTCGATTCCCCGCACCTCCACTATTCAATCTTTGAACTCATCTGCTGGATGGCAGGTGAGTTTTTTTGTTTCAAAAGGGTGTACTAGTCAAGTTTTCCAGGAAATTATTGGTTGCCAGATGGTTAGTTTTGGGCGTGGATATCCATCAAAAACACCCTTATCTGTCTTTAAAGACACTTTTCTGCTAACATCTCTACCCCTTCCAACTATATTGGGTCCAGTGAATGGAGCCAGTGGGTAATTTTTTCTCCCTAAATATTTTGAAAAGTATAACAGTTAAGTAACTTCCCGTGCTTATTTGAACTAAATCTAAATAAACACAATGGAAAGAATTACAGCATTATTACTTGCCTTAATTTGTCTGAATCTAACAGCATTTGCACAGCAAAATCCGAGGTTTTCCATTTCGGGATCGGTCTCTACCACCGATGGAGATCCAGTCGTAAATGCCAATGTGGTTTTACAGAATACCACCTTTGGGGCCTCAACCTCAAGAGATGGCTTATTTGAAATTACAAGCATTCCCGAAGGTGATTATACCCTCCGGATTTCTGCTATAGGGTACAAGCCGTTTTCTCAGGACATTCATGTTGATGAAGATGTTGAGCTGAATGTAACGATAGGGCAACAAGTGGAGGCGATGGGGGCTGTGATGGTCTCCGGCGCTGAGATTGAAAACTACAAGGTAAAAGGAGTTTCCCCCTCACTTCGGGTAAATGAAGGGCTGATCAGTATTCCACAAAATATCCAGGTAATCACCAAAGATCTTTTGAGTGATCAGCAGGCCGTGGATATGTTGGAGTCTGTTAGCAGAAATGTGAGTGGAGCACAGATGATTGAGCACTGGGGCAATTTTGCACGAATCAATATGCGTGGATTTCGGATTCCAGCCTTCCGCAACGGTATGAATGTGCAGTCAAGCTGGGGACCACTCACCGAAGATATGGTAATGGTGGAGCGCATTGAATTTGTCAAGGGGCCATCGGCTTTTATGCTTTCCAGCGGAGAGCCGGGCGGCCTCTACAACGTGGTTACCAAAAAGCCCACCGGGCAGTCTGGCGGAAACGTGGGACTGATGGCCGGCAACTCTCAGGGCCACCGTTGATGTGGGAGGTAAGCTGAGCGAAAATGATCGCCTGCTCTATCGCTTTAATGCGGCAGGAAATACCGAGAATTCACACCATGACTTTGAACAGAACGAACGTTACACAATCGCACCTTCCCTGCGTTACCTCATTAATGAAAATACGACGGTAACGGCGCAGTATTCCCTTCAATATTCCGAGATGTATATCGGATCAGCCTATGTGTTTTCACCGGATGAGTTCGGTTCATTGCCCAGGGATTTCACTTTCTTTGATCCCCGAATTAATCCATCGGAGATGCGTGAGCAATATGGTTATGTGAACCTGACTCATCAATTCAGTGACAACTGGCGGATTACTGGCCAGATCGGGTACCTCAATTACAACCAACAGGGAAATTCCATGTGGGTCGCCAGCGTGGAGCCCAATGGCGACATCATTCGAAGACTAAGCATCTGGGATGCCCATGATGAGGCCAAGCTGGGACAACTGTTTGTCAATGGAGAGGAACAGACCGGCGGAGTGTCTCACAGTATTTTAGCGGGGCTCGATTTTGGGTCGAAAAACTATTTTGCCGATTGGAACCAGTCTGGTGCATTGGATTCGGAGGAAAATCCCTTTAACATCTATAATCCAAGTAATGCAAATGCTACCATCCCGGAATTTGACCGCGAAACGAGTCTGCGTAAACGGGCAGGAGGTAATATCATAACCTCTGAGTATCTATCATACTACCTGCAGGATCAGCTGGGCTTTTTTGAAGATCGCCTGTGTGTAACACTGGCCGGTAGATTAACTAACCACAAGAGTTCTTCATATGGTTCAGAAACGGATGACCAGGTATTCTCACCCCGGGCTGCGGTAAGTTTCTCTATTGATGAAAACACCTCTGTATATGGAATGTATGATCAGTCATTTGTTCCGCAAACAGGGCAGAACGCACAGGGTAAGGCCTTTGAACCTGAAAGAGGTAATAATATTGAGGGAGGCATCAAACGGTCATGGGGCAATGGAAACTGGAATGCCACACTCAGCTATTACCATATGACGAAAGAAAATATGCTGACCGCGGATCCTGAAAACCAGAACTTTTCAATTCAGCTCGGGGAAGCAGTATCCAAAGGTATAGAATTTGATCTCCGCGGGGTAGTATTAACCGGCCTGCGAGCTATGGTCAACTACGCCAATACCGACGTCAGAATTACTGAAGATACCGATCCGGCAAACGTCGGAACGAGAGTGGCGGGCCATGCGCGGCATATGAGCAATGGATGGCTGGATTATACATTTCAGCAATCGCAGCTGCGGGGCTTTGGCCTGGCGCTTGGGTATCAATACCAGGTCGACCGTTCATCCTGGAACTGGGGTGCTGATAACGAATCAGAGTTGCCCGATTACTTCAGGCTGGATGGAAAGGTATCCTGGGAGAGAGACAACTACCGTCTTTCATTGAATGTGAATAACCTGTTGGATGAGTATCTATATTCCGGTGCCAATTATGGAAGTTATCTTTACTGGCAGGCGGAACCGGGTATTAACTTCCGTGTAGGATTTGACTACTCATTCTAAAAATCTGTTCGATGAAGCCCATGAGAGGCTGTCCCTGGAAACCGGGCAGCCTCTTTTTCTGTTTCCCCTCAGTTCGATACGAAAGCTGTTATTGGCAGGAATGCGATGAAATTCGAGAGCAATTCCACGGCACTCACCGGTGGAACCAAAAGTATTTAAAAGGCCTTCTCACGATGACAGCTATGTTTGGAATAGTACTTAATTCGAACTCAAGTTATAAGTTATGCCCCTCCAAAGTGCTTCCGCTTTAATTGCTGGGCACGATGCTGCACATACCGGTCTTCTACTTGGTTGGAGGGTCTCGGAGTCAGAGATTGAATTCTGTCGAGATACGTCAGTGCTTCCTCATTACGGTTAAAGTGTAGTAATATCTGAGCATACAAAAGCAAATTCGTAGGATGCTCAGGGGCGATTTCAATCGCCTTCTTTACCAGTTCCAGTGCCTTATCATTTGAAGGCCAGCCCATTACCAGGGGAATATTCGGGGAGTGAAAATGCACTTGTGCCAAAATTCGGTATCCGCCGCCTCCCTGATACTCTTCATCCATCGCAATGATATCCTGGCAAACATCCCGAAGTTTTTTGGCAATGCCGTTGGTTGCTGCAGCCAAAAAACCGTGGACATCCGCCCAGCGACCACTGTTGGCAGCATACCAGAATTTTATGGGCACAGAATCAGGAAAACGTTCAATCATCTGCTCCCCGAGTGATTTTCCTTTTTCATACACCTGTTTCTGCTCATCTTTATCCATTCCCAGGAACATACCTTTGAAATAGTAGGATTGCAGTAGATAAGCTGCCGCTTTTTTTGAGTAGATATCCTTTTCTAATGCCTCTTCAAAAGCGAGTATGGCGTTGTTTATATATTTCGGATTGGCTCGAAAAGAGTCAGCTTCTGTGGCACGCTGTTCATACCATTGTTTACCCTCTTCAAACGGGTTTTGAGCATGAGCCAGCGAGCTGATTGAGATGCATAAAACCAGTTGCAACAGGAATTGCTGAGCAGAAAATATGCTTGCTGAAGTGATGAAATTATTCAAATATGGGTAATAGCTGGTTTATTTTGGAATATCCTCATACCACTTGATATCGATCTGGTTTGCCATAGTCAAGTATTCAACAATAATTTTCAAATTGTTCCCGGATTATACCTGTAATTGGACTATTATTTTTTCAATCTCAGGAGTTATGTTCAATGAAATCGGTAAGGTTTGCATTTTAGTGCATTTGTTCTTAGTTCCAATTCTCGAATTAAAACAGGCAAGATGTTGGCTGGGACAATTACTCTTTTCAACACAAGACCAGAAAATAATTCTATGAATATTCATTTGTACAAATCTGTTAACTATCTCTTTTTAAAAGTGACAGGAAAAATATTTTTAATCGCTTGTATTGGACTGATGTTAGCTGGCAACCTGCAGGCACAGGTTCCGGTCGGCAGCCTTCAGTCCGAAGGGCAGCGTGATGGCAATATCATTAATCTGTCTACCCAGAATGCGGATGTGCAGTTGCAGTTTTGTACGCCTTCCATTGTTCGGGTTCGGGCCAGCTGGGATGGCAATTTTGAGACGACCGGTAAGGAGTGGATGCTGACGGATAATGACTGGCAAAATGTGGATCTGCAGGTAAAAGAGACGCAAAACGATCTTATTTACTTAACCGGTGAACTAGTAGTCAGAGTCAAGAAATCACCATTTTCCATCGAGTTCCTCAAACCGGATGGTACCCTGCTCAATACGGAAACAGTTTTTCAGTCAAATGAGGTCGGAGGAATGAAAAAGCAGGGGGAAACGGTACGAGTGGAAAAGAAACTCCTGCCGGAAGAGCATTTCTTCGGGTTCGGCGAGCGAATGGACTTTATCGATCGGAGAGGCAAAAAGGTAGAACTGAATGTGGGCCGTGGTACTGGACGTCCCCATATCATCGGGGCCTACAATATTTTGGAAGCTAATTATTCACCGGTTCCATTTTTTATGAGTACCAAAGGCTACGGCATCTTTTTTCACACGTCCTATACCACGACTTGGGATATGGGGCATACTGATAAAAATTCCTACTCCTTCCAGGCCGCTGACGGACAGATAGACTATTACTTTATGTATGGACCAGAGTTTCCGACACTGCTGGATCAATACACCACGCTTACCGGGAAATCTCCTATGCTGCCTGAGTTTGCTCACGGTCTGAATGTGGGCACTTACAGCGGAGGCACCTGGGGACATGAAGAGCACACCTCCACTGATTACGTAGTGAACCTGGGGCGCAAATTCAGGGAGACCGGCATCCCGGCCGATGTATTACACCTTGATTCTACCTGGCGCATCTTCGGACCGAACGGTCATGGCTCTACCACTTTCGAGTGGCGCGACACGTTCGACAATCCTACCGCCATGTTTGACAGCCTCTATGCCATGGACTACAACATGGTGGGGCTGCACGTGCGTCCCCGCTACGATAACGGCGAAAAATATAACCTATTGGACCAGGCCCGTGAGGCTGGGGTCGTCTATCCTGAGCCCGACGGGAAAGGTGAGTTTGTCAACGTTTTTGACTCTGCTGCCGTCGAGTGGTGGTGGGAGAACGGCGTGCAAAAAGTCGTTGAGCAGGGCGCCATGTTTTTCAAAACCGATGAGGGAAGCGCGTTCGGCCATAAAGCGAACGAAAGTAACAAGGTCGGTCCCCAGGGAGAAGATGCCGAGCGACTGCACAACCTGTTCCCGATCGCATATGCGAGAGTACCTTTTATGAAATTCCAGGAAGAAAATAACATGCGTGGGTTCAACCTGACGCGTGAAGGATATGCTGGCATTCAGCGGTACCCGTATATCTGGGCGGGCGACTGGCCCAGCGAATGGCAATATTTTGAGCCGGTTATCCGGGCAGGCTTGAATATCGGGATCTCGGGTGTAGGATACTGGTCGCACAACATGGGGGGATTTGAGCACAAAGCCGATCCCGAGCTCTACATCCGGTGGAGCCAGTTTGGGATGTTTAGCCCCATGGCCCACGTCTTTGGAATGGACCACCCGGGCTACAAGGAGCCCTGGAATTATGGCCAAGAGGCCCAGCGCATCTTCAAGAAGTATGACCGCATGCGCTATCGTTTTATTCCCTATATCTATAGCGAGGCCTGGGAGATGCACAACACCGGCATGCCGATGATGCGGGCATTGGTGCTGGAATACCAGGACGATCCCAATGTCTACGATATCGATGACCAGTACCTGTTTGGTGACAACCTGCTGATTGCTCCTGTGACCACCAAAGGTGCACAGACGCGCACCGTGTACCTTCCGGAAGGCACGTGGTTCGATTACTGGACCGGCGAAAAATACACTGGGCGGGAGTACTACAACATCGTGACGCCGCTCGAAAAGCTGCCTATTTTTGTGAAAGCCGGGGGAATCATACCACAGCGCAATAGGATTGAGTCGCTCGGAGAACAGCCGGCGGATACACTCACGCTTGAGATTTTTCCCCAGGATACCTCTTCCTACGAGATTTATGATGATGACGGGAAAAGCAAGGATTATGAAAACGGTGAATATGCAATTACGAATGTAACAGTGAATGAGAACGCCGACCAGATAAGGACGGAGATTAAGGCACCAGTGGGAGAATATACGGTACCCCAGCGTTCCTACAAGCTGGCAATTCATATGTCCAGTGCTCCCGGTGCTATTGCGGAAGGTGATTCAAAACTTATGGCATACCAAGATAAGGCAAGTTATCAGGAGTCGGGACAGCCAGGATGGTTTTTTGATGAGGACTCAGGCGTGGTTCATGTCCGACTTTCTGGAACAAGCGAAAGAGATATAACCGTAACTTTATTGAAATAGCAGGGGAGAAGTCTTTATGAAACGTCACGCTTTTACCATGAAACTCAAACCCGGATACGAAGAAGAGTACAAAAAACGGCATGACGAGATCTGGCCGGAACTGGAAGAAGTGCTGAGCGAGGCTGGCATTCACAACTATTCAATTTATCTGGATGAAGAAACAGGAACGCTATTCGCCTACCAGGAGCTTGAGGAGGACCATGAGGATGTCTCCTCCAACCCGATAGTCCGAAAGTGGTGGAGCTACATGAAAGATATCATGGAGACCAATCCCGATAACTCTCCGGTCGAAAACCCATTGCGAGAGGTCTTCCATATGGATTGAGAGGATTAAGAGAACGCACCAAAAATTTCTTCTGCCGGTGATTTTGGTTCGTTTTTTTATCACTAAAAAAATGAACAACATTAATGGGTTTTAAATTTATAGCGATATGCAAAGAACATTCATTTTATTACTGGCAGCCATTATCTCATTGCCAGTATTTCCTTGCCAGGCACAAGATCAAATCTCCGATGTCGGCAATTTTTATCCCTTCCTGGATACCTACAGCCAAAACCACCGGAATAGCATGTCCTTCCTCTCAAAAGATTGGAAGAATACTGAGACGTGGAGAAGCCAGGCGCGGGCAAAAATGAATGAGCTTTTGGCATTTAATCCCGAATCGGCACCCCTCAATACGGAAATCCTGGAGACTGAGCATAGAGACGGGTACACCCAATACCTGGTCCGCTATAACCTGAACACCCTGCAAAAGACCGAAGCCTACCTGCTGATTCCCGATAATCTTGAAGAACCGGCACCGGCTGTTGTGGCATTGCACGATCACGGTGGCTTCTACTATTTCGGGAAAGAGAAGCACAACCGGACCGATGATCAACCGAAAATCCTCAAAGAATATGTTCAGAAGTTGTATGATGGCCGATACTATGCCGATGAGCTGGCCAAGAGGGGATACGTTGTCCTAAGCCCGGACGCTATCTTTTTTGGTTCACAGCGTATCGAGCCCGAAAAGATTACCCCTGACCGTACGGAGGAGTACTTCGAGCAGGCCAACGGTAACATTAACGAAAAGATTCAGGCGTTCAATGAACTGGCCGGTGATCACGAAGAGCCGATGGAAAAAACGATACTGACAGCGGGCACCACTTGGCCGGGCATCATCGTGCAAAATGACAAGCGCGCGGTGGATCTGCTGCTTTCTCGTCCAGAGGTGGATTCAGGTCGAATTGCCGCTATGGGACTTTCACTAGGCGGACTCCGAACCACCTATCTTTTTGGGATGGATCCGCGGATAAAAGTCGGGATCATTGGATGCTTTTCAAGCACGTATGAGGAGATGCTCCAGAGGCACTTGCATCACACCTGGATGATGTACGTGCCGCAGCAATACCAGTTCCTGGACATGCCCGATGTGGCTTCACTGAATGCCCCTAATCCTTTGTTGATTATGAATACCGAGCAGGATAAGCTGTTTTCTCTAAACGGAATGAAAGCTGCCAAAGAGAAGCTAAGCGGTATCTACCAAAAGATGGGAGCACCAAAAAAGTTTAAGGCCAATTTCTATGATGTGCCACACTCCATGCCAATCCCAATGCAGGAAGATGCATTCACTTGGCTGGATAAGTGGCTTAAGTAATCTGGTTTAGTTTTAAAGAGGGTTTAGAAATATTATGGTGTCATCGCGAACGGAATGAACGGAGTATACCGTAGCCTTGGCAAAGGTGTGCGAAGTGAATGGAGTGTGGCAATCTCCCACTTCACAGTACGGCCTGAGACAACTATAGGGGATCGCCGCGACCTGTGACAAGATTGTTTTAGATCTAAAAGAATACCATTACTCAATTAATTTGAGTTTGAGATAAGAATCTTGGTTAAAAAGCAATTGTTTTGGACGAAAACACTGTCCTGACCTTTGAAAAAATGGCGTATAGAATCCGACGGAATGAAGCGTTAAGAAAAAATCCATACCGCAAGATTCGTAGAATTAAGCAAGCCACGGGAAGGAGCATTCGATTTTTTTAGCGGAATGTAGACGTATTTAGCCATTTTTACACCAGCCGGCGATTTTTGATTACTTTTCATCGCTGAAAAGTAATGGGCGGATGTTCCTTAGCTAAGATTTTTATATCGAATCCACGTTAAACAAATTTCAACTGCATGAATATTTTGAAACGAATTGCACTTACAAGCCTGATAATCGCCATAATTCTGGGTCTGGGACCGGGTATCAATGCGCAACCCGTACTTGAAAAGATAGATCGGGGCGTAGTGGCCATACCTACAGAGGATGGCGATGCCTTCATTAGCTGGCGGTTGCTGGCATCGGACAACCAGGATATCGGCTTTAACGTGTATCGACAAACCGCTGGGGAAACTCCTGTTAAGCTGAATGATAGCCCACTCACCGGCGGAACAAACTACCTGGATGAAGAGATGCCTTCCGGGAAATCCACGATATCCTACTTTGTAAAATCTGTTGAGGAAGGCAAAGAGCAGAAGGCCAGCAAATCTTATCCATACAATTCCGCCAAGCCGTATATCTCGGTGCCAATGAATGTACCCGAGGGATACACCTCAAATGACGCTTCTGTGGGCGATCTTGACGGGGACGGGCAGTACGAGCTGGTTGTGCACCAAACAGGTCGTGCCCACGACAACTCTCACTCTGGCTTCACCGATGAGCCGATCCTGGATGCCTATGAACTGGATGGTACGCACCTGTGGCGCATCAACCTGGGCAAGAACATTCGGGAGGGGGCGCACTACACGCAGTTTATTGTCTATGACCTGGACGGGGACGGCAAAGCGGAGGTCGCCTGTAAAACAGCTGATGGCACTACTGACGGAGAGGGTACCGTGATTGGCAATCCCGATGCTGACCACCGCAATGAGGAGGGCTATATTCTCAAAGGTCGGGAGTTTCTTACTGTTTTTGATGGAGAAACTGGCGCTGAACTTGCGACAACCGATTACATCCCGCCGCGCCATCCTGAAACGCTGAATCCCACCAGCGAGCAGCTTGATGTAATCTGGGGCGATGGCTACGGCAACCGTATGGATCGCTTCTTGGCCGGGGTCGCCTATCTTGACGGGCGGCATCCCAGCCTGATCATGACGCGCGGCTATTATACCAGGGCAGTGATTGTGGCGTGGGACTGGCGCAACGGTGAGCTCTCCCATCGGTGGACCTTCGATACCGAGGACGGGCATCCCGAGTACCGGGGACAGGGAAACCACAGCCTGAGTGTTGGCGATGTAGATGCTGATAATAAGGATGAAATCATTTTTGGCTCGGCTGTAATTGATGATGACGGTACGGGCCTGCATTCTACGGGTATTGGCCACGGGGATGCCCTCCATTACGGTGACCTGGACCCAACGCATCCCGGGCAGGAGATCTTCCACATCCAGGAGCGTTTTGATGACGCCGGCGCCAACTTCCGCGCGGCGGAATCGGGTGAGATTCTCTGGAAAAAGCCGTCGATTACGGCCAGCGACGAGGGCGAAGGGCCCGGCCGTGGACTGGCAGCCAACATCGATCCCCGCTATCCTGGCACCGAGATGTGGGTCCGCGGCGGAGGCATTGAAGGCCTGTTCAACGCCAACGGAGAAAAGATATCGGATCATAAACCCCGATCCTGCAACTTTACGGTCTGGTGGGACGGCGATCTGCAGCGAGAGCTACTGAACAGCAACCGTATCACAAAATGGAATTGGAAAGAGGAGACTACGGAGCTCCTGCTCGAAGCGGAGGGGTCAACCTCAAACAACGGGACAAAGTCAACGCCTACGCTTAGTGCCGACCTTTTTGGGGATTGGCGCGAGGAAGTCATCTGGCGGGCCGAAGATGGAGAGGAGCTACGTATCTACACTACGACTATTCCAACTGAACACCGCTTTTATACTTTGATGCACGATCCAACCTATCGTCTGAGCATCGCATGGCAGAATGTGGCGTACAACCAGCCGCCGCACCCAAGCTTCTACATCGGGGAGGATATGGAGTTAGCTCCTGCATCTGAAGTAGAGCTGATAGAAAATTATTAATAGATATGAACGTGTTTAGGGGTTAGATTAGATGGCAAAGAACCAAGAAATATTCTCTGTGTCATCCCGGACCCCGATCCGGGATCTCGTGTGGGCACCAAACGCTGATCTATTGAGAGCTGAGATCAACGGCAGAGGCCCCGCGAGATCCTGAAACAAGTTCATGATGACACAAAGCCTGCTTTTTAACCGCTAAACGCGTTATGAATATGGAACTATCTGTCCACAGGGGTATGTAGCAGGGTAATATCACCATTCGAATCAGGATAGGCAGGATTTAAGGATTTCCAGGATTTATTTACATACAGATTATTTATCCTGTTCATCCTATAATCCAGAAGATCCTGATTCAAATTTTTGTTCTTCTTATTGAGAGACCCTTGCACTGTCGATCTCCCAACGGAAGAAGGTTTATCACCGGGCTTTTAACTATTGTCATGGTCTTCTTACCGGCTAAGCCAACATTAGTTAATTGGTACAGTGGTTATTTGTTGTCAGCTGCAAGTAGACAGATAAATGAGTGTTTCCCAATAACAAATAACCGATAACAAAATCGTTGGTGTAGATAGATTAAATCACCGGGACAATAACTAATATTCTGAAACATGTACTACTACAGTCAAGGCTTTATGGCACAAGTTCAGGATGACATTGAGATTACCACTCTAAACGCGTTACTCCACGAGCTTTTTATTTATATATTCACTCCATTAACCCGGGCACGTTAGGTTTATGACGACAAGGAAAATCAAGTGATGGCCCGGTCCAGGTGCCGGTAGCCGCCGTCTACGTGCACAAACTGTCCAGTAGTGTGAGAGGCACGCTCGGAAAGCAGGAACAGGATCGTATCGGCCAACTCGTCGGGCGTAGTCATCCTTTTTTGCAATGGGATTTTGGATACAATCTCATTTTTTTTGGCTTCCGGGTCATCAAATTTTTTGAGCCACGATTCGTAACCCGGGGTCCATGATTCCGCAATGACGATGGCATTTACACGGATATCATCCTCTCGCAGTTCCAGGGCCCATTCTCGTGTTAACGCCAATACACCACCTTTTGCCGCTGCGTAACCCGAGGTTTTTCCCTGGCCGGTCAGGGCTACTTTTGAAGCAATATTGATGATCGGACCCGAGGATTTACGCAAATAGGGCAGGGCAGCTTTGGTGACTGCAAAAAAGTGAACCAGGTTTAATTTCAGGGAATTGACAAAATCATCATATGAACCATCGAATCCCACGCCGTCATTTACTCCAAGATTATTAACAAGTCCTTCCAGCCTGCCGTAGTGACCAGTAGCCTGTTCAACAGCGTTACGGCATCCTTTCGGGGTCGTCAAGTCGGCTTCAACAAAAAGGGCGTTATGACCCTCATCCCATAACTCCTGCTCCAGTTTCTTTCCTCTTGTGTGTTTATCAACGATGACAGGGATCGCTCCCTCTGCGACGATGTGACGCACGATTGTCTCCCCAATACTCCCGGGAAGGCCGGCACCACCTGTCACCATAATTACTTTATCCTTTAAATTGAGATCCATAGTTATTGTTTAATTAGAAAAATCAAGCCTGTTTTGCCATATATAATCAGTTATCAGCACCAATAAAAATGCTTTTTGTTGATAAAATAAAGTTTCAATTCGATAAACTTTCCGTCTGTTTCGAACCTTTTCGAGTATTATCGGATGAACTTCCAGTTTGGGATAAACTAACCAAGAGGGGATGATGTTAATAATCAATTTTGGGAGTTTATTCATCTATCTCCGGGCACTTCTTTTATTGGTACATCGAAATTTGTATTCTTATCCGGGATATTGATGGTTTGGGTGTCAATGTGGTTCGGGATGCATTGATTCCCTGCGCCCAAATACAGGGACATACCATCCGCTAGCTTTTTAAATGGGATTAACAGGAAAAACCAGTTTATGAAGGAAGTAAATACCAGTCGTCCGCGCGATCCTTACCTGCTGACAGAAGATGATATAAAAGAACCGCCTACTACGTTTTGGGAGACGATAAAGCAGCTTGGGCCGGGATTTATTTTGTCCGCTGCCATCGTGGGATCCGGGGAGTTGATTGCCACAACCACGTTGGGAGCCAGGGCGGGATTTGTCACGTTCTGGGTTGTCATACTGAGCTGTCTCGTTAAGGTAACGCTGCAGTTGGAGTTCGGGAAACATGCTATCAGTTCTGGTGAGACGGTTATGACCGCCTTGAATAAGCTGCCTGGTTGGAACTTCAGGGAGATTAACTGGACCATTTGGACCTGGCTTTTTATACAGCTTTTCAAACTGTTGCAGGTTGGAGGCATTATCGGCGGAGTGGCCATTACTTTGAATATCGTTTTCCCGTCGGTCAGCGTCACAGTATGGACGATTGTAACCACGGTTTCTGCCTCATTACTGGTATTTCGTGGATATTACAAGTTTGTGGAGCGTTTTTCGCTGGTGATGATCGCCTTTTTCACTGTGTTTACTTTCCTGTCAGTTTATTTTCTACAGTACACAACGTATGCATTTGCCTGGGATGATATTCTTTTTGGATTGGAACTCCACCTGCCTACAGCCCTGGTGGGGGTTGCTATTGCCGCGTTTGGGATTACCGGGGTCGGGGGCGATGAAATTATGTACTATCACTACTGGTGCCTGGAGAAGGGGTATGCCGCCTACACCGGTCCGGTGGAAAAAAGCCCCGAATGGACCCGGCGCGCCAAGGGATGGATCCGTGTGATGTACTGGGATGCATTCCTGTCAATGATTGTATACACTCTGGTCACAGCGGCCTTCTACATCCTGGGAGCGGCGGTATTGCATACCCAAAATGTTGTGCCAGAGGGATATAAAATGATTGAAACCCTCTCCGGGATGTACACTGAAACAATGGGCAGCGGTGCTCAAAATGTCTTCTTGGTCTGTGCTGTAGTAGTACTCTTTTCCACGCTTTTTTCTGCACTGGCCAGCTGGACCCGCATTTTTGCGGATGCTTTTGGTACCCTGGGCATCTTTGATTTTTATGACATTGAGCAGCGGAGGCGGGCCATCGCTATCTTTGCCTGGGTATTTCCCATTCTTTGGGCACTGCTCTTCCTGTTTATGCAGTTGCCGGTCTTGATGGTCATCATCGGGGGCTTTTTTACCTCGGTATTACTGTTGATAGTGATTTTTGCAGCTGTCAACTTCCGTTATATACGTCTGGATGAACAACTGAAGCCCGGCCGGTTTTATGATATCGCTTTCTGGCTGAGCATTTCGGCTATTTTGCTTGCCGCCGTGTATAGTATTATCCAGGTTTTTTGAATCCCCTTTACCATCAGTGAACTCAGCGCTGTCCGCGAAGAATATTGGTCTCCCGCTGATTATACAGATACCGCAGATGGGTAAAGAACCAAAAGTCTAAACGGTAAATACATTATTGCGTATCAATAATTCGACTACAAAAACTACTCTTTATGACATTAGCTCTGCTGTTATCTCAATTCTTCAGCCCATATTTTATTTCTCTTCAAATTATGAGGAAAAATGGTGGAGATGGCTGGTTTGAGTTTGTATAAAAGGCCTTTTAAAAAGATTAATACCTAAAAAATTAGATATTAGGACAACATATAACGATCAATCCTCCTAACCTCCTTCTCCAAGGAGGAACTCTTGGGCCAACCTTGGTTCAGATTTGTATAGAAGGTCATGATTAAAATCCCTCTTGGAGCCGGGACCGACTACTGGCGGTAAGAGGGATTTAGGGAGATTGACCATACTTTAAATTATTGAGATCACTTTTTCTGAGCATGACTTTTAGGATAGACTCGGCAAGGGTAGATTAGATTAGAATTTTAGTTCAAATAACCATTAAAACATGAGAATAGATTCGCACCAGCATTTTTGGAATTATGATCCCCAAAAGCACGCCTGGATAAATGAGGAGATGAGCGTACTAAAAAGAGATTTCTTGCCGCCTGATCTCAAGTCGGAGATTGACTCGGTAGATATTGACGGTTCTGTGGCCGTTCAGGCCAGTCAAACCGAAGTCGAAACGCAGTTTTTGCTGGATTTGGCTGACAAATATGACTATGTCAAAGGCGTGGTGGGATGGCTCGATATCCGTGACGATAATTTTGAGCAGCGATTAAATCACTTTTCCCAGTTTGATGCTCTGAAAGGCCTGCGTCACATCGTGCAGGATGAGCCGGACGACCGCTTTTTACTGCAACCTGACTTTTTAGGAGGCATTAAAACACTCAGTAACTTTGATTTGACCTATGATATCTTGATATTTGCCCGACATTTGCCGGTGGCGGTAGAGTTCGCCTCAAAGTTCTCCGATCAAAAATTTGTGCTTGATCATATAGCCAAGCCAGAAATCAAGGATCAGAAAATCGATGAATGGGAAGAGGGAATACGGGAGCTGGCGAAACATCCTAAAATGTACTGCAAAGTTTCGGGGATGGTGACGGAAGCCGACTGGGATCAGTGGCAGCCCGATGATTTCAGGCCCTACCTCGATGTTGTTTTTGATGCATTTGGAACTGACCGACTGATGTTCGGGTCCGACTGGCCGGTATGCCTGCTGGCAGGAGACTATAAAGAGGTATATAAATTGGTTAAGAGCTATATAGATACATTTACAGATATAGAACAAACAAAATTACTAGGTGGAAATGCCCAACAGTTTTACAATCTATAGATTTTACTAAGTCCAGAAAATCCTTGCGATACACTTTATAAAATAAGGCTTTTGAAATACCACGGTGTCATTGCGGAATGAACGAAGTGAATGGAGTGCGGCAATCTCCCCTCGTGTGGGGATCGCCACGCCCCAAATAAACGGGGCTAGCGATGACAGTTTTATGTACCTCACAAAGCCTTCTAAAAGAGATTAATGGGGAAGAGCGAGTTCCGGTTTAGTGACAGAAGTAGAGAATATCCCGGATTTTCTTCACTGAAAAAATGAACATAATGACTCTGAAGAAAAGCTTTTAGCAAGAGTTCTAAGCTTTCAGTTCACCAAAAGGATTCTCAAATGCAGGGAACTACAGGAAGTTGATGGGATTCCTAATTATTCCATTGAAACAGGATCTATGTTAATCGATACTTTTTAGTAGAACAAATGTTATGATGAAAAAATATGTCCTTTGGCTGATCACATTAAGTGTATTATTGGGCGTGAGCTTTTCAACGGGTTACGGACAGAAGCGGGCGAAAGAACCCGTTGATTACGTTGACCCGCTTATCGATACGCATCAGTCGCGTTGGTTTTATTTTTCTTCGGCAAGTCGCCCTTTCGGGATGGTCAACCTGAGTCCCGATACTCAAACACGCGGTTCCTGGGATTCGGGCTACCGCTACGGTGACCGATATATCCACACCTTCAGCCATATTCATGCCTGGCAGATGTCGGGGATCCCCGTCATGCCCACTACGGGACCGATGACCGGACACAAGGGGTATGAAGCCTACAAATCCTCATTTTCCCACCGCGATGAAGTTGTGAAACCCGGATATCACAAGGTGGTGCTCGAAGATTACGATATCGAGGTCGAACTGACCTCTACCAAAAGAGTCGGATTTCACCGCTACCGGTATCCCTCGTCAGAAAATGCCTATATCCTGTTTGACTTGGGAGCCTATCTTGGTCACGGTCCAATGCAGGACGCCATGATACACCAAGTTTCCAATCGTGAAGTGGCCGGATATGCCGTGATGGCCCCGACTTCCCGCCGCAAGAAACCCTCCACCGTTTATTTTGTTGCCCAACTCGATACTCCCATGCATGAGTTCGGTGGATGGAAGAGCGAGTGGGGAGAAAAACAGGTCATTGAAGATCCCGGAGACCAAATTAAGGGTCCCGACAGTGGTGGATATCTTCGATTCTCGTTTGATAAACCGACGACAGTTAAAATGAAAGTTGCAATCTCCTACGTAAGCGAGGAGCAGGCGCGACTTAATCTGGATACGGAATTACCACACTGGAATTTTGATCGGGTGGTTAATGATTCGAGAGATGAATGGAATGACTGGCTTTCAAAAATTGAGGTCGAAGGCGGCACGAAGGCCCATCGCGTAAAATTTTATACTGACCTTTGGCACTCACTGCTGGGACGGCGAACCTACAGTGATGTGAATGGAAAATACACGGATAATACGGGTCCTGAGCCAGTAGTCCGGCAACTGCCGCTGGATAAAAATGGGCAGCCAACACGCGATATGTATAACTCAGACAGCTTCTGGGGAGCAGAGTGGACCATCACCCTGCTGTGGTCACTGGCCTATCCCGATATGATGAATGATTTTACTGCTACGCTCCTGGATTATTATAAGAACGGGGGATTAATAGCTCGTGGTCCCAGTGGTGGAAATTACACGTACGTAATGGTGGGGGACCAGGCCACCCCGTTAATTGCCGCTGCCTACAACAAGGGAATTCGTAATTTTGATATCGACGCCGCATGGGAGGGCGCCCTGAAAAATGCTTATCCGGGCGGCATCCGAAGCCACGCCGGGTATGAAGCGGGACCAAACGCAACCGGCGGTGGTATGCAGCAATATGTGGACCAGGGCTGGGTTCCTGTGCATCCTGAGGGAGAAGGAGGGCATCGCGAGGGAGCAGCCCAGACGCTCTTTTATGCGTACCAGGACTGGACACTGGCGCAATTTGCAAAGGGATTGGGAAAAAAGGAGCAATACCAGAGATTTATGGACCGATCGGGCAACTGGAAAAATTTATGGGACTCTGAAACAGGGTGGATTCGCCCCAAGAATCCCGATGGCTCATGGCTGGCAGACTTTGAGCCTATTTTAGCAGACTCCTTCAATGCGCCCGGTTTTGTGGAGGGAAACTCAGCCACATTCACCCATTATGTTCCCCATGATGTGAACGGTCTTATCGAGGCTTTTGGCGGACCGGAGGCGTATGTCGAGCAGCTGAACGAGCAGTTTGAAATGGCCAAGGGCAACCGTTTTATTGCCAAGGATAAACGCCACGCCGAAAGCTGGGTGGATTATTCCAATCAGCCGAGCTGCCAGATGGCACATCTCTTTAATTTTGCCGGTGCACCGTGGCTGAGCCAGTACTGGGTGCGGCAGGTTAAGGAGCTTACCTATGGCGATACGACCCCGTTTGGGGGCTACAACGGGGATGAAGACCAGGGACTGATGGGCGCTCTGGGCGTGCTTATGAGCGTCGGCCTGTTTGACGTTCAGGGTGGGGCGGATGTTGAGCCCCGCTGGGAGATAACCACACCGGTATTTGACAAGATCACCATTCACTTGGATTCTGACTACTATTCGGGCAAAACGTTTACGATCGATGTAAAGGGAGATCCCACAGAAAATATCTATATCCAGTCGGCGCGCTTAAATGGCAAGCCACTGAACCGCTACTGGATCACACATGAGGAAATTGTAAATGGTGGGAAACTGATGTTGAAGGTTGGCCCTAAGCCAAATAAAGAGTGGGGTGTGGAGTCTGAGTAAACTTTGGGCGCCAATTTATTTGTTTAAGAGGGCGTGCTCAAAAGTTGCTTTTGCGTTTTGTTGAACTGTTGAGTTGTTGAGAGGTTGAATTGGTGATCAAAAGGTTGAAGGTCTAAAAGTCTAGGGTCAGAAGGTGAAAGGTGTTGAAGTTGAGCTGTTTAAGCTGTTGAATTGTTGATTGGATTATTAGCCCAGATCTTGGTCTGAATTCTTAATTCCTAATTCATAATATTTCATTTCTAACTCCCTTGATTGCTTCTGTGTGCTTTTTTACATACTGGGTTGGTGTCATTTTCTTCTCCGACTTAAACTGGCGGTTGAAGTTGGAAATGTTATTAAAGCCCGATCGGTAGCAAACCTCGGAGACATTATACGTCTGTTCGAGCAGCAATTTGCATGCATATCCAATTTTTACCTCTTTGAGAAACTGGGAAAACGTCTTTTTTTGGGTCTTTTTGAAGTAGCGACTAAAAGCAGAAGGGTTCATGTTTACGATTCCTGCGGCCTCATCAAGAGAAATGTCCTCTTTGAAATTTTGCATTACATACTCATAAACACGTAGTATTTTACTCTCTTTCTCGTTTTCAAAGCTGCTTACGAAACCGGCGCTGGAAAGCAGTTTGTATTGATTTTGGGAAGCCAGTGAATCAAGGATATCGAGCAGAACCTTAATTCTTTTGAGTCCGTGCAGATTAAACAGGGAATTCACACTATGTTGTACCTCACTGTTTGAATCGCCTTCAAATTTAATCCCACGCTTAGATCTTTTAAACAAGTCACGCAGTGCTTTCATCTCGGGAATGCTTAAAAACTTTGTTACAAAGGAATCATAAAATCTGATAACATGGGCTTTGGCTTTTAATTCACTGTTATTTTCAAAATATTTATCCTCATTAAGCCACAGGTGAGGCAGGTTTTTTCCTATCAATACGATTTCGCCGGGTTTGAATTTTTCAATGCTGTCTCCCACAAATCGCGTTCCCGAACTTTCCAGGATAACCACCAGTTCGATTTCAGGATGGTAATGCCAAACTTTCAGGAAGTTCTTGTAGGAATGTTGTTCTACCACAAATGACCGGTTTTGATTTACAGACCGCTTCAACAGTTTTGCATCCATTTTGATCCGTCAAATTCCTAACAATTTTTCTCAATACTTGTCCAACATTGAATAATTTTGATTCGAAAGTCAATTTTACTGGGTGTGATGCAAAAAAAGTATAACTAAATGTCAAAGTTTTAGTTGAAATATGCTGAACAGTTTAGAAAACTATTAATGTTAGGTGGTGGGTTTGAATTGCATTAAATTCTCGATTCGGATTTTATCATAAAATGTTTTAAGGATTAAGGGGATGGGAATTGTAAGCAGAGATTGTATAACATTTCCATCAGTACCATGAGCTAAACCGAAATTCCTAGCGTCGAAATAACGCAGTTATGCCTGGAATCCTAACAGTCACAAATAACTGAACATTTATTTTGTATCAGGATTACAATCTATGTCTATTAACATTGTCGATTTCGAAGTAAAGGATATCCGTTTTCCTACAAGCAAAGAACTGCACGGTTCGGATGCCATGAATAAAGATCCGGATTATTCAGCTGCTTATGTGATATTCAAAACAGATCAAAACGGCCTGGAAGGACACGGCCTCACCTTTACGATCGGGAGAGGAAATGATCTTTGTGTGGCTGCCATAAAAATTATTGCCGATGCCGTCGTAGGGGACTCCCTGGATGCAATCACCAACAATTTTGGAGCATACTGGAAACAACTGACCGGTGACAGCCAACTGCGGTGGCTTGGTCCTGATAAAGGGGTTGTTCACCTGGCCGTGGCGGCGGTCGTCAATGCCTTGTGGGATCTCTATGCCAAAGCAGAAGGAAAGCCCCTCTGGAAGTTGATTGCAGACATGAAGCCAGAAGAGCTGGTGCGCTGCGTCGATTTTAGCTACATAGCAGATGCAATTACTCCTGATGAAGCCCTGGAAATGTTGAAGAAACAAGCCCCGTCTAAGCAGCAACGGATTGAACGATTGAGGCAGAAAGGCTATCCGGCCTATACTACTTCGGCAGGCTGGCTGGGATATTCTGATGATAAGATTCGTGCTCTTTGCCGACAGGCAGTCAAAGACGGCTGGACCCATGTAAAGATGAAAGTGGGGGCAGACCTTGAGGATGATATGCGCAGAGCCGAAATTATCCGCGAGGAGATCGGCTATGAACGAGTGCTGATGATGGATGCTAACCAGAAGTGGGAGGTTGATGAAGCGATCTCCAATTTGAAAGAACTTGCCCGCTTCAAGCCGTGGTGGATCGAAGAGCCCACCAGTCCCGATGATATCCTCGGTCATGCGGCTATAGGCCGTGAAATAGAGCCGATCCGAATTGCTACGGGTGAACACTGCCATAACAGGATCATGTTCAAGCAGTTTATAGAAGCTGATGCGCTGGATATTTGCCAGATTGACAGCTGCCGTGTGGGCGGAGTCAATGAAAACCTGGCGATCATGCTGATGGCTGCCAAAAACGAGATCCCGGTCTGTCCTCATGCCGGGGGGGTAGGCTTGTGCGAGTATGTGCAGCACCTGTCGATGATCGATTATATTGCGATCAGTGGCAGTATGGAAAACAGGGTAATCGAGTATGTAGACCATCTGCACGAGCACTTTTTAGATCCGGTAACGATCAAAAAGGCACACTATATGCCGCCCCAAAAACCGGGATTTAGTATTGAGATGAAACCCGATTCATTGCGCGATTATGCCTACCCGGATGGAGAGGTTTGGCAGGAATTAAGCTAGTGTTATTAGTTATTGGTAAAATGGTTATTTGTCGTCAATCATATACAAAGGTTCATGCCCTGTTATAATGACTCTACTTCTTACCATTTGCCCATTTCTAGTTGGATTGCCTCTGGACAGTTTTGCTGAAATTCGCTAACTACAAAACCAATAACCAGGGATACCATGAAATATTCAATTTTTGTCACATTACTGGTATTAACGAGTTTGATGGCTGTACAATGTACTGAGCAAAATTCCGGACAGGAAAATGAGATGGAATTGACACAGGAGGAGATTTTAAATGAGTCGGAAGAAGCTTTTGATCAACGTATGGAGTGGTGGCGTGATGCTACCTTCGGGATGTTTATTCACTGGGGACCGTATGCTGTGCCGGCCGGGGTCTACAACGGAAAAAATATAGAAGGTATTGGCGAGTGGATTATGGATCGTGCTGAAATTCCGGTTGAGGAGTATGAACAGTACGCCCGCCAGTTCAACCCTGTAAAATATGATGCCGAAGAATGGGTAAAAACAGCAAAGGATGCCGGGATGAAATACATCATCATAACCTCGAAGCATCACGACGGGTTTGGTTTGTGGGACTCCGAGGTCAGCGACTACGACGCGGTCGATTTTGCGGCGATTCAGAAAGATTTGCTGGCCGAACTAAAGAAGGCTTGTGAAAAGCATGATATGAAGCTCGGCTTCTACTACTCGATAATGGACTGGCATCATCCCAATGCCCAGGCGCCGCACTACCCCGATTACAACACCGATGAAAAGGAGAATCCGAATTTTGACCAGTATGTAGAAAATTATTTGAAGCCCCAAGTCAGGGAGTTGGTGAACAAGTTTGATCCTGCGGTACTTTGGTTTGACGGCGAATGGATACCGGAGTGGACACACGATCACGGCGTAGAGATGTATACCATGCTGCGCCAGATGAAACCGGATCTAATTATTAACAACAGGGTAGATGTCGGTCGGCAGGGTATGCAGGGTATGAACAAAGAAGGCGGCCAATTTGTAGGTGATTTTGGGACACCGGAACAGGAGATCCTGGAGAGTACCAGTGATTTCGACTGGGAAGCCTGCATGACCATGAACGACACCTGGGGTTACAAAAAGAACGATGACAACTGGAAATCAGCCGAAACACTGATCCATAATTTGGTGGATGTCGCTGCCAAAGGTGGAAATTACCTGCTCAACGTAGGTCCAACAGCAGAGGGGCTGATTCCACAAGCAAGCGTTGAGCGATTGGCAGCTATGGGAGACTGGATGGCAGTCAACGGGGAAGCGATCTATGAAACCGAGCGACTGCAAAGCGGCTTCAAAGAGGGCGAATCAATTCGTTATACCAAGAAAAAAGGTCAACCGGTCTATTACGGATTTTACCTCGAACAACCTGGTGAAGCGATTAACTTCAGCTCCCTTCAGCCCGATGAAAACTCCGAGGTGCATCTGCTTGGATATGACAAGCCACTCGAATGGAAATTCAGCGAAGATAACGGCCTGATAGTGCATGTCCCGGAAGAAGCCAGGAACAGCTCAGCCTTTGGACCTGCTTGGACGTTCAAGGTTCGCGGCAGTGAAATCAGCCGTTAATGGATTGTAGGATTGATGGATTGAATGAGGGCTGGCTGGTTATTCCATTTAGGAGTCTGTTTTATTTTTTTTAATGTTTGCAACTGCTAATAACCATTAAAGTTACATTTTATGTCAGAAATAAAGGAGATGGTAACCAAAAAGGGATCGGGGTTACGGGCCCCACTTTTACCGTTTATTCTCATCACAAGCCTCTTTTTTATGTGGGGTTTGGCCAACAATTTAACCGATACGCTCCTTGCGGCCTTCAAGCGTATCATGAGTATGAGCGATTTCCAGACCTCTTGGATACAGATGGCGTTTTACGGCTCCTATTTTTGCCTGGCTCTCCCCGCGGCGGTATTTATTAAAAAGTTTACCTACAAATCGGGTGTGCTTCTGGGATTGGGCATGTATGTGGCGGGAGCTCTCCTTTTTTATCCCTCCAGCATCGCCATGGACTACGGGTTTTTCTTGGGATCACTCTTTATCCTGGCCGGTGGACTTTCAATCCTTGAGACGGCCTGTAATCCCTATATCATTGCGATGGGAGATGAAAAGACGGGAACGCGTCGATTAAACCTGGCGCAATCCTTCAATCCCATCGGCTCTATTTCAGGCGTTATCATCAGCAAGTTCTACATTTTGTCAAATCTCGATGTTGCCTCCACCCAGGAGCGTGCGGCGATGTCGGCCCAGGAACTGCAAAAAATACAGCAAGCTGAGCTCGATGCCGTAATGGGACCATACGTGACGCTGGGGTTTGTGTTGTTGGGAATCTGGCTGATTATCGCCTTCACCACCATGCCCAGGGCATCGACGGAAAGCACAAAAATTGATCTTTGGCCAACGATAAAGAGGCTCGTAAGCAGAAAAAGCTATGTGCTGGGCGTGTTAGCACAGTTCTTTTATGTGGGAGCCCAAATCTGTGTCTGGTCGTTCACCATCCGATATGTCATGGAAGAGTTAAATTTGGCAGAATCGGCGGCCTCCAACTATTACATTGCGGCGTTGGTTGTGTTCACGGTTTTCAGATTTATAAATACCTTCCTGATGAAATATATTAAGCCGGTAAATCTACTGACCGGATCGGCACTACTGGGTGTCTTGGCTACTTTCTTGGTCATCGTGGGTAGCGGTTATCCTGCTGTTATTGCACTAATCGCAATTTCGGGATTCATGTCACTGATGTTTCCCACCATATTTGGTTTGGCCTCTGAAGGCCTGGGCAGTGACACCAAAATCGGTAGCTCGGGCTTGATTATGGCTATCGGTGGGGGAGCGGCACTGCCGCCCATCCAGGGTCTGATTTCTGATGCAACGGGTAGCATTCACATATCCTACTGGGTACCGCTTTTATGCTTTGCACTCATTGCATTGTATGGGTTTTTAAATAAAAAATATGATCCTGCAAAATTATAAAGAGTTTGTGTAGCCTTGTGGGTTCTTAGGGATAATCTGTATAATAAGATATTGACAAAAGGATAAGAGCAAACAATGAGTATGGAAATTTCCAAGAAGGGGTATAAGCGATATTGCAAAACTCTCACGTTAAAAGACGATCCTGAGTTGATCGAGGAATACAAGAGAGTGCATCAAAATGTATGGCCGGAGATCAAACAGGGCATGAAAGAGGTGGGAATCCTGAATATGGAGATTTATATCCATGAGAATAAGCTCTTTATGATTATGGAGCTGCCGGCCGATGTCGATCACGATAAAACGATGGAGGCACTGGGGAAAAAGCCCCGGCAAGCCGAGTGGGAGGCATTTGTCTCAAAATTCCAGGAAACCACGGAAGATGCCTCGGCAGATGAAAAGTGGCAACTTATGGACCGGATTTTCAAGCTGGATTAATCTTTGTTGTCTGAAAAACTCAGGAAGTCTAAAAGAGGCATTCAGCGACCATTGGGATACCGACACCTTTCGGGAGGCAATCTCTCAATAGGTGAACAAAAAACAGGCGGGGAGATCGCCGTGTCGACTTCATCGCTAAAGCCAAAAAGGGCAACAAAGCCTCCTCGCGATGAGTTCTAATTTTGAGTTGGTCTTATCTAGAACTCAGGTTAATTATTTTGACGAAAGGCAACCAAAATTGACAAGGCTATTCTATCGTCACTTTGCGAATCACGTGATTGTGATGGTCTGCAACATAAAGAACCGTTCCATCTTCATTGACCGCCAGGCCGATTGGGCTATCGAACTGGGCCTCCGTCTCATCCCCATTTACCAATCCCGGTTCACCAGTGCCCGCAATATCGATCACTGAACGATCTGGTGCTATTCGGCGTATGCGGTGATTATAAAAGTCGGCAACATAGATCATTTCATTACTATCAACAGCCACATCGTAGGGAGAACTATAGCGTGCATCTTCCCCGTTTTCATTGACGTATCCCGATTCTCCACCCCCTGAAAAAGTACTTACCACAATATCAGAACTGATCAGTCGGATGCTGTTATTGCCATAATCTGCAATAAAAATGCGTCCTTTCTTGTCCAGGTCCATGCCAAATGGGAAGTAAAATTCTGCCATCTCACCATAACCATTCTCTGCCCCCCGTCTACCTGACCCAGCGTAAGTAAACACCTCACCATTAGTAGTGACGCGACGAATTCGGTTGTTTCCTGAATCCCCGATATATAATTGTCCATCAGCTCCCTGAGCAATTCCAGCAGGATAATTAAATTGTGCCTCTTGAGGCAGGCCGTTTCTGTAACCTTGGGTAGTTCCAGAAAGGGTCCTTACAAGGCTGGAAGGTTCAATTTGCCGGATGCGATGGTTCCCAAAGTCAGAAATGTACAGGACTCCATCATCAGCGACTTCGACATCTATAGGGCGAAAAAAACGGGCATTGGTACCAAATCCGTCACCTAAGCCTCCTGACCCGCATGTTCCGGCCAGGGTGCTTACGGTTTCGTCATGTTTTATGATTCTTACGCAGTGATTCCAGTGGTCGACTACCACTAATTCCCCGCCGGAGGTTAATTCCAGTCCCACTGGGTAATTGAAACGGGCTTGGCCTTTTTCTCCATCCCTGTAACCCAGCTGCCCAGACCCCGCAAATGTAGTCACATTGACAGTAGGTATGTAGTGGAAGGTGGGCCCTTCGGCTGTTTCTCCCTTAACCTGAACTGTTACGGGGCCGCTGCCGGCACCCTTTGGGATAACAGATGTCAAAGAGGTTGGGGATGAAGAAGTAACCACTGCTTCAATTCCATTGATATTCAATTTGTTCTCAGACGGTTTTTCACTGAAGCCTTCTCCTGAAACGGTTATTTCAGTGTCGTATTTACCTTTGATCGGGTTGACGGACTTGACTACTAAGCCGGGATTTTGCTGTTCGGGGCCTGTTCCACTTTCTTTACATGAAGCAAATAGAGATGCAGTCAATGCAAATATGACACAGTATATAATCCCTTTGGATGTGTGCATAAGTCAGAAGCTCTGAATTACGATAGCGGTAATTGATTCAATTGTTTCTTCATCTCTACCATTCCCGGTTTTCTGATTGGCATAAGTGTAAAAGACCAAGTTAATTAATTTTATTGTCAATATAACTTGATCTATCACGACCGATCTGCTATTCAAAAGTGAAATTGTAAAAGATATGTATTAGAATGAGGCCGTTAGTTAAAAACAAATTGTAACGGGATTATTGCTTAAAATTTATTCCATATGAATTGGCATCAGTTAGAGAAAAGCACGTATTCTGCACAGTTAGTTATTGCAATCGTTGGCTTATTGCTATTCACGTTTTGGGGAGAGCAGTCCGCTTGCCAGGATTCTATTGATCGGTTTGATTTGGTGAATCGCCATAATGTGCAAGTTTCGGAAATTGACACGCTAGCTTCGCTTTCTGTAGGTAATGGGTCATTTGCCTATACCGTCGATGCCACGGGGTTGCAGACATTTCCGGAACACTATGAAAAAGGAATTTCACTGGGCACCCAATCGGAGTGGGGCTGGCACAGTTTCCCCAATACCGGGAATTACACTATCGAGGATATTGCGGAGAAATTTACAATTGCCAGTGGCAGGGAAGTGCCGTATGCCACTCAGCATGACAATGGTCGGAAAGCTGCGGCCACCCACTGGCTGCGAACGAATCCACATCGCCTGCACCTGGGACAGGTGGGACTCGTATTGATAAAAGCGAATGGTGAAGAGGCTAATGTTGATGATATCAAAGAGATTGACCAGGAGCTGAATCTCTGGACCGGGGACATCGATAGCCGTTTTACATTCGAGGGTGAGCCGGTTCATGTGGAACTTTTCGGTCATCAAAACAGGGATCAGATTTCGGTTCGTATTAAATCACCCTTGATTTCGGAGGAACGTCTCCGTGTTAAAATGCGATTCCCGTACGGCAGTGACTGTCATGTGTGTCCCGGTTACGATTGGAACAGCCCAGAAAAACACACAACAACAGCCTCTGAATCTGGTAATGGAGTCCTGTTTCAACGAACGCTGGATAAAACCGAATACTTTGTGGATGTAAACTGGGAATCGGATGCGGAGATCAAAAATCCTGATAAGCATCATTACCAGCTTGCCCCAGTCGCAAATGAGGATACATTTTCATTCAGTGTACTGTTCAGTGATGAAAAACCTGGCGAACCCGCAGACAAATTCGCAGATACAAAGCAAAACAGCATAAAACACTGGGAAGAGTTCTGGACCACCGGCGGGGCGATCGACTTTTCCGGCTCTACCGATCCACGGGCCCACGAGCTGGAGCGACGCGTGGTATTGTCGCAGTATCTAACTAAAATTCAATGTACTGGCGATCTCCCGCCGCAGGAGACCGGGCTGACGATGAACAGCTGGTATGGCAAATTTCACCTGGAGATGCACTGGTGGCATGGCGTCCATTTTGCACTGTGGAATCGGACCGATCAGCTGGAGAAAAGCCTGGATTGGTATAGTAAAGTTCTTCCAAAAGCAAAAGAGACCGCCCAGTGGCAGGGCTACGACGGCGCGCGCTGGCAAAAAATGACCGGCCCCAACGGGCGAAAAGGTCCCTCTGATGTGGGAGAATTCCTCGTATGGCAGCAGCCGCATATGATCTATTATGCTGAGGAGTTGTATCGGCAGAATCCCTCTAAAAAAATACTGGAAAACTATAAGGAGCGCGTATTTGAGACCGCTGAATTTATGGCCTCTTTTGCCACACTGGATGAGAGTGATGGGTATTACCATCTTAATCCACCGTTGATTCCGGCGCAGGAGCTTTTTGAAAAAGAGACGACCCGTGACCCGCCGTTTGAGGTTGCCTACTGGCATTACGGGTTGTCAGTGGCGCAGGAATGGAGAAAAAGATTGGGGTTGTCGCCCGATAAAAAATGGCAGCGGGTTATAGATAAGCTGGCACCGCTTGCAGTCAAGGATGGGTTGTATCTGCCCGACCGCAACTCCCCAAACGCATACACCGATGACCATTATCGGCATGACCATCCCATTGTAGTGGGCACCTATGGATTGTTGCCCTCCCACGAGATTGTAGATAAGAAGATTATGACCCGAACATATAACGAGATCTTTAACGACTGGGACTGGCCGAGTACCTGGGGATGGGATTACCCGATGATGGCGATGGCTGCAACCAAACTGGGTATGCCGGAAAAAGCGGTGGACGCTCTTTTTATGGACGTTCAAAAGAATACCTACCTGAAGAACGGACACAACTACCAGGATAAACGCCTTCGACTGTACCTGCCGGGGAATGGAGCGTTGCTGTCTGCGGTGGCACTAATGGCCGCCGGTTGGGAAAATGGCCCGGACACGGATACGCCCGGCTTCCCTGACAATGGGGAGTGGAATGTGAAGTGGGAGAATATTCGAAAGATGCAGTAGTGTGTAAAATTTTGACAACGGGTCTGTGGTGGAATGCTGTAGCTTGTACGTGTTATAACTTGCAGTAAAATGATGGGATGTAATACTTAATGCCCTGGGGATTCAGAAGAATGAGCCTCAACAGGTGAATTACAACTAAAAGGGCTTTGCAAAACTATGTCATTGCGAATGGAGCGAATGAAATGATCCCGACAGCTGTCGGGAGGCAATCTCCCCTAGTGGGGATAGACAGGCCTCGAAGAATGCGGGGCTCGCTCCGGATGACAATTTAGATGGAACGATTTTGCAAAAGTCATCGCTAAAATAAACCGGCCAGCCATGCTTAAAAAAATCATACTTTTGTTTGCAGTAGTGTTAATTGGAGCGGAACCTGCCATTTCACAGTATGCTGAGCGCTACCAGGTGCTGCTTTTCACGAAATCAGTTTCGTATCCATATCGCCACGATTCAATTTCCAACGGCGTGCAGATGTTTAAGGAACTGAGCAAAAAGCATCGCTTTGGACTTACCTGGACGGCCGACGCCGCTATCTTCGACGACACGGAACGCCTGGACGGTATGGATGTCGTTGTCTTCTTCAATACTTCGGGGGACATCCTGGATGAAAGCCAGAAAAAGGAATTCCAGGAATATATCCGGGGTGGTGGCAACTTTGTTGGCATTCACGGGGCCAGCTTTACTATGATGGATTGGCCGTGGTACATCGAGCTACTGGGCGGCGTATGGAATGAGCATCCGGGGCGGCATACGGCCGCGGTAAAGGTTGAGGATCCCAATCACCCGGCAACCGCCCATCTCCCGTCAACCTGGATAGTTACAGATGAATGGTACGACTTTGAGAAGCTCTCGGACAGCATTAATGTCGTGTTGACGGTGGACGAAAATACATACCCGGGCGGAAAAATGCCTGAATATCACCCGATTGCCTGGTACCAGGATGACTTTGAAGGCGGACGCTCTTTTTTCACGCTGTTAGGTCACACCCAGCAAGCTTATGATGATCCGTGGTTTCGCCAGCATATCATGGGTGCCTTGTGGTGGGCTGCAAAAGGGATTGAGCTGAGTGAAAATTGATTATTGTGATGGGATGACTTTTTAATACCAAGTTACCAAATACTATCTTCATGATGAAAAAGATTGTTAGTGGGGTAGAGATATGGATTCTTTCTGCTGTTCTATTTTCCTGCAGTAACGAAAATGTTCAGCACCAAAGGGATACGACAAATCTAACCGTTATTGATGACCGCCTGGAACTGACCAGGTTTGCTGAAGATCCCGATATTGTGACGCCGATTGGCATAGCAATTGATAAGCAAAACCGGATTTTTGTACTCGAATCACATACCCACCTTCCCCCGTCAGATTATCCCGGTCCGGACAGTGATCGAATCAAGTTGATGAGAGACAACGATGCTGGTCAACCCGATTCCATATCGGTTTTTGCAGAAGGCTTTGAGGCAGGAATGAATATCACCATTTCACCGGAGGGGCACCTGTACCTCGTAACCGCAAGTGAAGTGTGGGTAGTGTATGACCGTGATGGAGATGGAAGAAGTGAAGAGCGTAACAAGCTAATCGAGTTCACCAAACCGGATTACGTTTATGCCCATGCCGGCCTGATGGGCATTACCTTCTCAAATGACGGCTGGATGTACATTAGCCGTGGGAATGTTGGTGGACAGGGATGGAAACTGGTGGGAAGAGACAGCTCATCGGTGGAAGGTTACGGAGACGGCGGGAATATCATTCGGGCCCGCCCCGATGGCACGGAGCTCCAGGAAGTGGCCACCGGATTCTGGAATCCATTCGATCTGAAATTCGACCACAAAGGTCGCCTGCTGGCCGCCGATAACGATCCCGACAGTCGGGGCCCCAACCGGCTGGTGCATATTATCCAGGGCAGCGATTACGGTTATAAATCACTATATGGGAATAGCGGTATCCATCCCTACCTGGCATGGAATGGGGAGCTGCCGGGTACGCTGCCGTACGCAGTGGGACTTGGAGAGGCCCCGACCGGCCTGCTGGATGCGAGCTCGACTTCCCTGCCGGGTGATTACCAGGGACAGATGATTACCTCTATCTGGGAGGAAAGCCGGATTGTCAGGATTAACCTGGCGCCAAAGGGCGTCTCCCTCACCGGTAATACAGAAACCATAATCCAGGGGGGACCGCAATTCCGTCCTGTTTCGTTTGCTTCAGATACCAGTGGTACGATCTATTTTACCGATTGGGTGATCAGGGAATATCCGAATCACGGGAAGGGACGCATCTGGAAACTGACAAACAAAACCGGGGAAGATGCACTGGAACCCAAGAGCCCGTATGCCAACTACGAGCCCAACCCAGAGGGAGAACCGCTGCAGGATATTTATGCATCAGATTCTGTAGACGATTTTGTAAAACTCCGGCAGGCATTGACCGCTGAAGACCCATTTCGGAGAAACGCAGCAATTACCGTATTATCACGACCGCTGTTTCAATCACAGGTAGTCAATGCCACCCGATCGAACAATGCAGATATCCGATTGGGAGCGATGATCGCCCTGCACCGGTCAGGATATGATGGTGGGGATGAAATTGCTCGAAGACTGCTGGTTGACCCGGATCAGCGTATTCGTCAATATGCCCTCAAATGGATCGGGAGGGAGGGGATGACAAGCCTGAGATCTGAACTTGATCGTGCACTTACCGCAGGAGCGGTCTCCGAAGAACTTTTTAAAACGTATTTGGCAACAGTCAGGCACCTGAGGCCGGAATTTGTGGAAGCCTATCAAAATCAAACGACAAATGAATCAAAAGGTATAGAGCGCAGGCTACCAAGTGGATTTATTGAATCTTTTATACAGGATCAATCCAGGTCTATTGCATTGCGTGCGATGGCAGTCAAATACCTAGAAAATCCCCGTAACAAAGTGGATCTGCTGGTATCATTGCTCTATGAAAGTGAAAGTGCTCCATTGCGCCTGGAAGTTGTACGCACCCTGGCCATGACGCCTTCCCAAACAGTTGCCAAGCCTTTGCTGAATGTTATTCTCGACCGCAATAATCCAACGCAATTACGTGCCGAAGCCCTAGCTGCATTAGAGCGTCAGCCGGTGGATCTGTCCACTGAAATTATCCCGCTATTGGAGGATGAAGAAGAGGATGTGCAAATTGAAGCTGCCCGGTATTTGCGTACAAAGGCATCAAATAATGAGGTCAAATCTGCTCTGAAAGAAACATATAGTTCCAGCAATAGTGAGCCTCTGAAAAGGCAGATAGCCATAGCGTTTTCACAGGGTGAGCTTCAAGATACCCCATCACGGCCGGGTTCACTTGAGGAATGGCAGACCGCGCTCTCCGATAAAGGTGATCCAGAGCGGGGCCGGCGCGTCTTTTTCTCGGTGCATTCAACCTGCTCCACATGCCATGCAATCAAAGAAAGAGGTGGAGACCTGGGACCGAATTTAACGAACGCAGGCCAATCCAAAACACGGGAACAGTTGATCCACTCCATACTGCGACCGTCCGATGAAATTAGTCCCCAGTGGCAGGGATGGTATATCGAAATGGAAGATGGAACAACGCACCGCGGGCGGCAGATCAATGTGGGATACGATGACATTGAGCTCTACACCCAGGCTGGTGAGGTAGTCAGTTTTGAAAAAACAGGTATCACAGATTACGGAGTTGCAGAGACCTCACTGATGCCGCCCGCTCTTGAAACACGGCTCACTATCAATGATATGCAGGACTTGGTAAGTTTTTTGGAAGCTACCGAACAATAGATTTTAAATACAAACATGTAAATCCTATTCCATTATGCTCAACCGAATCTACAAGGGATGTATAGCAGTCTTTTTGGGGATGTTAATAGCTTCGTGCCAGCAATCCGGAATGCATGTACCCACCGACCTGAAGATCGAATACCTGACCAATCCGGTGGGCCTGGATGTTGAAAAGCCTCGTTTTTCATGGATACTTGATGATGAGCGAAGAGGGGCACAGCAAACCGCATATCATATCGTGGTTTCTAAGGATCGGGAAGAGGTACAGGATGGAACGGGATCAGTTTGGGATACCGGGAAAATATCCTCTTCGGAAACAGTAAACATCGAGTATGATGGCGAAGGCCTTGAAAGTGGGGAGACCTATTTCTGGAGCGTCCGTACTTGGGATGGAGAAGAGGAAGCAAGCGACTGGAGCCGGGTGCATTCCTTTCAAATGGGACTGCTCAACCCGGAAGAATGGGAGGCGCAGTGGATTACCCACCCCGATTCGGCCGTCGTCTCACCCTTGCTGAGAAACGATTTTTCCATCGATAAAGAGATTGCTTCAGCGAAGCTGTATGTAACCGGCGTGGGATACTACGAGGTCTACCTAAATGGGGAGAAGGTGGGCGACCATGTGCTGGATCCAGCAATTACTGATTATAACGATCGCGTCCTTTACGAGACATACGACGTCACAGACCGGTTGAATTCAGGGCAAAATGCCTGGGGCCTGTGGCTGGGAGAGGGGGCATGGCGACTCAAACGACGCGAGGATCGCTGGGCGTGGTATGGCACAGACAATAACTTCGGCAAACCTATGGGAATCGCTCAGCTCCACATCCGCTTCAGTGATGGTTCGGAAACAGTGATGACGACCGATGAATCCTGGACTGCAACATCCGGCCCAATTACATATAGCAGCGTCTACGGCGGAGAAGACTATGATGCCCGCCTAGAACAAGAGGGATGGAACACGACCGGTTTTGATGATAGCTCATGGGAGCAGGTTGAAGCTGTCGAGAAGCCCGGTATCACACTCGACTCCCAAACGATGCCTCCAATTCGGGTAACGCAGACGATTAAGCCTGTGACACGAACAGAGCCAGAGCCAGGGACTTACCTGTTTGACCTCGGCCAAAATATTCCGGGCTGGTGGCGTATCCAGGTCGAGGGAGAGACGGGCACGGAGTTGACTATTCGCGGGGCCGAAACGCTCAATGATTCCCTCTTCCCAACACTACTGAAACCGGGTGACAGCCTGAGTACCGATAAAGTTTATCACCGTGACGTCTGGACGACTTATACCTTAAAAGGGGATGGCTCAGAAAGCTATGAGCCGCGCTTTTTTTACACCGGCTTCCGATATGTGGAAGTGAAAGCAGACAATCCCCAACAGTTGAACTCTCTGAAAGTAAGTGGTCGTGTGGTGCACTCCGATATTCCGCGTAATGGGCATTTTGTCAGCTCGGATACGCTGCTCAACGATATTTACCAGGCGGCGATATGGTCGCAGTGGGGGAACCTGCACGGCTATCCGACTGATTGTCCCCACCGCGAGAAAGGAGGATATAACGGCGATGGGCAGGTGATTGCAGAAGCCTCGATGCATGATTTCCACATGCAGCCGTTTTACCGGAAGTGGATCCGGGATATGAGGGACTCACAATATGAGAACGGTCGTATTCCCAATACATCACCGACTATGCTTGGTGGCACCGGCGGTGGCATCGCTTGGGGAAGTGCCTATATCCTGATCCCGTGGTGGATGCATCAATACTATGGCGATGAGGGGATATTAGCTGAGCATTACCCGGCGATGAAGCGATATATGCAGTACCTGCAGAATTTGGCCTCAGAAGATGACGAGCATCCCGAAGAGGAGTATATCATCAATGAGTTTGGGGGACACTGGGATTCGCTGGGGGAATGGGAGGCACCCGTACGAGAACGGAATGGTCCGGTTAACCCGCTGACCAACACCTATTACTGGTACCTCGACAGCATTACATTTGCGAAGATCGCGGAAATCTTGGGAGAGGAACAGGATCGAGCACACTTTTTGGCGTTGGCTGACTCTATAAAACAGGCATTTAACGAGAAATTTTTTAATCCCCAAACCAACCTGTATGGAACAGAAGAGCCTTATCAAAGTTACTTGTTATTCGCCCTTTCTGGCGACTTAGTGCCCGAGGATCACCGGCAGGCCGTGTTGGACAATTTGATTGAGGACATCATGGTAACGAGTGACGGTCATCTGGGAACTGGTATTTTGGGGACCAAGCACTTGTTCAGTACGCTGACGAATGAAGGACGGGAAGATGTCATCCACCGGATGGCCACACAGCGAACGTTCCCTAGTTGGGGGTACTGGATTGAAAACGGGGCGACGACGCTATGGGAGAACTGGAAAGGGGAGAGCTCCCATAACCACCAGATGTTTGGTTCGATCAATGAATACTTTTACAAGTACCTGGCCGGCATTCGGGCTCCGACCGATACAGGAACAACCAAGGGGTACAAACAGATACATATCAAGCCCTTCATCCCGGGAGACCTCACCCATGCCGAGGCTTCTTTGCAAACGGTGAGAGGTAGTGTTTCATCAAGTTGGCAGCTGCTCAATGAAGAGTTTCAACTGGACATAACGATTCCTCCAAACACTTCGGGAAAAGTACATATTCCCGATCTTGGGCATGAGGAGGTAACGGTCTCCGAGAGTGGTTCAATAATCTGGGATTCAAATGGTAGCCCCGAGGATATAGAAAATATTATAAATGGGACAAGAAAGAATGGATACGTAACATTCGATATCGGGGCAGGAAGCTACTCCTTTACACTATCGCCGGCAATGTAATCGAGATACTGCAGACTATCCCTCCAGGATACGCCGGGCCGTCAGGCTGTCCGAGATAAGCACGTCGATGTTTTTGCCATTGAGTGCCCCATGGATGACCTCTGCTTTGTCTTGACCACCTGCAATGCCCACCACGGTATCTATTGCCATCATCTCTTCCGGAGAAACACCGATTACAAGATCTTTGAGCGTAGTATCTACCTCATTGCCGTTGATATCAAAAAAGCGCAGGGCGATGTCTCCGACGGCTTCGGAATTCATAACCTCATCACAAACCTCCTCAGATATCTCCTGTGTATCCTTGGTGAGCACCGGGTTCGTGTGGAGCGCCCCGAGTCCCACGTAGAGCGTATCAATTTGTGAAAACTTTTCGACCGTGCTTTTCACCTGACGGTCGTTCAGTAAAACCTCTTTTGCTTCTACACTACCCACGATGCCAGGCGCGGGTAGAAGAGTTAGTCTCGCGTCCAGTGCCTGGGATAGCCGCCGGGAAATATCAGCCGCGTGTGCTTTTGCTTCCGGAGCGCCCACACCGCCAAGCGCTTGTACTACATGGAGATCGCTGATCGATTTGGGCTGCATCGCATCGAGCATGGCCTGCAGTGTTGTACCCCATGTCACCCCAATTAAATCCCCCACTTTAATGGTCCGGTGCAGGTATTCAGCGGCCGCAGAACCGAGCTGCCGTTTGATCGTTTGGGCAGACATTTTTTCGTCAGCTTCAACAAGCACTACCTCTTTGAGCCCAAATCGTTTCTCAAGTGCGTTCTCCAGCTCCACAAAGTTACTGTTCGGCGTCACTATCGAAATTTGAACAATGCCCTTTTCACGTGCTCGCTTCAGCAGGCGAGATACCTTAGGCCTTGAAAGTTGTAGCCGGGTTGCAATTTCTTGCTGGTTATAGTCCTGCTCATAGTAAAGAGCACTTACTTTACTAAGCAAACGGACATCTATTGAATTACGATTTTTGGGCATCTATAGTGAAAGTTCGTTTTATGTTTTGCGACAAACTTAGATTGTGCTCAGTTATTTCAATCGAAAACGGCTTTATAACCTCTGAAGTTATAATCAAAACCAACCGAGTATATCAAATCATTTGGACTTGGTAAACAAGTTTTTCCGATCATATTTCACTGTAGCCCAATATTTTAGGTTGACATTAGGGCCAGTTTTGTTAACTTATAGAACAATAGTTCAGTATTGAACATATGTTCAATGTAGTAATTTGTTTTACCAAGGAAAAGGGATTTCATCAATAATGGTTATGTGTTGTTGGTAAAACTTCTTAAGGGTAGTGGATCGTTTTTCACCTAATAATTTTAAAGGATTAAACGAAAAGGTAGTTTAATGTCCATCAAAGTTACCAAGCCAAGGGAATGGGAAAATCCATTTGAGACCGAGCCGGAAATGTTGTGGTCTCAATTGCAGATGGGAAACAAAGAAGCAGTTTCAAAATTGTTCTGCCGCTATTATTCCAAATTGTATAACTATGGTTATAATATTATCCCTGACCGTGAGCTGGTAAGGGATTGTATCCAGGAACTTTTCCTGACATTGTGGAACAAGCGGGAAGGCATAAATGAGCCTCATTCGGTGAAAGCATATTTAATCTCTTCCTTCAGGCGACTCATTTTCCGAAAATTAAACAAGCACCGAAACCGAAAAAAAAGGAACCAGGTCTATACTGATAATTTTTTGGAGGAGTCCTGCAATGTGGAAGAGTTGATGGTTCACTGTGAGACAAAAAAGGAGTTAAAACAGAAGCTGGAAGAGGCGATTGACTCGTTAAGTGATCGGCAGAAGGAGTCTATCTATCTTAAATTCTACCAGGGATTGACAACAGATGAGATCTCTATCGTGATGGAAGTGAATAAACAAAGTGTCTACAATCATGTGTCGGTGGCAATCTCTAACATGCAAAATTACATTGAGGTAGGCAGTTAGTAATAAGTTATAAATTATTAAATGTGAGTAGATTACGTATTCGACCTACTCTATAAGTTTGCATTAAAATGTAACTGTAGATTGTAACCCATATTCCCTAAGCATCTACAGTTTCGCGGGCCTGGCAGCCCCAAAAGTCAGGCCCGTTTTTATAGTCTTATTTTGGGGAATGTTCTTAAATGGAACAGACTGATTTGAATGAAAACGACTCCTTGATATTGTTGATATGGTGGGATATAGATCCGCCCCTTTTTTGAACCTGTTCAGACTCTGGTATACTGATTGGGTGTGAACACGGGGTAGGGATTAGCTGTTTTTTACTTAATCAAATATTGTTTTTGGATCTTTTTAAAAGTTAATTATTTAGAGTTTTAAGGGATTTACTGGCAGGTTAGTATCGGGAACCTGTCACCATGGAGATAGGGATTGTTGTCTGCATATCTCTATGTTATAGTGAACAAAACTACATTAAACAGTAAATCGGGATCGGTTATTAATTGTAATAAACTAATAATATCAACTTTTAAACATATCGCATATGAGTAATCCATATCCAAAACTTCATAACGCTGCGTGGCCTGGTGTTGTCGGGAAAGGGCCGGATTCTGAACCGCCAATTGGCTTGGACAAGATGCTTGAGATGACAGCTGCTGCCGAGGTCAATGGTACAAAATTCGATGGGATTGACCTGTTCTTATACGATCCGCACATCAATATTGATAGCTCAAAAGATGAAATTAAAGCCTTGGGCGATAAAATTGCTGATCTTGGGCTGAATGTGGGTAGCCTTGTGGCACCCGTTTGGCCGGATATTGGCGGGGGTTCTGCAATGGGCAGCAAACAGGATCGTAAGAACTTTGTTACCCAGGTTAAAAAATCCTGTGAAATAGGGAAGACCCTGCGCGAACATGGGGTTCGCTCCTATGGTGTAATCCGAATTGACTCGGCGGTGGATCCTGGAACTTGGGCTGAAGACCCGGAAGAGAATACTGAGCTGATTGCAAAGACTTGGCGTGAAGCCTGTGATGTGGCCGCTGATTACGACGAGGATTTGGCTGCTGAGGGCGAAATTTGCTGGGGCGGAATGCACAGCTGGAAAACGATGGTCAATACCCTGGAGCAAGTAGACCGTGACAATATCGGCTTCCAGGCAGATATGGCGCACACGCTGTTATACCTGCTGGGATATAATGCCCCCGATGACCGGATTTTACCGGAAGACTTTGAATGGGGTGATCGCGATACCCTAAAAGAAGGACTGCAGGAAATGACCGCAGCACTCCGACCATGGACTATCGATTTCCATGTAGCGCAGAATGATGCCACCGTATTTGGTTCCGGTACCCACGAGAAGACGGGGCGCCATTGCCTGCCAAACGACCCGAACGGAAAGCTGAATATAGCCGAAGATGCCGGGCACTGGCTGCGTGATGAGAATGGGGACGTAACCAAAGCTTTCAAGCATGTCTGCTGGGATGGATGCATGTTTCCCAACGAGGTTATGACAAAGCAGCAAACATGGAATGACATTCTTGCTGCGCTGATTGAAGTTCGCAATCAACACGGATGGGCTGAATAAGCGTTCTCGCAAATTATTTAGAATTAAAATTTTAGAGTACTATGCCAGATAAAAAACAATTGAGAATTGGGATGATAGGGTACGGCCTGATGGGACGTATCCATACGAATGGACATAAACGGGTCAATGATTTTTTCCCCGAACTGGAATATCAGCCGGTGTTAAAAGCCGTTTCCGGGCGAACTGAAGAAAAGGTCAAGGACTTTGCAGAGCAGTGGGGATATGAATCCTACACTACAGACTGGAAAGAGCTCATTGAGCGTGACGATATCGATGCCATCGATATTTGCACCCCAAATGATACCCACGCCGAAATCGCTATTGCTGCAGCTGAAGCCGGCAAAATGATTCTCTGTGAAAAACCGTTGGCACGGACGGTCGCAGAGGCGCAACCGATGGTTGATGCCGTGGAAAAGGCCGGGGTGCCGAACACAGTTTGGTACAACTACCGGCGGGTTCCTGCTGTGACGTTAGCAAAACAGCTTGTTGATTCCGGAAAACTTGGAAAAATATTTCACTACCGGGCCAACTTCCTGCAGGACTTTACCATCAATCCTGATGTGCCCCAGGGAGGGGAAGCGCTATGGCGGTTGGATAAAGATGTTGCAGGTTCAGGGGTCACCGGCGATCTGTTAGCGCATTGCATCGATACGGCGATGTGGCTTAATGGTGGTATTAAAGATGTATCAGCAATGACTGAGACCTTTGTTAAGGAGCGCGTACACCAGGAAACCGGGGAAAAGGAAGAGGTTACCATCGACGATGCCTGCCTGTTCCACTGCCATTTTGATAACGGTTCGCTGGGCCTGTTTGAAGCAACCCGCTATGCTCGCGGACACAAAGCGTTGTATACGTTTGAAATAAATGGAGAGCACGCCTCGATCCGTTGGGATTTGCACGACATGAACTGGCTCGAATTTTTTGATCACTCCGATGATCCGGAAGTGCGCGGGTGGCGAAGGATCCATGTTTCTGAAAGCGAGCAGCCGTATATGGATCGATGGTGGATACCCGGCACGTCGATCGGTTACGAGCACACATTCCTGCACCAGGTGGCAGCGTTTCTGCAGTCACTCGAAGATGGGAGTCCCTGCTCTCCAACCTTCCAGGAGGCACTTGAAACACAAAAAGTTTGTGAAGCTGTGCTCGACTCCGCCTCCTCAAGAAGCTGGAAAGATACCGGCGTAAACTGGTAAGTAGGAAGATCAGTCAAAAATATGGGAATTATGTCGTCGGTCATTTTGACCGGCGGCGATTCCTTTTCCTAAGTGTGTAATTACGTTTATGCCTTAATTATCAGCTAGATACCTGAGTAAAAAATATTTTAAAGGTATCCTGATTTTTTGCTACAGCCTTAAATTACCTTATCCGATGTCCAATAACAGAACAAAGGAAATACAGAACCCCATATCTATGAAGAAATGGGAAGGAAAAGTTTCGAATTACAGGCAGTTGGGTGGAATCGAGACATCGGTTCTGGATAATGGAAAAGGACGAGGAACCCGCATTGCGTGGATTGACACGGGAGCAGGGCTGCGATTCAAAGTCGTTCTTGACCGGGCGATGGATGTGGCTGAGGCATTTTATAACTCATACGGTTTGGGCTGGGTAAGCCATTCAGGTGTTACGCCGCCCAATCCTTCGGCAACGGAAGGGATCAGGTGGCTGAATTCGTTTGGTGGGGGCTTAATTACCACTTGTGGTCTCACCCATGTTGGGGGACCGGAAGAAGATAAACACGGCAAACGCGGGCTGCATGACCGCATTAGCAACATTCCGGCAGAGGTGGAGTCTATAGTGCAGCCAGACCTTGCTTCCGGAGACCTGGAGATGAGCATAACAGGAAAGATGTTGCAATCTTCGGTTTTTGGTCCCCACCTTGAACTGAAAAGAACTATTTCAGCCACGCTTGGATCACCAGTATTAAATATACATGATGAAGTGACCAATCGTGGAAACAGGGTGGCCCCGCACATGCTGTTGTATCACGTTAATTTTGGCTGGCCCCTGGTTGATGAAGGAGCTCAACTGGTGTGGGAGGGAGACTGGGAATCGCGCGATGAGGAGAGTAGCAAAATTTTTAATGATGAAACCAATTTTAAACGCTGTCCACCCCCTATTGAGGATCATCGCGGTTTCGGTGAAGCAGCTGCTTTCCTGGATCTTAACGCTGACCAAAAAGGGATTTGTCATTGTGGGGTTCGGAACTCATCCATAGGGGTGGGGCTGGACCTTTCGTTTCCCAAATCCCAGATGCCGTGGGTTACCAACTGGCAGCATTGGGGCAGAAATGAGTATGTGACGGCCCTGGAACCGGGTACCCATCCACCGATAGGACAATCCACAGCCCGGGAAAACGGTACGCTTATTGATCTTGAAGTAGGGGAAACCAGATCATACGACCTTAAGATTGAAATAAATAACATGTAAGTAATTGAAGAGTAATATTAACATTTAAACAGTAGTTTGATGAGCAACGACCTAAATACGGCAAAAAAAGCCCTTGACCAGGGGAACGGGATTTTACGATTAGCGCCCAACTGGGTACCACGATCATTTTGTGTACCGGGGCGGAGAATTAAACTTCACCCGGATGATTATTATTCACTGGGTGGAGAGCGAGGCGGTATAGATGAACGCTGGTTTTCTTCCACAACACCTGCAGATAATGGTCCCTTGACCGGGGAGATTGAAGGATTAAGTGAGGTTGTTTTTGAAGATGGCGGCAGCACAGAACAAATTTTACTTCGGGATGCCGTCAGTGCGTTGAAAGGAGATCTTGTAGGAGATCGCATTTGGGATGAGTATGAATCATGGCCGATGTATTCCAAATTTTTTGATAACAAAGGGGCCTTGCCTCACCATGTGCACCATCGGGATGAACACGCCAAACTGACGGGCCAAAATGGGAAGCCGGAAGCGTATTACTTTCCACCTCAGGTGAACAATCACGGCGGTGATTTTCCCTATACGTTCTTCGGATTAAACCCCGGCACTACAAAAGAACAGCTGCTGGAGTGCCTGAAGAATTTCACCGAAGGAGATAACAAGATTACGAATCTTTCCAGTGCACAGCGCCTACAGCCCGGCACAGGCTGGAATGTACCTCCCGGACTCCTTCACGCCCCGGGCAGCCTCTGTACCTATGAGCCACAAAAAGCTTCCGATGTGTTTGCGATGTACCAGTCACTGGTCGGCGATTCTATTGTTCCGGAGGAGCTGCTCTGGAAAGACACCCCGGAGGACAGGGTTGGCGACTTTGATTTCTTGGTTGAAGTATTGGATTGGGAACTCAATGTGGACGGGAACCTGCAGGAAAAATGCTTTATGGAGCCGATTCCTGTCAGGCCCGAAGAGGAGATGAAGTCGGAAGGCTATATCGAAAAGTGGATTTGCTACAAATCGGATGCCTTCAGTGCCAAAGAGCTGACAATTTTGCCCGGGCAAACTGTCACGATTAAAGATGCCGGGGCCTATGGCATGATTATGATGCAGGGGCACGGCAAGATGGGGGAATGGGATATCGAAACGCCATCACTGATCCGTTTCGGGCAGCTTACCCACGATGAGTATTTTGTGAGTGAGCAGGCAGCCAAGGAAGGTGTTGAAATCGTAAATCACTCGAAATCGGATCCTATTGTCATGCTCAAGCACTTTGGACCGGATAATCCTGATTTGAATCTATAAAATATTCCTTCTCTTGAGGTGAAAAAACAGTATTCCTCATGAGTAATTATGTTGAGATATACTGCTACAGCCTATAAAATGGTTGTAGCAGTTTTTACATATACCTGCCGGTTAAATTAAGATATTCGTTTGTATGTGATGAAAGCTCTAATTGTCTAATAACTTTTAAGTACTTCTATGAATCTTGAACAGCAGTGTATACTGCAGGTCCGAAATCTTTCCAAGTCGTTTGGTGGTGTACAGGCTCTAGATAATGTACAGTTTGAGGCCAAAGAGGGAGAGGTCCATGGATTGATGGGAGAGAATGGGGCCGGTAAATCAACCCTGATGAATATTTTGGTGGGTTTAATTAAGCCAGATACCGGAAAAATTATATTTCAGGGAGAGACACTGCAGCATTCCGATGTGCGAGGCACAATTGACCGGGGGATCTCAATGGTACACCAAGAGATTATGCCGATCCCTGAGCTGACCGTAGCCCAAAACATCTATCTTGGACAGGAGATGGTGAAGATTCCTGGTTGGGTTGATGAAAATCGAATTATTGAACATGCTGAGCAGCAGCTCCGGGAGCTGGAAGTGGATATCGATGTTACACGACAAATGAAGCACCTTGGTGTTGCTGAGATGCAGATGGTTGAGATAGCCAAAGCCCTTTCCAATGAGGCTAAAATCATCATTATGGATGAGCCCACCTCCTCTCTGTCAAATAAAGAGGTCGATAACTTATTCAGGGTGATAAACACCCAAAAAAAGAAAGGGGTGACTATAATCTACATCTCTCACCGAATGGAGGAGATCTTTCGCATCTGCGACACGGTTACGGTGTTGAGAGATGGACACTACATCGATACCAAACCTGCCAAGGAGCTTGATGAAGACACTTTAATAGAGATGATGGTCGGAAGGGAGCTGGAGGCGGTATTTCCTGACAAAAACAGGAATATCGGGGATGTTGTTTTTTCTGTTAAAAGACTCGGCAGCAAGGAAAAATTCAGGGATATTAGCTTTGAGTTACGGCGAGGTGAGGTATTGGGATTTGCAGGTTTGATGGGAGCCGGAAGAACAGATATTGTTCAATCTATCATGGGATTGAAGCCGTTGAATGCTGGACAAATCTATTTGAATGGGAATGAAGTAAATGTCAGCTCTCCACGGGATGCAATCCGTCTTGGTATTTCATATGTAACGGAAGATCGGAAAGGGTCGGGAATCGTTCAGGATTTGTCGGTGAGAGAGAATCTTACGCTTTCCAGCCTGCGGCAGTTCAGCTCCAAAATGTTCGTAAATAAAACCGAGGAACACAGGTCTGCTGGAAGGATGATTGATGATCTGCGGATTAAAACGCCGAATATGCAGCAAAAGGTTAAGTTTTTGAGTGGGGGGAACCAACAGAAGGTGGTAATCGGGAAATCGCTGCTGGCGTCGCCTGAAGTATTAATTTTGGATGAACCCACACGCGGGATCGATGTCGGTGCTAAATTTGAAATATACCAGCTAATCGATCAACTGGCGCGTGAAGGCAAAGCTATACTACTAATTTCTTCCGAACTGCCAGAATTACTGGGCCTTAGTCACAGGATTTTGGTTCTTTCCAGGGGAAGGGTAACAGCCGAACTTAAGGCTGGAGAAGCGACACAGGAACTCATTATGAAACATGCAATACAGAACTAGATGAACGAACAGATACATTCTGGAATACAGAAACTATCCGCAGCCATTGGGCAAAAATCCGCATTTTCGTTACGGCTACAGAAATACGGGGTGCTCATTGCCTTCATCCTGATATGTGTCGGTATTTCTATAATGAGTCCCAATTTTCTGACCGTAACCAACCTACTGATCGTAGTGCGGCAGATCACGATCAACGCAATGCTGGCTTTTGGTGTGACATTCGTAATTATTTCGGGCGGCATTGACCTTTCCATGGGCTCGGTTGTGGCTGTGGCCGGAGTCGTTGCTGCATCATTTGCGCACCCTGGCAGTTACCCGTTGATTGTACCACTTTTTGCAGGTTTAGCCGTGGGGGTGCTCATTGGTGCGTTTAATGGCTTTGTGATCACCAAAGGAAATGTGCCGCCCTTTATCGTTACGCTGGGCACCATGACCATCGGTCGCGGATTGGCACTGATTTTCAGTGGCGGGCGGCCAATATCAAACCTGTCAGATTCATTCGGTTACATCGGTGGTGGAGAACTCTTCGGAATCCCATTTCCCATTGTCATATTGGGTATCATATTTGTTTTATGCCTGGTACTACTGAAAAAAACGGTCTTGGGGAGATACATTTATGCCGTGGGGGGTAACGAGGAAGCGGCAAGAGCCTCCGGGATAAATGTGAAAAAGATCAAAATTATAGTATATACCTTGTGCGGTGGATTGTCTGCCCTTGGAGGTATCATCCTGGCATCCAGGATTAGCACGGGCCAGCCCAACGTGGGTGTAGCCTTTGAACTGGATGCCATCGCCGCGGTCGTTATCGGCGGAACAAGCTTGTCAGGTGGCATAGGAACGATGACAGGGACATTGATCGGGGCCCTCCTGATCGGGGTCATCGGCAACGGGCTCGATTTGATGAATGTATCTTCCTATTACCAGCAGGTGGTTATGGGATCTATTATCATCGGTGCTGTTCTACTTGACAGTATCCGTCGCAGGAATCTTAGCAGTTAATTTAGATAAATATGAATATGGAGATAGACAAAGTGCAAAATGTACTACGAATGACTGTTTTATTGCTCGTATGCGGACTGGTTTTGAGTTGTGGCAGATCGGGGAAAGAAGATGGCGGTGACAGTGTGACTATTGGGGCCTCTATGCTGAGCATGCAGAATGAGTTCGTGGTGAATGTCAAGGACGCGATGGATGCGGAGGCGGAAAAAAGCGGCGTAAACCTGATCGTCAATGACGCCCAGCGATCAGCACTGACACAGATGGAGCATGTGGAGAGCTTTATCGCCCAGGGGGTGGATGCCATTATTCTAAATCCTGTGGAAGTGGAAGCCAGTTCGCCGGCGGTAGATCTTGCCAAGCGATCGGGAATACCGATTATTAATGTGAACTCTGAGACCAGCTCCGAACCCACGGCATTTGTCGGCTCAAATGATACAAGGGCGGGGGAGATGGCTATGGAATTTATCGCAGAACAATTAGGTGGTGAGGGTAACGTATTGATGATCCAGGGTTATATGGGACAAGCGGCCCAGATAAAGCGGGAGGTTGGGGCACAGAATGTGTTGGAAGCTACGCCGGGGCTCACCCTGCTGGCGTCACAGACGGCAGAATGGGACCGCGCAACGGCGATGTCGCTTATGGAAAACTGGATTCAATCCTACGGCAACCGTATTGATGCGGTATTCGCCCAGAATGATGAAATGGGTCTTGGGGCCCTGCAGGCGTTGGAAAATGCTGGCATGAAAGAGGATGTCGTGCTAATCAGTATTGATGGGATTACGGATGCCCTGCAGGCCGTCAAAGATGGACGGATGGATGCAACGGTTTTACAGGATGCACAGGGACAGGGTTCCACTGCTGTTCAGACTGCTTTGAAAATTGTTGAGAGTGACAGCAGTTACCAGAAGGAAGTGTTGATACCATTTGAACTAGTTACCCAGGAAAATGTAGATAGTTTTATTGACTGATAACTGGCTGCCTATAGAATTATTAAAGTTTGATTTCGGTTTTGTTTGTATGGTTCTAAAAGTATAAAAGAGCTCAGTACTTGCGGTCACTCTCTCCTGTAGATATGTGCTCTTTTTTTGACCGCAAGAATTGCCTGTAAATATCAATTTGGGATTGTGTGAAGTGGGATGGTAATGAAAAATGACAGCGACAGCAGTTTAGCAAGTAAAATTAAAAAGGGGGATAAATGTGCCCTGAAGGAGTTGTATGACCGGTATCATAAACAGATGTATTTTATTGGGATGCGATACCTAAGGCAGCAATATCTTGCTGAGGATGCAGTACAGGATGTCTTTCTAAAAATATGGAAAAAAAGAGATAGCCTGGTTGAAACATCTTCAATTAAAGGGTTCCTGTTTACCACTCTCAAGAATCATTTGATAGACATGATGCGAAAAAAAGAAACCCGTGATAAGGTGAAAGCCAACTACAAGATCCTTTCAGAAGATACGGGTATACAGAGCTCTACCCTGGATAAGGTTATTTACACTGAATACGAAGATTTAGTTCAGCAAGCGCTTGAAAAGCTGACTCCTGCACAGCGAAAAGTATTCAAAATGAAAAGTTTTGAAGGCCTATCTAATGAAGAAGTGGCAAAAAAGAATAATGTCTCAATAAACACGGTTAAAACACAATATTATCATAGCTCAAAATTTATACGCGACTTTTTAGGCAAACGGGGTATTATTTAACGTCAGTTCGAGATAAAAACCTGTCATTGCGAGGGATTCAGCGACCATCGGGATCCCGACAGCCGTCGGGAGGCAATCTCCTAATAGGATGAACAAAAATCGGGCAGGGAGATCGCCACGTCGACCTCAAGATGAAGCCGGCTACTATCAAAGACGCCTCCTCGCGATGACAGCTATAATTTTGTGATCCTTATATCGAACTGACGTTATTTAGGTCAGAATGCTAGTTGTCATGTGAAGTCATTTATTGGCATAAATTCTTGTATTCCAATCTTATTTCCTATCTCCACTCTCTGAAGTGTCATTACCATGTATTATCGGCCACTCCGGTTATAATTTATTAAACAAACCTGCAAAACAGGTACCCCTTTACTACTCCCTGCTTCGGAGAGGCCTACTACAGGAGGCGGAGTAGGCTACCCAGGAGGTCTGAGTAGTTTGCCAAACAGGCTTGAGTAGTCTGCTCAAGGAGTTTGAGTAGCCTACTTAAGAGGATTGGGTAGTCCACTCAAGGGATTTGAGTAGACTGCTCAAGAGGTTTGGGTAGTCTGCCAAAGGACTCTGAGTGGTCCACTTGCAGCTACAGAGTAGCCCATGGTCAACAACGCAGTGCACCCACCTACTTACAGAAGGCTTTGTAAATTCGCAGTAAACAAAAAACTGTCATTACGAGCCCCGTTTTTGTGGGGCGGTTATGTAGTTATAACTGGAAATGTGTGGACAGCCTATCCCGATGGTTGCTGAATCCCTCGCAATTATAGCTTTCATGTAGAACCCAGGTTGAATACAGCATCAATAAATGCTGCTTTGTGGGCTTATAAAAGAAGCTTTACAAAAAAATAAAATTAGTTCTAATACTTACACCGCTCGCATACGTACTAAGTAACAAAGGCAAGATATAAACAGATATGGATCTCGAAAAAGTAGAAAGATTTTTTAAAGGTGCTTGTACTCCCGAGGAAGTTGATGAAGTGCTGGATTGGTTTGGCAAGCCCGAAGGACAAGCGTTCTTAGAAAAAAAGCTGAATCATGATATTGACCTTTTAAAGGATGACCACATCAAGCCGTTGATGTCCGAAGTTCGATCGGATGAAATGTGGAGTAGCATCGAAAAAGATGTAGACCTTTTTGAAAAAAAATCACATACCTATTCCTCAAAAAGGGCCTACTCAACCTACTGGAAAGTTGCTGCTGCTGTCCTGGTCATGTTCATTTCAGCTTTATTTATAGCTGAGAACTGGGCGATTAGTCCAGAACCCAAGCAAGCTGAAACCCAGCCTATCCTGTACAAGGCAGAGAGTGATCAGCAAAAAATGCTTTCATTGAGCGATGGGACCCAAATTCGGTTAAACAGCAATGCCGAGGTTATGATATCTGAAGACTATGGCAGGGAAAACCGGGAGGTGACATTGAAGGGAGAGGCCTATTTTGAAGTCATTCACAATGAAGAAAAACCGTTCGTCATTCATACACCCGGAGCATCCATCAAGGATTTGGGGACAGCGTTTAATGTAAGGGCACTGCCGGGAAAAGAAAATGTGCAGGTAGCTGTCACAGAGGGTAAGGTGTCGATGTGGTCGGATCAGCAGACAGAGCAAGAGGCAACGGAGTTGACCCCTGGGCAGTTCGGCTACATTGATCTTGAAAAACGAACTATTCAGGTCGATGAGTTCAGCATCAATAACTATTTGAGCTGGATGAACGGGAGACTAAAATTCAATGAGGCACCTCTACATAAGGTGAGTGAGCAGTTAAACAGGATTTTTGATTTGTCCTTTAGTTATTCCGATGAGGCGTTAAAAAAACTTCCCTTGAGCGCAGATTTTCAGTATGACTCACCCGATAAGGTGTTAGAGGTGATTTCAATGGTCCTTCATATCAACTATCAAATGGATGGGAAAAAAGTAGTGTGGTCTAGAGAGAAAAATAATAGCGGGAATACATTGTAACAGTTAATCAAAAACATAGACCAATGAATAAATGTAATATCGGTACAAAGATATGCTATGACTTTGTGTTAGGGATCAAAGGTACTTGCCTGTTAACGGTTTTTTTATTAGCACTGTTTCAGGCTGGCGTAGCAAATAATCTCCAATCTTCAGAAAAATCATATAAAGTACAACTGGTTGCCAATGAGTCCTCTTCAGATACACAAAAAAAAGTAACTCTGAAGCTGGATGAGGTGAGGTTGGTTTCTGCACTCGAAATATTAGCGGATGAGGTAAATGTTGGGTTGGCCCTGCAGGTAAACCATATACCTGATAAAAAAGTGACACTCAACCTGGATGAAGTTTCCGTCTTTAAAGCCTTGGATGCATTGTTAGATGGAACGGGGTTGGAAGCCGCACTTCCGTCAAGTCGTGATGTGTTGATTATCCGCAAAAACCTCAAGATGCAAAAAATGAAGCAAGTTGAGAGCGTTTCCGGAACGGTGACGGATGCTGAATCGGGAGATACCATACCCGGTGTGAATATAACCGTGAAGGGAACAACCACGGGAACCGCCACGGACAGCGATGGCCAATACTCACTGACAGTTCCCTCGTTGAATGATACGCTGGTTTTTTCATTCATCGGTTATGAAATACAGCAGGTTCCCATTAATGGCCGTACCACGATTGATGTAGGCATGACCAGCGAAGCCATTATGGGGGAAGATATTGTAGTTGTTGGATATGGAACACAGCAAAAATCTGACTTAACCGGTTCAGTTGGAACCGTTGATGAGGATGCGCTTCAGCAGCGTTCTTCCACAAATGTGTCACAGGCACTTGCCGGCCGGGTTTCTGGGGTAGATGTTTCATTAAACTCTGGTGAACCAGGTGGATCACCTCAAATTCGGATACGGGGTAGTAGTTCGGTTAGTAATACAAATGACCCGTTGTATGTAGTTGACGGCGTTATGTTGAATGTTGAACGTATGCAGAGTGGATCTCACGCCATCAATTCTATTCCTCCGAGCAGTATTGAGTCAATTGAGGTGCTTAAAGATGCCTCCGCTACGGCGATATATGGAGCCAGAGGGGCCAACGGGGTTGTGTTGATAACAACTAAAAAAGGAACACGTGAGGGACCGCGGGTCAATTATGATGCCTCAGTTAGCACCGGAAGCGTTTCCAAGAAAATTGATGTACTTAATGCGGAAGAGTTCCTGAGAGTAGAAGAAATTGCATACTCCAATGCAGAGAAGTATGATCCCGCCGGTTTTGCAGCCGGAAAGTACACGAATCCGGTTGACAAAAGAACTGATCCCAGGCTTTTTGATTCAAGCGGGAATCCACTCTACGACACAGATTGGCAGGACGAGGCCTTCCGGCAGGCTATTACGCACCGACACAACTTATCTGTATCTGGTGGGGATCAGAGCACAAGCTATGGAATCTATTTATCGTATGATGATGAAGAAGGGGTCATGAAAGATTCATGGTTAGAGCGCTATTCAGGCCGATTTAATGTAGAGACTGAGATAGCAGGATGGTTGAGTGCAGGAGGTAGCCTTACCTACAGCAATCAATCGCAGAAGGAACTCCACCCTTGGTCAATGCGAATGTTGTATGAGTCAATTGCCATTGTTCCGGTTAAATATCCCGATGGAACATGGGCTGGAAACGAAGACTATCCAGGCATGGAAGGGGGACCCAATCAGCGCAGGGTGTCAGAGGAAAGTATTCATTTGTTGAATACGCAAAATATACTTGCAAACATTCATACAAATATTTCCTTTACGGATAATTTGGAACTGAGAACGATGCTCGGGACCAATGTTATTACCCAGGAGCAAGACCGGTACTCAGGTCGAACCCTGCCATTCTTGTCGCGCGATCAGAACGGTGTTGCAAGTATATCACCATCACAAAATGCAAATTGGCAGTTTGAGAATATCCTCAATTACAGTAATGACTTTAGTGACGTTCACTCTGTAAATGCCATTCTCGGCCAGTCGATACAAACCTCTCACAGTTCAAGTTCAGTAGCACAAGCTTGGGGTTTTCTCGATGACTATTTTGAATATAACAACCTGGGAATCGCTGACAATCCGCGCCCGCCGAATTCATCTACCAGTGAATATTCTATGTCCTCAGTGTTCAGCCGAATTAACTACACCTACAATGACAAGTACCTGTTCACTGTGACGGGTCGTGTGGATGGTTCTTCAAAGTTTGGATCAAATAATCGCTACGCCTTTTTCCCTTCCGCAGCGCTGGGATGGAGAGTATCCGAGGAAGACTTCCTGCAAGATCACCCGGTAATTTCAAACCTGAAGGTCAGAACCAGTTACGGTTTGACCGGGAATTCGGAAATTGCCAACTACCAGTATGAAGCGGGATTGGGCACCTATACGGCAATATTTAACGGGAGCAGAAATGTAGGTGTCGGTGTTCAGCGGTTGGCTAATCCCGATCTGAAATGGGAGGTCAACAAACAGATTGATTTAGGGATTGAGCTGGGACTCTTCGATAACAGGATATCGGTCGAAGCAGATGTCTATCGCAGGAAATCTGAAGATATGCTGTTAGAAAGACCATTGCCTCGCACCAGTGGATACGCCACAGTCTTCGAAAATATTGGAAGTATGGAAAACAGGGGCATTGAGCTGGCATTAACGACGTATAATGTCCAGGGAGAGGACTTCTCCTGGAGCACAGACTTCAATATTTCCATCAATGAAAATGAGGTCCTCAAGCTACACGGAGGCTCTGATATTGAAACCGGCGGCGGTGTTCATGGCGGTGGTGCCGGAAGTATCATCCGGGAAGGACTGCCTGTAAATACATTTATGGGCTATATCTCCCTCGGTACCTGGAACACGGATGAAGCCCAGGAGGCAGCCCAGTATAATCGACTTCCTGGAGATATAAAATACAAAGATGTGAATAATGATGGCGCTATTAACCAGGATGACCGCGTGCCGATAGGAAATGGGGTTCCGGATGGTTACGGAAGCCTTATCAACACCTTTTCATACAAGAATTTTGAGTTTACCGCTGACCTCCAGTTCATGTATGGAAACGACATCATGTGGGAGGCCGTGCACTCAACCGAGGATAGGGTAGGAATTGCCAATGCTTTGGGCTCCGTATTAAACGCCTGGACTCCGGATAACCAGGACACCCCGATTGCACAGCTGCGTCCGACACAGGCGGGATATGATACTGACAATGATACGCACAGGATGCAGGACGGTTCCTTTATCAGGGGGAGAAACTTCACCCTGTCATATAATCTTCCACAAGACATTTTAAATCCCTGGAGCATCAGGAACCTGAGGGTTTATGTCACTGCGCAGAATCTTTTTACGATAACAGAATTCCGTGGGTATGATCCTGAGATATCAACCTCAGGTGCGCCATTCTCAAGAGGTAGGGCACAGTACTTTGAGTACCCCAAATCCAGAACATTCATTTTGGGTGTTAATCTTGGATTATAAAAAGGATGCCCCTATTAACTATAAAAATTTATTCAGATACCTATGAGAAAGTTAACTTCTTATATAATACTTAGCAGTTTTATCGTACTTGTAGTCTCTGGTTGTGATGAATTTTTATCACATTCGGATCCAACAAGCTTTACCAAGAACAACTATTATACTGAACCAGCTCATGCTGAAGCTGCTGTCAATGCCATTTACGAAGACCTGAGAGCAGTTCGCGGAGGAGGCTTCGGTGGTGCCCCCTGGCTTATGACCGAGTTCCAAACCGGGTTGGCAAATACAGAGCTTGGACAGGCCACGAATAGCCTGGATATCCGAGCCCTGGATAACAGTGCCGACAACGGGTATGGGCAGACCTATTGGAATAGCCATTACCGCGGTATTGCCAACGCGAATGAAGCTCTGGCAAATATCCCCAATATTGAACAGCTGGGTGAGGCTCAGAAAAATAGATTGCTGGGTGAGGCCAGGTTCTTGCGGGCATATTACTACTATAATCTCGTTAGAATTTTTGGGGATGTGCCTTTAATTCTGGAACCGGTTGGCTTGGACTCAGAAAATCTCGCTCCGGAAAGAACACCCGTAGCGGACGTCTACAATGCCATTGTTGAGGATTTAACCTGGGTTGAGTCTAATTCAGGCTTGCCATTTAACAATGAAAGCGGCAGGGTTACCATGGGTGCAGTAAAAACACTGCTGTCCAGCGTATATTTGACCATGGCAGGGTACCCCTTGCAGGGTGGAGACCAGTATTTTCAACTTGCCAGAGACAAGGCAAAAGAGGTTATCGACTCCCAGGAATATCGACTTTTTGATACCTATGGTGAGATCAAGGACGTTAGTCTTGAGAATACGGGTGAACATATTTTTATGGTGCAATTTGATGCAGAAATTGTTGACCACAACGGGCTACAATATGTGACGCTTCCGTATAACCAGGATATTTCACTTTTTTCTGCTGAAACTGGTGGGATATTTGCACAGGAAGAATTTGTGGAATCATATGAATCTGGAGATAAGCGAACTGAGGAAAAGCAATTTTACTACAGCGAGTTTTCTCCGGTATCAGATCGCAATACTACCAAAAACCTGGGAGGCTGGTATCTCTACAAATTCTTTGACTACGAGGCCAATGTCGAAACGGCGGTCTCTGGCATGAACTGGCCACTATTTCGGTATGCAGAAGTACTGTTGATTTTTGCTGAAGCCGAAAATGAAGTCAACGGTGGTCCCACCACAGAAGCCTATGACGCGGTCAACGAAATTCGGGAGCGTGCTGAAATTTCGGATTTATCAGGACTCTCACAGGATGAATTCAGAGAAGCTGTTTGGGAGGAGAAATTCCATGAGCTTAGCTTTGAGAATAAAACCTGGTTCGATATGGTTCGCATCCGAAAAGCCTACGATCCGGTTTCAGGTACATTTGAAGATTATGTGGGCCATCAATTCGTTTACGGTCCGACGCTTTCAGAAAGAGAATTACTGTACCCAATACCAGCTTCTGAAATACGAAATAATGAAAATCTTTCCCAAAATGAGGGATACTAATTGTAATTAACCTACGAGCTTAATATATATCGACTCGGGATTGGGGAAAGTTACAATTTTAAAAGATAGAGCCTGTTCCTAAAAACAGGCTCTATCATTATTTCCTACCTAAAATAATTTATGATTAACAGGATTATACATGCATTATTTCTCATTACGAACTGTACAGGTGTGGATATTTTTATGTTGTGGTCTCCTACTCTTGAACGGGTGTTCTGATAAAGATAAAGTTCGGTTAAAAGAGGAGACTCATATCGTTCTTTTGGGTAACAATTTGGGCTCCCGGATGATGAACTATGGTCATTTTGAGACCGAGCTACACACCCGTTATCCCGATAGCAGCCTGTTTATTCGGAATATGTCCGATCCCGGAAACACCCCCGTTTTTCGACCGCATGCGGCGCGGGATACCCCATGGGCGTTC
>NZ_JAMQKA010000026.1:0-77526 GCF_031569985.1 Aliifodinibius sp. S!AR15-10 | reverse complement strand
GGGGACGTATACCAAAAATAGCTCTTTAAGCTGGTTCGTTTTCTAGGTCACCCCGACAGCTCCAGTCTGTTACTTGTCCCTTCAATATAGAACGTTTTACTAACGGGAATCTAAAGGTTCGTTTTTTCGTCGTTTAAAAAATGAAACCGGCCTGCTTTTATAGCTTATTTAACGTGAGAGATAAACAGTCTTTACGATTTTCTTTTGAACCACTACCCTTCCAGCTCCCAAAAATCAGTCGATGACCGGCATGTAGCAGCATTCCGGATAGCCCGACGACTGTTCAACCAATTGCTCGCTTCCGTCCGCTTTGCGGCGGAGGCCCCTCTGGCGCTCCACGTTCTCTGTCGCACCATAGGTTATACTGGACGCAGAGCGTCCAACAGGTCCCAACGCAGAGCATAGGGACCAAGCGCGGGGTTGTTAATAAGAAATCTTATATCGAACTGACGTTTATTAATTCCTTTCAAACAGCTCTTCTCGCCACGCTTTGAATCGTTCGATCTCCGACATAACAGTTTGGTATAACTCTGGATTTTCCTTTTCCAGTTGTTGAGCAGAATCTTTTAATAACAAATCTTTGGCATCCACAAAAAGTGGGGCTGTAATAAGGCTCAGCAGAAAATACCCCGGGATCAGAAAGGAGTTAACACCAGCCAATCCCAGTAGAAGAGTTATCAGCAGGTACCAAGAGGGAAGCAGAAACAGGCCGCAAAGAAATTTTGCTGAGCCATCAAACACATGATCTTGAATAAATTCTTCGGTAATCCAGCGTATCAATTGATATGGGATCAAATTATTGAGCAGGGTGAACAGGTACACTGGGCTTAGCAGGAGGTCTTTGGGTTTCCAGTTCTGTTTCGTTATGAAATTGTTGAGATCTGCTTTACCATCACTTTTTTCCAACAGTTCAGTGGTTTTGTCCAACAGCTTTTCATTAACATGCTCATCGATTTTTGCAACCCGTTCATTTACAATTCCCGGCTGTATGAGATTTTCACGATTGGATTCCAACTCATCAAGCAGGAGGTGGTGAAGAGGGTAGTGATTGAGATTCGGAACATGCATCGTCAGCGATTTCATCGCTTCGGCGGTAGCTTGTTTAAGTTCTTGAGCTGCTTGCCGTTCATCCTGTAGATACAGCTCTTTGTAACTTGCTATGGGAATACACTCTCCAAACTCAACGTGAACCGGTCGGCGGGATTTCCGGTGTTGCCCGTAATTTATTCCCACGGGAATCACCTGAAGATCCAGTTGCCAGTTGTGTCGAACTTCGGCGCCAAAGGCAATACGGGTAAAGCCTTTACTGAGCGGCCGGATCCGACGTCTCAGGTCGTGGTTAGCCTCCGCAAAGACAAGGATGGCGTCTCCTTTCCCAAGATGGTCATAGCATCGGGCAAAGGTGGTTTCGTTTTTCTTTATCGAGCTCATCCCATCGCGCACCCGGTAGACCGGCATCATATTCAGCGATCGCAAGAAAGAGCTTACAACCGGAACTTCAAACGGCTCGGCGCGGGTCAGGAAGTGCACAAACTTCCGCGTGTTACAAACCAGGTGCAGGGCATCGAGGAGGGCGTTTTGGTGATTGGAAACAAAGATAACCGGTTTTTCAGAGGGGATATATTCGGTGCTGGAAACCGTGCATTGGGAGTGGAAGAGATCAAGTGCAGGGCTAACCACGGCATATCGAAAAAATTGGTACCAAAGGTAGTTTCTACGCATTGCTTATTACGCGTTGCAGGGCTGACTTTCCCATTGACCAGTACCACCCGATGCCAAGCCCGGTGATAATGTGCCAGATACCCCACCATGCAGCGACAAGTGCCATTCCGCCCAACCCGTCGAAGAAGTTGAAAATGAGCAACAGTCCCAGTCCCGAATTTTGGATACCCGTTTCAATGGCTATGGATTTACGATCGGGCTCCGGCAGGTTGAACAGGGAGGCCAGTCCATAGCCGCCGGTCAGGGCAAAGGCGTTGTGGAAAAAAACCAGCCCGATAACCAGGTGGACATAGTTGATAAAATTGTCAAAGTTCATGGCAAAGGCGACCAGCACAAAGCCTGAGAAGAAGATTACGCCAAACCCTTTGATCCAGTTGGCTATTTTTGAGGCCCACTGCTCCCTGAAATGTCGCACCATCATACCAAAAAAGAGGGGCAGTCCGAGTATCAACCCGATGATCTTGAAGACCTCCCACAAGTTTATGTGGATCTCCTTTAGGATGACATTGGTTGGACCGTACATGCTGGCCCAGAGCGTGAAATTGAAGGGGGTTATAACGATGGCGGCGAGCGTGGCAATGGCAGTCATACTGACTGACAGAGCGGCGTTTCCCTTGGCAAGGAGTGAGAAAAAGTTGGAGATATTGCCGCCGGGACATGCCGCAACCATAAACATGCCGAGTGCCATACTGGGATGGGGTTCAAAGAAGAGAACCAGCAACAAGGTGATGGCAGGCAGGAACACAAACTGAGAGAAGATGCCAACCAGGGTAGATTTGGGCTCCTTCGAAAGCCGGCGGAAATCACCCACCGTCAACTCCAGGGCAACACCAAACATGATGAAAGCCAGGGAGATATTCATGGCCAATAATCCCCCGTCACCCAGGTTTAGCTGCAAGGCATCAATCGATTCATTCATGGTGTGATTTCCTGACCTGTTAAACCCCTAACTATATGTGGTGTTTGCTGAAGTAGAAGGATGCTTTCCGGAAGGATACAAAACTTTTAGCGGATTTTGATACAAAATATTTGGGTAAGAACTGCATAGTTAACGAAAGAGCTTTACTGTTTTATAAGCATGGCTTGCATTAATTACCCTGGGTGATTTTTAGGATTACCCAGGGTGATTTTAAAATTCACCCCGGGTGAATATCACGGGCTATAGGCATTGGTACACTTTCTTTACAGCATAGGTTAAAAAAATGTGCTATTGGTGATATCTTTAGGAGCGTAAAAAACTTGAAGGGTAACTAAAAAGGTAAGCGACCGGCTCAAATCACATTTAATATTTGTCTGAATATAAAATGATTAGAGATGACTAAGCTATATTAGCATTAGAATTGCTATTATAGATTGAATTGCACTATTTTGATCTAAAATAAAAAAATAGCTTTCAGCAGACCCCATACATGAACTGGAAATTGCTAAATCCTCTAAACTGGCGAAAGTCATTCCTTATCCTGATTCTGGGGGGCTTCGTGTTCATATGGTTTACATTTATTGATACTTACAGCCTGTTGACTCGCTATCAGATCAGCGAGCGGAAAGAGGACCTGAAGGCCAAGACCCGGCAGCTGGAAGCTGAGACTGTAGAGCTAAAGGATAAAATTGAGGATTTACAGTCGGATTCCGCCCTCCTTGAACGCATTGCTCGTGAAGAGTACGGAATGCGTAAAAAAGGAGATGTGGTCTACAAGATCCGTGAAAAGGATAATTGATCGATCATTCGATAACATTGAATTACCGCTTCCCTTTTCTCTTATACTTTATCGATCTTTTTTGGGTTATTACATCTTCTAATGATGTATCGTTTTGCAGCTAGTCGGATTTATGAAATTTAAGGCATTGCTACACAAGTCGGGCCCTTTTCTGTTGCTACCCCTTTTCCTTTTGCTGGGTGCAACAACGGAGTTGTATGCCCAGGTGGAGGAGGCTCAACCTGATACCACCACGGCGGATACGCTGCAAAATGCAGAGACCCCCGAAGAGATTCGAGAGCAGCAGCGCCGACAGATGCAGCAACAACGGCCCGGAGCCCAACCAGGAGGTGGTGGAGGTGCACAGCAGCCGGAGCAGGAGGGACAGGTTAACTTTTCTGCCCGCGATTCCCTGATATTCGATATGAACAACCAGCGGAATGCTACGCTTTACGGGCAGTCGAAGGTGACGCACACGGCCGGGGAGTTGACTGCGGGTAAAATAACAATGGACCTCGACAAGCACGAGGTAGACGCAAGTACCACTACACCTGGCGACTCCCTGTCGCAGCCGGTGCTACAGCGCGAACAAGACCGCATTCGCAGCGATAACATAAAATTCAACTATCAGTCGGAGAAGGGGCGGTTCGAGGTGGCCAGGGTACAGGTGGAACAGGGAAACTTGATCGGTGACAAAGTGAAAAATACCGACCGGCACACCATCTTTGTGGAAGACGGTATCTATTCTACCTGCACGCTCGATCATCCGCATTACTATATCAAAGCCGACCGGATGAAAGTCGTGGACCGCGACGAGGTCTTTTTTACCCGGGCACGGCTCTACATCCTTGACATTCCGTATCCATTGGTGTTTCCGTTTGGTTATTTACCTTTAAGAGGAATTGACCAGCGCCAGTCCGGATTGCTGGAGCCGACATATGCTTTCCAGGAGACAGACTCCAGGGGGCTTGGCCTGCAGAACCTGGGATGGTTTCAATATTTTAATGAACACCTCGTTGGACAGGCTGCGGTCGACATTTTTACCTCCGGCACGTTTTACCTGGATGCCAGTTCAACCTACCGTGTTACGGACCGCTATAACGGTTCGGTTCAGATCGGGTATTCCCGGGAAAACGGGGCTCTTCTTCCATCCGACCCGGGTTATTCCCCGAGCGTGCAGAAAAGGGTAAGCATTAATCACAGCCAGACCATTTCGCCATACGCCAACTTCTCGACAAACATAAATTATCGGACGACCAATTTCTTTAAAAGAAACTCATATGATCCTGACGATCGCGCGCGAACCAGTACCAGCTCAAGCATGAACTACCGGTATCGCCATCCCGAGGATACCTATAATTTCAGTATCTCTGCTAACCAAAATCAGAACTTTAGGACGAATACTGTTCAGCTTTCAGGGCCCAAAATGAATTTTAGCCTGAAGCAGTTTTCCCCGTTTGAGGATGAACAACAGACAGGGGATCCTTCTTTCCTGGAAGGCATTTCCATCCGGTATCAAAACGAGTTCGACTCTGAATATGAGTTCCAGCCGATCCGTGCCGATTCTGCTCGTATAAACTGGCTGGAGGCACTGCTGGACCCGGCAAAATACCGGGAAGCAACCGACAATGAAGAGCATTATCGATTTGGCTTTCGGCAGCAGATGGATTTCAGCTTTGGGAATATTCTGCCCGGTAATTTTGTAAACCTGACGCCGAGATTCGATTACAACGAGTATTGGTTCCCGACCAGCATCCGCAAGAGTTTTAATGCGGATTCCAACCGTGTGGAGACCGAAAAGGTTCGTGGATTTGAGTCAGCCCGCGATTTTAGTACCGGGATGAGCATGAATACCACATTCTATGGGCTTTGGAACCAGAAGATTGGCAATATCACCGCTTTCAGGCATACCGTTCGGCCCACATTGTCATTTACGTATCGCCCGGATTTCAGCAGTGATTTTTGGGGCTTTTACCGGGAAGTTAGGACTGACACTGCCAGTGATCGCAGGCAAAAATATTCTATTTTTGAAGATGAGGTGTTCAGGGGTCCCGGTCGCGGTGAGTCGCGTTCCCTGAGTTTTAGCCTGGACAACGTATTTGAGGCCAAGCAGGTGAAGCGCGATTCACTGGGCGAAAAAAATGAGAAAAATATTCGCCTCATCGATCGTCTTAATTTTTCCAGCAGCTATAACTTCGCTGCCGACAGTCTCAAGCTAAGCGACATGAATGTCAATTTCTCAACGTCAATCGTGGAAGGGGTGAATATCAGGGCCGGGGCCCAGTTTAACTTTTACCAAAGGGGCCCCAACGGTGGTAAGATCGATGATTATCTTTGGGAAAAAGGAGAGTTTCCCGAGTTATTAAACTGGAATGTCAGTGCCAGTTATTCTCTGCAGTGGGGAGGGCGTGGGCGTGGAATACAGACGAGAGAACCGAGCTATCCGGCGCAATATGATCCCCTGAATCAGCGCATGTATCACGGTTTTAATCCCCGTTTTAATAGTCAGCCTGTGCAGCCGTTGACCACGCCGCTGGATGTCTCTTTTAATTTCAGCTACCGCTGGACATTGAATCCCAATGGAGAAAACCGGGAATCTGCTACGCTGAATGCTAACAGTATTCGCTTTCGTCTCACGCCAAAATGGCAATTTAGCACACAAATTGGTTATGATTTTGTAGAACAGAAGCTGACGCCCTCCCGGTTTTCACTGAGTCGTGACCTGCACTGCTGGAACCTGTCGTTTGAGATGAACCCGTTCGGCGACTTCCAGTATTTCTTTTTCCGGCTGAGTGTTGACAGCGGTCAGCTGGCAGGAATAATACAAAAACTGCCGGGCCTCAATAATCTCGAGCGCAGCTCCTCACCAACCGGCCGCGGCCGTGGAGGCAGATATGGATTTTAACAAATTCGGGATAATCGACCATTAACAAGGGTCGTTTAGAGGACAAAATCCAAGACTATGACAATACGAAATGAGTGATGCGTTTATGCGTAAATTTCTTGACAACTCCTTACGCATTACGTGTCACGAATCTCACTTCTCACTTCTAGATTCCTCGCCACATATTTCCCCAGCACATCAAACTCCAGGTTCACGGTGTCGCCCTCTTGCTTATCTTTAAGATTGGTGTGCTCCCATGTATAGGGAATGATGGCGACGGTAAATTCAGGAACCGCCTCTCGTGCAACAGTCAGGCTGATGCCGTCCACTGCGATGCTGCCGCGGCCTACAATCAGGTTGCGATGCTCCTCTGGGTAGGCAATCGTGAGAAGATGATCTGTGCCCTCTTTTTCAATAGCCTTGATGGTACCCACTGTGTCTACATGTCCCTGCACAATATGCCCGTCCAGCAGCCGGTCCATCGTCATGGAGCGCTCCAGGTTCACGAGATCATCCTTTGCTAAACCGCCGATATTGGTTTTTCGAAGGGTTTCTTCCACGCTTTGCACGGTAAACGTTTTGTCATCGCACTCCGTCACCGTATGGCAGGCCCCATTGATACTGATGCTTTGGTCCACCTGCAGTTCGCTTGAAAATGGGGCGGCAATGGTAACCTCCTTCCCGCCGTCTAGGTCGGTTACTGTTTGAATGGTTCCGGTCTCTTCAATAATTCCTGTGAACATTATATTTCAGTTTTAAATGATTTTAAAAAGTATTTCTACAGATAACCCGTCAGCAAGAGATCATCGCCGACCTGTCGCCAGGTTTCATCCCGAAGTTCTATAATCTCTTTCATGTGGTTGATCCCAAGGCCCAGCAGACTACGGGTGCCCCCGCCCAGTAATTTTGGTGAAATAAAGAGCTCAAGTTTGTCCACCAGTCGTTGTTTTATCAAAGCAGTAGCCAGCGACTGCCCGGCTTCTACGAGGATGGAGGTAACCTCCAGTTCGGCAAGTTCTTTCATGGCTGATTCCAGGTCACTATGCCCATCAACTTCGGGCACCAGCAGTGTTTTGCCACGAAAATAGTTGGACTGCAGCATGTTCAGCATCGGGTCAGCTTCATTCTGATACTTTTCACGATTATGGGTGACGATAATCGTTTTCTCCTCATATTGGTCGGTAAACAGGTTCAAATCATCGGGGAGGTCCATGGGGCCATCTATTACTATGCGGCGCGGCTGACGGCCTTCTACGTGCCGTACCGTTAGCCTGGGATTATCGAGCCGGGCCGTATTGCGACCCACCATCACCGCATCGTATCGGCTGCGCCAGCGGTGTACTTGTTCGCGTGCCGTCTGTCCGGAAATCCATTGAGAATCTCCGTCCGGGGCTGCAATGTAGCCATCGGCTGTCTGGGCGATCTTGAGCGTAACAAAGGGGCGCTCAAACTGATGAAAGTGGAGGAAGAATTCATTGAGATCCCGTGCTTCATTTTCCATCAACCCCACCTCTACCGTAATGCCTTTTTGGCGCAGGTACTTAATCCCCTTCCCGCCCACTTTTTTTGTAGGATCTTCCATCGCCACTACCACTCGTTTGATCGGCAGTTCGCCGAGCATTTCGCAACAGGGTGGCGTCTGGCCGTGGTGCGCGCAGGGTTCCAGGGTAACATAGATGGTAGCCCCCTCGAGGTTGGCCTCATTTTTCACCTGTTGCAGGGCATTTACTTCGGCGTGGGCCTGCCCATATCGTTCATGGTAGCCCTGCCCGATCTTTTTTCCATCGTTAGAAACAATGACGCAGCCCACCATCGGGTTCGGGGACACATAACCTGCTCCCCGTTCTGCTATTTCAAGGGCGAGCTGCATCCATTTGCGATCGGTTTTGCTAAATTTGCTTCTAGAACTCAATGATTTCTTCAGGTTTGATTCTTCAAATTTTGAATTCGTACGGTCTTTGAGTTTAGGCTGTCCCTAAATTTGGTCTGATTTATAATAAACGGCCAACAACTCAGGAAGATCCTAAGTTAAGAGACTAAACGGTTGAACAAATTACAGAATATAGAAGTCTGCTAAACAGAAATTCCAGGAACTTCAATCCACAATACCTGTAAAAAGAAAAAGGCAAGAAGATTGCTCCTCTTGCCCTTTAAAACAAAGTCCCTTTTGTACTCTACCCTTGGCGTAGCAGCTGTGCCCGGTTGTCTTCAATATCAGCATCAGCCCTGAGCTGTTCCATCCAAACTTGCATGAAGGATTTACCCTTTTCCTGCTGCAGCTGTTGACGGATCTGTTGCCGGGTACTGGTTGTTAAATTCTGCAGGTTTGCTTCCTGCTTGCCGTCCACCCGAACCACAAATACTGCACTATTTCCTTGGAGAATACCCGATGTCTCTCCTTCATCAAGGCCAAACACCGCTCCGATCACTTCCGGTTCACGTCCGGCTCCCTGGATAACAACAGAGCTCTTGCGAAGCCCTGCCTGCGTAACAAGCTCTTTTCCTGCTGCAGAAGAGAGGGATTCCAGGGTGCTGTTGGAATCGAGCAGACCCTGTACACGCTGTGCTATCTGTTCCTTCCGTTTTTCGTTAAGCACCTGGTTTTGAATCTGCTGTTTTACCTCCTCAAATGGTCTGACCCCTTCTGGAGTGATCTCCTCAACTTTGAGCACAATAAACTGGCTGCTCAATTCAAGGGGTTGCGAGATGTCGCCTTCAGAGGAGGTTTCCAGGTAGTTCAAGATCTGTCGACTCTGACCGATTCCCGCCACAAACGGGTTGTCTTTCGTGGCAAAAGCCTCCTTGACCTGCAGTCCGTCATTTTCAGCTTCGGTTTCAAAGCCTTCTTGCTCCGCGAAGTAGCTAAAATCGTCAGCTTCTTCAGCACGGGCGTCAATGGTATTGATGGGATCAGCGCGAATATCGTAGCTTAATACTACAAATTTAACTTGATCAGCAGTTTCGTCAATTTTCTTCAGGATGTTCACTTTTCCACCGGTTTGGATCGGCTCACTCACCTCGCCATTTTCCAGATCCAGTACAGGGGTAAACTCTTCCCGAATTTCGCTTTTGTCAACAAATTCCGCACTGTATGGCGTGGTTGACTGCTGTTGGAACAGGAACAGTGAATCATCCTCGGCCTGGGCAAATTCGTCGCGAATATTACGCAATTCCCGGAAGGTACGCGTGGTATCTTCACTGGTCGGGGTTTTATCGAAACTTACATATTTAAACCGGTAGGATTCCTTCTGTTCATAACGCCGCTGGTTATTTTCATAAAATTCGCGAAGATCGCTCTCCGTAACGTTGACTGCACTATCGGGCACTTCCGCATATGGGAAGCGAATATAGGAGATGTCGGCAGTGGTGTTGTTGCGGAGGTACTGCTGTTCCACCTCATGGCTGCTTACCACCATCGAAGATTGAACAAAGTTGTTCATCTTTTGCTGGCGACGTTTTTGCCGGAGCTGCTGCTCAATCATCACCCAGAGTTGGCTGTTTTCCGGGGCTTCAATAGCTGCCTGCAGCGCTACCCGGTCTATTGTGCCATCTTCTCTCTGGAACTGTTGCCGGATAAATGGATCAGGATTTTCACCGGTAATCATTTCAACCACTTCCTGGTCAGTAACACTAATCCCCAGCTCATTCATTTTTTGCTGAACCAGTTTGCTGGTAACCAATTCATTCCACGCCTGGTCTTCGTAATATGCCCGCATTTCGGGAGTGATAGAGTTCCCGGTCTGCTGCGAATATCGGTCGATATAGCCGCTTATCCTGCTATTATATTCTTCAAGAGAGATCGGCTCCCCATTGACACTACCCAGTGAGCGAGGGCCCGCCTGGAGGGCATCAAAAACTTGCGTATCTGCTAAAATCCAAAGTACACCAAAAGAGAAAATCAACACCCAGAGAATAACACCGGTGTTTTTCCTCATTCTGTCCATTACGCCCATAACAAAAAAACCTCTTATCTACTACTAATTACAGTTAACAAAAAACATTTCAATAGCCCTCAAAAAGGGCTCCCTTCAAGCTTTCAAATATACAAGAAGCCTGTACTAAGAGCAATTTAACCTCGGCAGGAAATTGTTCTACGATATAACGGCACATTCTATTGTGCCATTCTCCTTCTCACAGTTATAAATTACTCAGTCAACCCGTTAAAAGACCTCGATAAGCCGCATGTGTTTAAGGTATTTTTGGGGATCATTGTTGATTCCCTCGATCAGCGTTTGCATCTCAACGGCCAGGCTGTCGTAGCGGTTGTAGAGTGAAGAATCATTCACCAGTTTGCCCAGCGTTCCATCGCCCCGTTCTATTTTACCCAGAATCGTATTCAGCTGGTCCGAGGTTGCATTCAGTTCTTTACTGAGCTTTTCCACTGCCTGCAGTGAACTGTTCATGCGCACGAGGGCTGAGTCGATCTGCTGGCGGTTATCGGTGGTCAGCGTATCGATATTGGCCAAGATTGAGTTGGCATGATCGATGCTCGATTCCAGCTTATTTCGTTTATTGTTAATAAGCCCGGATATATTATCGGAAGTGGACTCAAGATTGGTGAGAGTTTCCTCAATCCGATTCCTGTTTTCTTCGGTAAGGGTCCGGTTGAGTTCTTCGAGCAGCGTATTGAGCTTGTTGAACGAAGAGGAAACGTTGTTGCTTAATTTTTCTCCTTCATTCTTAAGCGTCTCCATCATACCACCTTCGTACCGGCCCTTGATAAATCCATCGTAGGGAACCAATTCGTTTGAGTTTCCTTTCTGGATGATAATTGCTTTCTCATTCAACAGTCCCGAGGATTCCAGCAGGGCAACGGAGCCTTCCGGTATGTCTACTCCCAGATCAAAAGTCATTCCCACAAGAACACTGTCGCTGTTGGCCAGTTGAATCTGCTTTACCGAACCCACTTTCACTCCATTGATATACACGTAATTTCCTGCGCTGAGTCCATCAACGCGATCGAAGTAGGCGTTTATTTTGTGAGATTGTCTGAAAACCGGCATATCCTGCATGACTCTGAAGCCGAGGAATGCCACAACCAGGGAAGCAATGATGGTGATTGCAACTTTCAGTTCGTTACTGATTTTTGCCAATGAAATTCTCCTTGTCTGTTTTAATTTGATATTCGCTTGCTTTAATAAAGTCTAATAGCTCTTGGTTATTACTCTTGCTCATTTCCTTTGTCGTTCCGTGCCACCACAACTGTTGGTCGTGCAGAAAAGCAACCTTTTCTGATATCTTAAGGACACTGTGAATATCGTGCGTAACCACGATAGACGTGATATTCAGATTGCTGGCAAATGAAGTGATGAGCTTATTAATTTCATCAGATGTCTGGGGATCAAGCCCGGAGGTCGGCTCGTCATATATCAGGAAATCGGGTTGCAACACCGTCGCCCGTGCCAGGGCTACCCGCCGCCGCATACCTCCTGAAAGCTCGCTCGTGTCCTTTTCAGCCGCATCCAGCAGGTTCACCATATCGAGTGCTTTGTGCACTTTTTCAGTGATCTTCTCTTCTGAGAAGTCAGTAAAATACCGCATGGGAAACGCCACATTTTCGAATGTATTAATCGAGTCGAAAAGTGCCGAGCCCTGGAACAGTACGCCAAATCGTTGCCTCATTTTGCGAAGATCAACATATTCCAGTTCAAATACATTTTGGCCGTCAATAATAACTTCGCCGGCATCGGGGTACATCAGGGCGTTCAGATGTTTGACCAGCACAGACTTGCCGCAGCCCGATCGACCAATGATGGCAATGGTCTCGCCGTCTTCTATATCAAAGGTGACATTTTCCCAGACGAGCATGTCACCGAAGCTTTTTTTTAAGTTTTTTACCTGTATCATACAATCTTCAAAGTTACAACATTATTGCGGCTAGTACGAAATCTGCAAGCAGAACATAAATACAACTTAAAACGGTTGCTTGCGTGGTGCTAGTACCCACTCCCTCCGCACCGCCGGTTGCAAAATACCCTTTATAGCAGGAGACAGAGGTGATGACATACCCGAAAACAAACGCCTTCAGCAACCCAAAAGAGACATCCCAGGGATAGAAAAATTCCCGGGCGCCCTGCATGTACTCAGAGGCCGGTACGGCACCGGATACCACGGCGGCCACCAAGCCACCTGCAATTCCAGACGCTGCGGCGACGATATAGAGTATCGGAAACATAATCAGCCCTGCCAGTACACGGGGAACAACAAGAAATGATACAGAGTTGAAGCCCATCGACTCCAGCGCGTCAATCTGTTCGCTCACGCGCATGGTGCCCAGCTCAGTGGCAATACGGGCTCCCACTTTCCCCGCAAGCACCAAGCTGGTGATAACGGCTGCCAGCTCGATTAGTATCGATTCCGACACAATAGCCCCGATAACGGACTGCGGAACATAGGCAATTTCAAGCTGATAGGCCGTCTGCAATGTCATCACGGCACCGGTAAAAACGCCTGTTAAAAGCACAATCGGGAGCGACTCGTACCCGATCTTTACCAGTTCATTCATGAGGTTGCGTTTATAATTATTGTACTCATAGGAGGAGCGAAGTGCGCGGTACAGCAGCAATCCGTATTGTCCCAGTTTCTGTAGAGCTTCCATGCTGGCGTATCTGTTTATATTTTATAGATCTGGAAACTATTAAATTTAAGGCTGGTTTTCATTTCATGCGCTTTATTTTTCAACTATATTGTCAACCTATTTAAAAACAACCTCTTTTACCCGTTGAGAAGTTTCTATAACGACATTCTGGACAACATTGTCGCTTTCCGAATTCTCGGTGCTACAGGGGTACTGTTAATCGTTTTCGGTCTGGGGTCGATAGGGTATCATTTTATTGAAGGAATGAATTTCTTCGATGGATTTTACATGACCTTCATTACGATTACCACGATCGGGTTTTCGGAGCTCAAGAACCTTACCGATGGAGGCCGGATATTGACAATGGTGTTATTCGTGATGGGTATCGGGGTTATCTCTTATATTGCGTCACAGACCACCCAGCTAATTTTTGAAAGTGAACTTTTCAGAAAACGTGCTATGAAGAAACAGTTGGAAAAAATGAAAAACCACTACATTATTTGTGGATACGGCCGCATCGGGCACCGGATAGGCCAGGTGCTGAAAGATGCCGACATCCCCATTGTAGTAGTGGAGAACAGAGATTCCAGCATAGAGCGGATACGGGACGATCGCCTGCTGTATGTTGAGGGTGATGCGCAGGAGGAAAGCGTGCTCATTGAAGCGGGTATAAAACGGGCAAAGGGGTTGATCTGCACCCTCTCCCGCGACCAGGATAACGTTTTTGTAACCCTGATAGCGCGCGAACTCAACAAAAATATATTTATCCTTGTGCGTACTAATCAGCGCGCCAACACCAAGAAAATACTGCGATCCGGTGCTAATAAGGTAATTTCGCCCTATGAGGTGGGTGCCGACCGTATGGCAAATGTAATTTTGCGTCCCCATGTCGACCAGTTTATGGACCAGATACAGGGTGGGGCTCACCAGGATCATATTTTTGACGAGGTGAAAGTGTTTGAAGGAGCTGAACTTGCCGGAAAGACCCTGGCTGAGGCCCGGATACGCCAAAAATATTTCGTTGTTATTATCGCCATCATTCCTGAGGGCGATGTGAAGAATATTAAGTTTAACCCCGGCAGTGAGGACAAAATAAATGAAGGTGATTCATTAATTGTGTTGGGGGATATCGATCGTATAGAGCAGCTACGTGCGAAAGGGTGCGAGGACAACCGTACACTGGAGGAACGCGTTTCACGTCACGATTACCTTCAACACATTTACATGAAGACCTAGATTATGTTGCGTACTCCGTATTGCGTGGTGGCTAGAACTAATACGAATACGCAGTACCAGACTTGTAACGAATATCTGAATTACCAGTAACTAATAACTAACCTGCAAGATTTACCATAAACCAAGCATGATACGATATTTAACCGCAGGGGAATCACACGGCCCCCAACTGACTGGCATTATTGAAGGCATACCCGCCGGACTCCCGATCACTGAAGATGAAATTGCTCTGCACCTGGCGCGCCGACAAAAAGGATATGGCCGCGGCGGTCGCATGGCATTTGAAAAGGACAAGGCGGAGATTTTGTCGGGTGTGCGCTTTGGCAAGACAATGGGGACGCCGATTGCACTGCAGTTACCAAATCGCGCTTTCGAGAAAGATGATACCGGCTGGCCGAAAGTGATGAACAAAGAGGGCGACGGGGAAGATGTAGACCCGATAACTGTGCCGCGTCCCGGACATGCTGATCTCATCGGCGTGCAAAAGTACCGCTATGATGACATTCGTCCCGCAATTGAGCGTTCCAGTGCACGGGAAACCGCCATGCGTGTGGGGTTAAGCGCGATTGCACGGAAGCTGCTGAAACACTTTGGCATTGAAATCGGCGGCCATATCATTCGTATCGGCAGTGTGGGTTACGAGGACGAGTGGGGCGATGTGCGCGACCTTGTTGACCCGATGATGAAAGACGGAGCCGAAACGATATTTCGTGCCGCTGATGAATCGCCGGTACGCTGCCTGGATGAGGATCTCTCCGAAAAAATGCGCGAAGAGATCAAAAAATGGCGCAAAGAGGGGAGCTCGCTCGGTGGATACTGGGAGGTTGTGCTGACCGGAGTTCCGGCAGGACTCGGCAGTTTTGTGCACTGGGACCGAAAGCTGGAGGGGCAACTGGCCCAGGCCATTATGGGCACCCAGGCGATGAAAGGGGTCGAGATTGGACTCGGTTTTGAAGCAGGTCGCCGCCCCGGGCACGAAGTGCACGATGAAATTACCCATGAGGAGGGCGAATTCCGACGCCGCACCAACCGGCTCGGAGGTTTTGAAGGAGGCGTCACAACTGGTATGCCGATCATCATCCGAGGCGTTATGAAGCCAATTCCGACGATGCTCACACCGCTAAAGACCGTGGACATGAACACCAAGGAGGAGATGGACACCCGGTACGAACGCTCCGATGTGTGTGCACTGCCGCGGGCTGTAGTGGTGATTGAAAATGTTATTGCCCCGGTTATCGCCAACGCCTTCCTGGAAAAGTTTGGCGGGGATTCCGTAGAAGAGATTGAGGAGCACTACAACGCCTTTAAGGAGAATAAAAAGAGATAATTCCTGAATTCGTTTTCCCCAACTGTGGGAATATGTAATAGTGAAGGGACTCGCTCTTTGTAGCCGCCCTTCATTTAATCAAATGTTGCGCAAGATTGATTGAAAAGATGCGCACCGTTTGATCCAACGATGCGCATGATTCGAAGAAACAGTGTGCTTTATCTCCCGCTGATTACGCAGAAACCGCAGATTTGAATGCGTATTGAATCTTAATTGTAAGGGTACCGTGCACCGGGCCCAGCAATTTTAACTATACCTAATATCTGTTATCGCGAGAAGGCTTTTGATAATTTTCACACGAAGTGGTCACCTTACCACCTTTTGTTTGGCCTGTACTAGAGGTTTTGCCCTCCCGAATGGATGTTATCCCGTGGTACCACGTGTAGTGCTTCCCATGGTCGCTAAATTCTCCGCAATGATATAAACCGAGCTGAAAGTTCACCAACCAATTTTTTAATTCATCATTCCTGTTGTTCATTTTTTCATTGAAGAAAAAACGAACCCAAAAAATTCACCGACTGAGGTAAACTTGACCTGAAGGGTTCTTCGATACGCTAAAAAAATCACAGATTTTTTCTTAACGCTTCACTTCGATCCCTTCCGGGCGGTCAACTTTACCAAGGCCGGACTTCGGAGGTTGGGCTTATTGTATGAAGCCTGTTTATAAACCGGTTCGTTTTACATTGCTTACCAAAAACGGAATAGGGTGAACATAAACGCTATTATTTGCTGAAAGATTAATTTCCCCGGACACTAATGTTTCCTAATTTTTAATTCCCACCGCAGCCTCTGCCTGGATGTTACTACGGCCTTCTCGTATAATATTCAGTTCATTCAGGATACGATCAGCATTGCTGAATTCCTCCATCAGGAACAGTACGTAGCGGATATCCACATTAATGGTGCGATTCAGGTCAGGATCATAGTAGTAGTCGCCGATTACCCCCTCGTAATTGCTGTCGAATGCGATTCCCACAACTTCTCCATTCCCATTCAGAAGTGGACTCCCGGAATTGCCGCCGGTGATATCATTCGTTGTAAGCAGGTTGACAACAAGGTGCCCGGAAGGAGTGGCATAGGGAATATTGGAGGAGCCTCCCGAGTGGTTCTGGAAGTAATTTTCGAGCATTTGCGGAGCATCAAATGGCTCCTCGTCTGTGTCCTTGGCAATCATACCCTCGAAGGTTGTGTAGGGTGAATTGTAAAGGCCGTCTACGGCGGAGTAGCCTAGCACACGTCCACCGCTCAGCCGAAGCGTGAAGTTTGCATCGGGATATTCGGTGGAATCCTGTCGGAAGGCGAGCATGCCCTCCACGTAACGTTCACGTGCGGGATTCAGGTAGGCAAAATGTTGGCTATAGTTATTCCGGCTGAAATCAAAGGTGTTATAAATCTCCCAGTATAGTTTAACCACCGGATCCACAGGCTGGTCAGTAACCTCCTCAACAGGCCTGTTCAAAAAAGCTTCTGCCGAATCGGCGCTGTAGACAAGGGAGGTTTTCACTTGATTTTCAATATACTGTTGGACTGCTGCTTTTAGCTCATCCCCGGTCTTACCCTCGAAAAGCTCGATGAAAAGCATAGGTCGTTTGCCGGAGGGAAACGAGGAAAGCGAGGTAACCATCTGGTCAAGCATCATAGTCTGGGCCTCCAAGTTGGAGGAGTCCAGCATCTGGCGGTGCTGCATCAGCAGGGTATCTTTACGTCCCGAACTAAAGGAGAGGCTGTCGGGGTTGTTGAGATATTCATAGTAGGCATCGTAGAGCCCGGCCACTTGCAGCAGCGTGTTGTTATTTAATGCGTAATAGGTGCCGTAGAGTAGATCCCCCGTTTGAGAGGCGATGTTAAAAGCGGTATCCAGCTGGCTCAGCACGCGGCCATAGCGGATATTTCGGGTTGAATCGCTTTCAATCCACTGCTGGAATTCGTTTTCCCGCTCTTCTTTTCGTTCAATAATATCGTATCTGTCAAATCCATCCTGCACGCCTTTCAGGTACTTTAGTGTGTTGGCCACCGATGCGCGATCGGAGGCGTTCTCAACTTTAATTTCCTCATCCTGTTCTGCGGCATATTCCATCGCGTCCAAGATCGCCTGGAACGAATCGATCATCACCGGATTCCGAACATTGTGGTAAAAGTCAAAGGCGTAGCTGCTCTGGTATCGATAGGTGGAACCGGGAAAACCCAGTGTCATGGTGAAGTCATTCGGCTGCACGCCGTTGGCATTTATCTGGAGATGTCGGGATGGTTGAAACGGTACATTTTCTGCATTGTGAGGGCGAGCGCTGCCATCGGGTGCCACATATGCGCGCAGGAAGGCATAGTCGCCGGTGTGGCGCGGCCATTCCCAGTTGTCAATATCGCCGCCGTATTTGCCGATAGAGGAAGGCGGGGCATAGACTAGCCGTACATCCCTGATCACCCTGTAAACCGCCATGAACTGCCGGTTACCCGCCCAGTAGTCATCGATCTCTACCACCAGGTCTTCATTGCCCCCTTTGCGTTTCTGGATAAGTTTTTGGCGTACCTGCTGTTCCAGCTGGTTTTGTTTTTGGGCGTTCAGGGTGTCGGGCAGCATGGAGCTGATCTTTTCAGTCACTTCCACCTGTTCAATCGGGATGTAGAGGGAGTAACCTTCGGCCGGGATCTCCTGGGCATTGGTCTCGGCATAAAAACCTTGGTCCAGGTAGTTCTGTTTGGCCGTGCTTGCCGAGGTGATCGCATCGTAGGCCACATGATGGTTAGTCAGCAGTAAGCCCCGGGCTGAGACAAAAGAGGCTGTGCCTCCGCCGCCTTCACCGATATTCAGACGAACAATGGCTTGGTTCAGTGAGGGGGCCATTTGACTGTACATTTCATCTGATGTGAGCTTAAGACCCTTGGCGGCCATCTCGGCATGCACTGCTCCTTTGATCTGTGGAAGCAGCCACATGCCGGAATCATCGGGTGAATCTCCAAAAAGGTAGTGGTGGGTGAGGTCAGTTCCTTGGCTATTCCCGGTTTGGGTGGCTGATTGTTGTTGCTGAAGGCTGGAAGTGGTTGTGCAAGCTGTGATGAAAAGAAAGCTAAATAGTAGAGCCCATGGTCTGGTTTTGATCATATAAATAATCCTGTTAATCAAGATCGTTATCGGTTAGTCGTGTTACGTAGAAACGAGAATCCCATCGATTATCCCGCATCTGTGGAAGCTGATTTTCCCTTATTTCTTTCTCGCTCTGAATTGTAAGACATCACTAAGTCACCAGTCAAAATTCGGAATATTGAGGTGATTCAATGATTCATAAAACGATAAAACATGCCTATATTCAGAAGCTAATCAATATAAAGTACTAATTCCGAAGATATTAATTAGATTCCGTGAAATCGGATATCATCCAATTATAAATCACGTTGACATATGATTTACAAGCACAATTACTTTTATCTCTGCAAAACACCCCTTAGCGCAGAAGGTCCTGAAGATGTGGAAATTATTACGCGGGCTGAGGACAGCAAAGATTTTCCCCGTGTGTTCAAGAAGTATGAAGAGCTTCGGTCGCACGCGTTTAATGAAGACAAGCTGTACAGCATTGTCAGGGCGGATGATGTGTATGACCTGATCCGGACGGGAACAGAAAAAGAAGCCAAGGAAGCAGCATTTGACCAGGCCCAGCAGGAAATTATTACCAACTTGCAGCACCGCGTGATGCAGGATGGCGACAACGATGCCAAGGGGATACTCAAAGAAGTGCACGGTGTTGAAGAGTAACCGTTGCCAGTAAGCGTAACTTTTTTAACCTGTTTGTGATAGTATGGGTAGAAACAGGGACTTTTATATAGTCCACCAGGATAAAGATATATTTGTAGTAGACAAACCCGCCGGACTGCTTTCGGTTCCGATCCCCAATAGTAATGCCAAGAACCTTTTTGACCTTGTGGCCGATCACCTGGGGAAGCACGGGGTTCGGGTGGGCAGTGTGCACCGCATCGATCGATACACCAGCGGTTTGATGGTTTTTTCAAAGAAGGAGCGGGCCCATTACGATCTGTTTGAACAGTTCAAAAACCACACCCCGGAGCGCTGTTACCTTGCCATAGTTCGCGGCATTATAGAAGAGGATGAGGGAGAGCTCGTTCATTACCTGAAGCTTATCAAAGAGGGATTCCGTAATATTGTGGTCGATAAAGAGGAGGAGGGCGCCACATTTGCACGCTTGCGCTACAAAGTCAAGGAGCGTTTTGCCAACAATACCCTCGTGGAGGTGTACCTGGATACCGGTTTGAAAAACCAGATTCGCGTGCAGTTCAATGAAATCGGCCATCAGCTGGTTGGGGATCAACACTATGCCCCCGAGGAGAAGCAGGAACCCCTGATCAACCGACAGGCGCTGCATGCCTACCGCTTGTCGTTCAAACATCCCCGCACTGGCAAAAAGGTGACGTATGAGGCAAAAATCCCACCTGATATGCTTCGTGTTATGGACCGGTTTCGCTGGAACCGGGAAAAGCAGCAGAACAGCTGAAACGAGATCTCTTATCTTACATTTCTATCTTTGATATAGGCAGATTCTATCGGTCAAGAGGAATGATTTCCGTGCGTTTGTTGTAGAAAAATGTGAAATATTACAACAAATAATCCCAACAACGACTCATGATTAAAGAATTGAGAAACTTTGTCTGTGAACTGCTGTTCGAAATTTATGGAAAAGAGCAGTGCGACGCAGAAACAAGAGAAATCAATATTCAAAGTTAACGGAGGTATTAAAATTATGAGTGCACAACAAGGAGTCATGGATATGGAAGTAAATATTGGCATTAGCGAAAAAAACAGAAAAGAGATTGCCGAAGGGTTGGCCCATTTGCTGGCCGACTCCTATATGGTGTATCTCAAAACACATAATTATCACTGGAACGTGACAGGAGAACTGTTCCACCCGCTGCATGAGCAGTTTGAGCAGCAGTACACTGAACTGGCCGATGCCATCGATGAAATTGCGGAACGGATCCGGGCTTTGGGCCACAAGTCACCGGGCTCATTTACTGAGTTCAACGAGTTGACTTCGATTAAGGAAGATATCGAGAAGCCAAAGGCCCTGGAGATGGTACGCCGGCTGGCCATTGCCAATGAACAAGTCATCCGTACCGCACGAAAAGCATTGGATGCCCCCAAGAAGGCCGATGATGAAGCAACGATTGACCTGATAACTCAGCGTCTGCACGTCCATTCAAAAGCGGCCTGGATGTTGCGAAGTCACTTGGAAGATTAATTTTATCTCAGTCTATTAATTTAAATCAATAGGATTCAGGAGGTCATTATGGCCACACGCGAAGAATACATTGATAAACTTGAAAAACAACTTCGGGAATGGAACCAGCAGATCGATAAGCTTCAGAAGAAAGCCGAAGGGGAGTCCAACAAGGTAAAGGCGGATATCTCGAGACGGTTGGAAAAACTAAAAACAAAACGAAGCGAGCTGAAGGTAAAGCTGGACCGTATCAAAGACTCCAGTGAAGATACGTTTGAGAAAGTCAAAGAAGACGCTGAGGCACTCTGGAAGGATGTTCGCGAAGGATTCTCTGAAGTCCGTTCTATTCTAAAAGATTAGCAATATCCGGAATTCTAATTAAAGGCAGCATAATTCTGTGCTGCCTTTTATATTTTGTACAGTTTATTCAACCTAAAATAACAGGAGATAAGTAGATGGAGCAGATCAATGAGCTATGGGCGACGGTATACGAACAGTTAGCTACGTACGGGTTAAACGTAATTGGTGCTTTGGGTATCCTGATTGCGGGATGGGTTGTGGCCAATTGGCTTAGCAAGAGAGTAAAGAAATCTACTGCCAAAACAGAGAGGATTGATGACACGATCTCTCCGATTTTAGTGAAGGGCACAAAGATTGCGGTACTCATCATCACCATTTTAGCTGTGTTAAATCGGTTTGGTGTGCAAACAGCCAGTATTATTGCCGTGTTGGGTGCCATCGGGCTGGCTATTGGACTGGCACTGCAGGGAACACTTAGCAATATTGCGTCCGGTTTTATGTTGCTTTTACTCCGCCCGTTTAATGTTGGTGATGCCGTAGAGATTGGAGGTACCTCGGGTATTGTAGATGAAATAGGCCTGTTTGTTACGGAAATGCATAGTTTTAACAATGTTGCTATCACAATGCCTAATTCACAGATTTGGGGTACTAAAATTGAAAACCTCACCCGCAACGAAACCCGGCGCGTTGATATGGAAGTTGGCATCGGGTATGACGACGACATTGACAAGGCGATGAAGGTAATCAAGGAGGTATTGGATGGCGATGATCGGGTTCTGTCGGAACCAGCGCCGCTCATTGCTGTCGGTTCGCTTGGAGATAATGCCGTTATTTTGCGCGTACGTCCCTGGACGGCAACCGAAAACTATTGGCCTCTATACCATGATTTCACTAAAAAAGTGAAGCAACGATTTGACGAAGAGGATATATCGTTTCCTTATCCACAACGTGATGTTCACCTGTTCCAGGAAGGCTAAACAATTGATCGACAACTTATTTAATTGCCTGAAGCCGGTTGAAAAGACCGGCTTCTTTGTTTCTATTTATAGCAAACAGAAGAAGTTTGTAATAAATTGTATAGAAATATTATCTTATCTAAACTTAACGAGTTTTTAAATATAGCAATGGTAGACCTCTAACATTCGAAGTGGTCCACGACTGTAGTTATGAGTGAAGAAACTGAAACAATGCTTGATTTTGAATATGAAGATCAGTTCTCTTATTTGACGGAGGACGGAGATCTAATGCTAAAAGAAACCAGTCTGTTTGCGGAGCGCAAGATTGCAGAAGTAACCGACAAGGACAGCCTCTCTGAAATTGTGAATGAATACCAAGAGGCGTTTGGCCGACTAAAAGATAGGGTGGAAACCCTGCTTGAGCAGGATGAGAAGGGCACCGAGGATGTAGATGAACTGATTGAGGAGCTGAAAAATGCCCAGGCGATTGGTGATTTTGAGGATCTGTACGAACAGTTAAAAAATGTAAAGGAAAGTTTGAGTCAACCAGTCCCCGAGCAGGAAGAGACCACAGAGGAAAAGCAGGAAACGAAATCAACCGACGGCGCGGAAGAGCAACAGGCAGAAGAGACCTCAGACGAGGAGAAATCCGAAGAGGAACAGACCGGGATTGGATACTATGAAGAGATCGTTGAAAAGGCGGAATCCCTGTCCAAGCAGTCTGATTGGCCTTACGTGACCATGGAGCTTGACAACCTGGCCAACAAGTGGAATGAAGGCCCTGAGGTGGAAGGGGATGAGGTCAAGGAGCTGCTGGGACGATTCCAAGATGCCCAGGAAAAATTTGAGCAGCGCAAAGAAGAGCATTATGAGCAGCTGAACAAGCAGAAAAAAGAGAACCTGGAAAAGAAAAAAGAGCTGCTCGAAAAACTCACCGATATTGTTGAAAACAAACAATGGACCGCCACCCAGAAAGTTTCCAGCCTGAAAGGACAATGGAACAGCGTGGGTATCCTTCCCTCTGGAACGGGTGATGAGCTTGAAGAAAAATTTAATGCCCAGCTCAAAGAGTTTGATGAGCACAAGGTGGATCGCCTGGTAAGCAAGCGCCAGCAGGAAGAGGACAACCTGACCGGAAAATTGATCGTTCTGGACAAGATGGAGGATCTGGCGTCTTCGATCGACGATGATACCAACGACTGGAAAGCGGTGGACAATGAGTTTGATGATCTGACCAAGCAGTACAAGCGTATTGGTCGCGTGCCGGCTGAGAAGTCTGATGAGGTGTGGGATCGCTACAAGTCGGCCCAGGACAAGTATTACGACCAGAAGTACAAATATGACAAGAAGCACCGCCAGAAATTCGATAAGTATTACCAGAAGAAAGAGGATCTGTGCCGCAAGGCGGAGGCGTTGCTGGAAGAAGATAACCTGCCCAAAGCGGCCAAGGAACTGAATAAACTACACCGCCGGTGGAAGAAGACGGGCAACCTGCCTCAGCGTGACGAAGACAAGTTGTGGGCACGTTTTAAAGCCGCTACCGACTCGTTCAACGAATACAAGTCGGAGCACCTTGACGAGCTTAAGGAGCAGGAAGAGGCCAATTATAATAAGAAGATGGAGCTTATTGAAAAGGCCCGTGAGATTAATGATACCTCCGACTGGGATAAAGGCCACAGCAAAATGCAGAGCCTGCTTGACCAGTGGAAAAAAGTTGGACCAGTTCCACGCAACAAGTCACGCAAATTGTGGAAACAGTTTAAGGAAGCCCAGGATGTGTTCTATGAGCGGCGGAGAGAACACTTTAAGGATAGAAAAGAACAACAGAAGGAGAACTTAAAAGAGAAAGAAGAGATTCTCGAAAAATTACGAGAGCTTGGCCAGCTTGATGACCCCATTGAGGCTGTGGAACAGGCCAAACCGCTACAGGAAAAATTTAAAGAAGCCGGATACGTTCCGATAAAAAGGAAGAACGAGATTTGGAAGCGATACCGCGAGGCGTGTGATGTAATTTATGAACGGTTCCGTGCAGCGAAATCGGGCAATAAATTTGACCAGGAGTTGGCCAAGGCCGACCTCGATCCCGATCAGCGTTCCAAAATCATGGGAATTCGCAAGAAGTACAAGAAGGTGAAGCACGAGATGCATGAGCTCGAGGAAGAGGTGCTTCAGTATAAAGAATCCCGGACCTATTTTAAGTCAAGCGATGATGACAATCCGTTGTTGAATGAGATCAAGTCAAAAATTGAGAAAGTGGAAAACAGACTTCAGAAGAAGCAGGATAAGCTTGACGAGCTGGATGAACAAATAGACGATATTAGGAGAGAAGGCTAACACTGTTGCGTTACATCGGTACTGTTTGAGTATAACGGCTATTAAGTTGGCAATAATAAATATGGTTTCGGGCAAGAAATGTTTTTGATTAAACCCCTTTTGTGTGAGTAATCAGAGTTTAAATAAAAAGATATTTCTTGTATCGGAACAACCCTCCGATCTTCCTGTCTTAACCAGCGCCGTTGAGAAGCATGATTTCCGTTTGATTACAGGTGCTCAAAGCTCAAAGGAGGAGTTGGTGAGCCGCATTCGTACCAGCCACCCGGACCTCATTTTTTGGGATATACAGTCTTTCAAGCAGGATTTACTCTCCCTTGTGCGCTCCCTGCAGGATCATGCGGAGACGGAATCTATTCCGATCTGTTTCCTCAGATCTCAAAACGACAGCGCACATCAAGTTTCTGAAGAATTAAAGTCACTGGCCTATGTTTCACTGCTGGAACCAGGTTTCGGGGGGAAAGAGGTGCATTCCCTTCTTGACCGGCTCCTTAAACCAAGTGTGGCAATTAAATTTTGGGGTGTCAGAGGGTCAACGCCATGTGCCAATAAAGAGAATATTTTTTACGGCGGAAATACGACCTGTGTGCAGGTGGAGCTGCCATTTACGGATGAACTGTTGATTCTTGACAGTGGAACCGGCATCAGGAATCTGGGCAACTATTTAACAGAGTTCAGGGACAACGTGACCGGTCACATTTTTATCACTCACCCGCATTGGGATCATATACAGGGATTTCCCTTCTTTAAGCCGATCTACAATCCTGATAACCACTTTGAAATCCATATGCCACCGCAGGTTACGGGAGGGTGCAGGGAAATTTTGTCCGGCCATCTTACCAAAACATTTTTCCCTGTGACACTGGACATGTTCGATGCCAATCTAAACTATATCACCCAGCAGAGCGGCCTGACCGAATACAATGGGTATTCAATTGAATATATGAGTGCAAATCATCCCATAAATACCGCTATATACAAATTGAGGGTGGGGGGTAAAACCATAGTGTTTTGCCCGGATAATGAGCTTAAGCCGATTGAACAGAAAACAAACGCCTACTTCTATACAAAGTTCAAAGAGTTTTTAAAGGATGCCGATGTATTGATTCACGACGCTCAGTATGACAAGACTACCTATCAAAAAAGGACCGAGTGGGGACATTCGGCATGGGAGACCACGGTGGATTTTGCACTGCGATCGGGTGTGAAAAACCTGTTCCTTACGCATCATGACCCCGACTCAAACGATACGTATCTTAAGCAGCTGGACCAACAGATCCAGGAAGAATTCAGTGCAGATTTTGAGTCTGTACAGTTGGCAAAAGAGGGAGCGAAGATCCAGCTAAAGCTGGAGGAACCGATTGCCACCTAGCTCATGTCTGCTCCCTACACGAAGTTTAGCCGCGTTGCCTGCCCAATATTTCCCTGAGTGTTACTCAAATAAAAAAGCCCACTGGAGTGAGCAGTGGGCTTGAGCTCTGTCAAGAAATTAATTTTAGAGGTATATACGCACACCAAGTGCTCCGCCGATATCAAAGTCAGTGCTCGGGGCCAGGTTAAGCGTTGGGGCCAGCTCCAGGAACAGACCTACTGGCGCTTCTTCGAAAAGATAATTCATGCCAACCGGCACGCGGAGGCCAAGAACGGAGTCGTTATCCGTAAGCACAAGGCGCCCGCCAACACCATAATACACTGGGAGCTGTCCTTCTTCCACATCATCAAAAACAGTGTAGCTGTGCCACAGGTAATCAGCGTGCAGGTGCAACGCGTCATACTGTCCAAGAGACCAGGCAATGCCGCCATCGATTGCATTTCGCTGTGATTGCCAATATTTGAGGCTAATTCCGGTCGGTTCACCGATCATTAAACCCACGCCCAATTTGCCATCCTTGCTTTGAGCTGTTGCAGAATTGGTGCTAAATAGTAAAAAGAGTATCGTAATAATAAATAGTCCCGAAAAAGATTTCTTCATAAGCAGCTATCCTGTTTTATTTAGTAAGATTATCTATTTAAACAGTGTCTTTTAATGTAATTGTGATAGAAAAGTTTCGAGCAAAATAGATCTTTTTGAATGAGATCCAATTCCTATTTGTTCTCGTATTCAGTATTACATGGCAGAAACAAATAACGTTCACTAAAAAAACTAGTAAACTCTATGGAAGAAACATACTATAAGCCTGAAGACCTCAAAAAATTTGAAGACGTTGGAGAATTTGGTCCTGAGCTGGCTGAGAAATTCTTTGATTATTATGGGTCGGTATTTAAAGAAGGAGCCCTCTCCGCCAAAGAAAAGTCACTCATAGCCTTGGCCGTGTCACATGTTTTGCAATGTCCCTATTGTATCGACGCTTACTCAACCGACAGCCTGGAAAAAGGAGCTACCGAGGAACAGATGATGGAGGCCGTGCATGTGGCATCCGCTATACGAGGCGGGTCCTCACTGGTACACGGCGTGCAAATGATGAATAATGTGAAGAAAAAGACGATGTGATAGTGAAAATTCTAAATTCCAAAACACAAATATCAAACCCACGGTTTTGAATTATTCACAAACGGTGGACCTAATATTTAATTAGGTTTTTAACATGAAGTCACTCAAAGCAGAAAAGCACGAACTGGCCGATCCGGCGGTGCAGCTCGATGTCATCAACAATCACTCCGAAAAACTTAAGTTACTACCTAACTTTGAGGAGAAGCTCGAAGAAGTAGGGCTGTATCCTCTCAAGCCCACTAGTATCGAAATTTTCCAGATTAATGTGGGCTATATGTGCAATATGACCTGCAAGCACTGCCATGTGGACGCCGGACCCGACCGTGACGAAGTGATGACCCGGGAAACACTCGAGTATTGCCTGGAGGCACTCCGGGGCACAGATATTGAGACCGTGGACCTAACCGGCGGCGCCCCGGAGATGAACCCCCACTTCAAATGGTTTGTGGAGGAGGTTGCTGCGATGGGCAAGCATGTTATTGTGCGTTCAAACCTTACTATTCTCACTACGGCCCCCAAGTACCGGGAACTGCCCGAATTTTTTGCAGAACACGGGGTGGAAGTAACCTGTTCCCTCCCTTTTTACAATCGATCTCGAACCGACCGGCAACGCGGCGAGGGAACCTATGATAAGTCAATAGAAGCGCTTCAGATGCTTAATGAAGTAGGCTACGGAAAGCAGGACACCGGCCTGGAGCTGAACTTGGTATACAACCCGGTGGGGGCATTTTTACCTTCCAATCAAAAGGAAATTGAGCAGGATTTTCGAAAAGAGCTACGGCGGAAGCATAATATTGAGTTTAACAACCTGCTGGCGATTACCAACCTGCCGATCAGTCGATTCCTGGATTTCCTGCTTGTGTCAGGCAATCTCGATGAATATATGGAACGGCTGGTAACCTCCTTTAATCCCCAGGCGGCCGAGGGCGTGATGTGCCGTAATACCATCTCCGTGGGGTGGGATGGCACCCTGTACGACTGCGACTTCAACCAGATGCTTGAGATGGAGACGCACGAGGAGGTCCCCGGTCATGTGAAAAACTTTGACAAAAGACTGCTCGAGAATCGCCAGATTATGACGAACCAGCATTGTTATGGCTGCACTGCTGGCGCCGGCAGCAGCTGTGGGGGACAGACGGCGTAGGAAGACATCTTTGGGTTTCCAAAATTCACCAGAATATTATGTTTTGGGATAAGGCGTGATATTGCTCTTGAGCTTGGCTAGTTTGTACGGGTATTACGGAATCACTCTGAATGCATAAAATATATAAGAAATAAGTGGCTACCGAAGAACTCCTTATTGTTTTCGTTAAAAATCCAAGAGAAGGCAGGGTTAAGACACGTCTTGCTGAATCAGTGGGCGATAAAGAAGCACTCAGAATATATAACCAGCTGCTTCAGTATACCCTGGATATCGTAAAGCCCCTGGAGATCGATGTGCAGGTGTGGTATTCGGAGTATATTCCATTGAACGACATTTGGGACACGATTGGAGCCCAAAAACGGACGCAGGTGGGCAAGGATCTGGGTGAACGCATGAAGCATGCCTTCGACTGTGCTCTCGATGACCGCTACAACCGTGTGGCCATTATAGGTAGTGATTGCGCGGAGTTGACGACCGAGATTATCCGGGATGCATTCAATGAGTTGAAGTCTCAGGATACTGTTATCGGGCCATCAAAGGACGGCGGATATTACCTGCTGGGAATGGACGATCATTACCAGCAACTTTTCGATGATAAAGAATGGAGCTCTGAGAGTGTATATGCAGAAACCATTACTAGTATTGAGGATCTCAATCTTACATACAGCGAACTTCCCAGGCTCAATGATGTAGACACCCTGGAGGACTGGCAGGATATAAAAATACGTTTTGTGAATTCTTCGAAATGAATATCAATCCGCTTTTCTCACCAATTAACTCCTAAGCAATCTGCAGGGCGTTAATTTTGCAATTGAGTGAATTCATTTGTTAAACTCATGATCAAAAGCACTTTAATAAATAAACGATATTCAAATTAGTGTGAGAAATGCGGATTAGCGTAATCATCCCGGCCCTGAACGAAGCGGATGTAATTGGGCAGACCATCCGAGAGTTGAAAACTCGTAACGGGCAGCATGTCCATGAGATCATTGTTGCAGACGGCGGCAGCACTGATCAAACAAGAGAAATCGCTGAAACGTCGGGAGCCCGGGTAATTGAAACTGCCCGAAAAGGGCGCGCCCGCCAGATGAATGCCGGGGCAGAAGCAGCCAGTTCTGAGCTTTTCTATTTCCTGCATGCCGATTCTATCCCACCTCGAGGTTTTGATCAAACGATTATGACCGCATTGCAGGACGGCTATCCCGCCGGATGCTTCAGGCTGGCTTTTGACAGTAAACACCCGTTGCTGCGATTTTACGCCTGGTGCACCCGTTTTGATATAGACGCTTTCCGTTTTGGAGATCAAAGCCTGTTTATTACCCGCGATTTGTTCAAAAGCGTTGGCGGCTTTAACCCAAAGCTGATCGTCATGGAGGATAATGTTATGGTTAGATGCATTAAAAAAGAAGGTGGGTTTTACATTTCGCCTAAAAAAGTTATAACTTCTGCTAGGAAATACAGGGAAAACGGAGTAATCCGACTTCAGCTAATATTTGTACTCATATATACACTTTTTTTTCTTGGGGTTTCTCAAGAAACACTGGTCAGCACCTATAAAAAGCTAATTAACTCGTGATAATTACCTCGTGAGTTGGTTACTTTACGCTGTTAAGTAACCTTTTCACCATCCTGAGTTAACACTATCGTAATCTCCATTTTTTTAGTTTAGCGCGTCAAGATGAGTTATCACAACCTCATCATTTCTATCATCTCATCACAATCTCTAACTAACACATTTCATTATGAAACGTTACGCAACGATTTTTTGCGCATTGCTATTTTTACCGCTCGTTGTTTTTGGTCAGGGTGTTACCACGGCCGGAATGAACGGGACAGTTTTAGACGAGTCCGGGGAAAGTCTCCCGGGAGCCAATGTATTGGTCCTTCATGTTCCATCGGGAACGGAGTATGGGGCAGCCACTAACAACTCAGGTTCCTTTCATATCAGGAATATAAGGGTGGGTGGCCCTTATCGCATCCGGGTTACTTTTGTCGGTTATGAGCCCTACGTAGAAGAGGGCGTACAGCTTGCATTGGGAGAAACCTACAAATTCAAAGCCCAAATGAAGCCGGGTTCCACACAGCTTGGTGAAGTTGAAGTGGTGGCCGCCGGCGATGTCTTTAACCGGAACAAAACCGGTGTCGGGAAAAACGTCGGCACTGCAGACATTGAAGATGCCCCCACCGTTGGACGCTCACTGGCGGATTACTCGCGGCTGACCCCGCAAGCCTATGTGGTAAACAGTGACGATGACGGGGCCGCAATATCCATTGCCGGGCAGAACAACCGGTTCAACAGCATTTTCATTGACGGAGCTATTAATAACGATGTTTTCGGGCTTTCTGCCCAGGGAACGAATGGTGGACAAACCGGGGCATCGCCTATCAGTATGGACGCTATTGAGCAGTTCCAGATTAACCTCTCTCCCTTTGATGTCACCCAGGGTGGTTTTACAGGTGGGGCTATCAACGCCATTACCCGAAGTGGAACCAATAAGTATGAGGGATCAGTGTACTGGTTCAACCGGAATGAAAGCTTGGCCGGTGAAACCCCTATAGGGCTGGCCAATTTTAACGATATAAACAGAGAGCCTCTTCCTGAGTTTAAGAATAACCGGTTTGGATTCAGGGTCGGCGGGCCAATAATTGAAGATAAGCTCTTCTTTTTTGCAAATCTTGAGATGCTTCGGTCTCAATCTCCGCAGCCATTCCTGGGGATAAACAGCTATCAAGGGGATGCCGACATCAGTACGCTTGAAGAGATAAGCACAACATTGCAGGATGAGTTTTCATATAATGCCGGTACATTCCGTGATAAAAATTCGTCTCTGGACAGTGACAAAGCGCTCGTAAAACTCAACTGGAATATCAATCAGCAGCATAAGCTGATGTTCCGCCACAGTTATACCAAATCGGATAATATCGACCGCTATCAAAGTGGAACGGGGACAATCAATTACAGCAATAATAGTGAGGTTTTTCCAAATACCACCCATTCTTCAGCGCTTGAACTCACCAGTTCGTTCGGTAACGATATGGCCAACAAGTTGACTATTGGTTATACCGATGTTCTCGATGATCGGGATTATGATGGTGAAGCTTTTCCAACGGTAACCATATTCGACGGTGACGGGGAGATTTCGCTGGGAAACGAACCGTTTTCAACCTCTAATCTATTGGATCAAGAAATACTGACTATTACCAATGACTTTAACATCTTTGCCGGTGATCATACCATAACCATTGGAACCCACAATGAGTTTTATGATATGGCAAACCAGTTTATTCCCTTCAACAATGGATGGTATTTCTATTACAGTCCACAGGACTTCCTACAGTCCGTTCGTTCTGTTAATGATCCGAACATAGATCCTGCAGCTCCTGCCCTTTACCTGCGGGGTGTATCCCTGGTTGGTGGACAGAATGTTATTGGTGATGAGGCTAAGAACATCGGGGCTTTTAATGCCTATCAACTTGGTTTATACGTTCAGGATGAATGGCAGCTCAATGATCAGTTGCGATTGACAGGTGGTTTGAGGTTCGATGTACCCAAAATTACTACAGATCCACGATACGCCGATGATGTGTTCAGCACCACCATTCCCGAATTGCAAGCACTTGGCAAGGATCTAAAAGGAGCTCGTCCGGGAGAAACACCCGCTGCACAGCTTTATGTATCTCCCCGTTTTGGATTCAACTGGGATGCTTTTGGAGATGGCAATACGCAGCTTCGCGGAGGTGCTGGTGTCTTTCTTGGGCGTGTACCTTTTGTATGGCCGGGAGGAATGTTCCTCAACAACGGTGCCAATACCGGTACGATTGAAGCGGGAGATTTTGAGGACCAGACCACACTCTCAAATGGAAATACGATTCCATTCCGCCCGAATCCGACAGAGGGACTGACGTTGGAGGATTTCGGTCGCTCTGCTGACCAGGTTATACCTTCCGGTCGGTTAGAGATGTTTGCTGAGGATTTCAGGTACCCGACCGTTTTCAGAACCAGTTTGGGGGTTGACCAACGTCTTCCCTATGGCATCATCGGGTCCCTGGAGTTTCAGTACACAAAAACAATGAACAATATTGTCATTGAAAACGTGAACCTGAAGGCCCAGAATGACAGACTGGATGGACCGGATAATCGACCGTTTTACAACTATTCCGACCGATACGTTGACAGCCGGTATTCCAACATTCACGTTGTGAGCAATACCAGTAAGGGACACACGTACGATATTACCGCCCAGTTGCGTAAGAATTTCGGGAACGGTTTCAGAACCAATCTGTCGTATACCTACGGAGATGCTTACGTAATCAACGAAGGCACCTCTTCACAAATCAATTCACTGTGGCAATACCAGGAGCATGTGAACGGAGCAAATAACCTGGCGTTGTCACGTTCCGACTTTTCCCTGGGGCACCGGGTTACGGCCTCTCTTGTTTATCGCAAAGAGTTCCTGGATAACCTGGCTACAACGATATCATTATTCTTTGAAGGCAATTCAGGTCGCCCAACTTCCTTTGTCATCGACCAGAGTACAAACATGGTTAACGAGGGCGGCGATGACGCTTCCCTGATTTATATACCTGAAGATGCATCTAACCTGGCTTGGGAAGGTACACCGACTGAACAACAGGCACAGGCAGAAGCCTTCGATCAGTTTATTGAAAGCAGTGATTACCTGAGCAGTCGCCGCGGTCAGTATGCTGAGCGCAATGCTTCGCGTGCTCCTTTTGAATCAATCATTGATTTGAAAGTGGAGCAGGAGATCTTTGCTGACTTGATGAACCGAAGGCAAAAACTCGAGTTTACCCTTGACATCTTTAACTTTACCTCCCTGCTCGGAGATCTGGTCGATACAAGTTGGGGAAATAGGTATAGTATAGGGAATGGTGTTTATGAGCCGATTGAGTTTACCGGATTCAGAGATGAAGCCAACGGTGACTATACGCCGGTATACAGCTTGAACTACGGTTCAGACCAGATTCAAACCGTGGATGATATGTACAAAGCAAATATCCAGGACTTTGGTACATACAGCTCCCGCTGGTTGATGCAGTTTGGTGTGCGCTACACTTTCTAGCTATCATCTCATTACATTCCGATGGGTATCCCGGATGTTCGGGGTACCCATTTTTAGTTAGTATAAAATACGTGTTTCCCGGTTAGTCATCTTCACGGGCGATCCATAAGGATGGATGTACCAGGCAATCTGCGGAATCCGCGTTATCTGCGGGCCCTGTCGTTCTTCCACCGATTACGTAGATCTCGCAGAGACCGTATAGCGGCTCTAAATGCAACCGGTAAATACGTTAAAAATATTTTCCTTATGCAGACCAAGAAAATTATATATCAACTCATTGCTCTGCTGCTAATCTTGTTTACAAGTTGTAGCAAATCCAGCAACAACAGTACTGGTAAACTGCTATTGATCTCATTCGATGGATTCCGATATGACTACCTCTCCAAAACTGAGACGCCAAACTTTGATCGGTTTATTTCCATTGGTGTAATGGCGGAGAGCCTGATCCCGGTCGTCCCCACTAAAACGTTCCCGAATCATTACAGTATTGTTACGGGCCTGTATCCCGAAAACAGCGGACTTGTAGGCAATACGATGTATGACCCGGAATGGGATGAGTGGTATCGAATAAGTGATCGTGAGGCTGTTGCAAATGGCGACTGGTACCAGGGGGAACCGATCTGGAATACGGCCGAAAGGCAGGGTTTGACCACCGGCACCATGTTTTGGATAGGTTCGGAAGCGGAAATTAATGGAATGCGGCCCACCTACTGGAAGAAGTTTGACGCCGGCATGAATAATCGAGCACGGATTGATACGGTCGTTTCCTGGTTCGTCAAGCAGGAAAATCCCATCGACTTTGGCACGCTCTACTTCGGAATGGTTGATTCCCAGGGACACCAGCATGGCCCTGCATCAGATTCCCTGGTGGTCGCTGTACAGGAGGCCGACCAGCTGCTTGGATACCTGGTCCATAAACTACAGCAGAAACAGCTTTGGGATAAAATGAACGTGCTGATCGTCTCCGACCACGGCATGACCGAGCTTTCGGCCGACAAAATTATAACCCTGGATTCGCTTGTCAATATGGATGATATCCAGCGTTATATCCTGGAACCAGTCACCATGATACAGCCGGATTCAGGGAAAGTGGAGCAGGTGTACCAGCAGTTGAAGCGGTCGGAGCTGCATTACACGGTGTACAGAAAAGAGGAGCTACCCGAACGCTATCATCTGAAAAATCATAGCCGGGTGATGGATATCATTATGCTAGCTGATATCCCATATACTATTTTAAAGAGCGAACACAAAGAAAGCTTCATCAACAACCTGCCACAAGGCACCCACGGATATGACAATATTAATAAAGATATGCATGGCATTTTCGCGGCGCGTGGACCTTCGTTTACTGCAGGTAATACCGTTTCACCATTTGAATTAGTACACCTTTATGAGCTGATGGCCCACCTGCTGGAGTTAGAGCCGGCTCCCAATGAAGGCTCTCTGGACAGTATAAAAACGCTCTTGAAGTGAAGAATTGGTAAATGAACTTTGTGGCACCCATTGATTCTGGTTCCGCAAAGAGAAACTACCCAGCCACAAGAAAAGTGATAGCACGGTTTAGCAATCCAGACTCCTGGTAAAACAATTCCAGGAACCAGGTTTTTGAGGGGCTGGCAATTAGGAAGGTTACTTAATTATAATGGCAATACTTTTTTAACGATTCGGTTGCAGGCTGAATGTACGGCATGCCGTTATGGTTTCTGGCTTAACATTTCGTCGATCAGCACTTCTTGGGCTTGGCAGCACCGAGTCCAACAAAGAGTTTTGTGGCAAGAATGAGGAAAAGGAGTCCCAACGGCAGCAGCCACGCCCCGGTGAGATCATGAAGTGCTCCAAACAGGGTGGGACCGATGGCCGCAAGGGAATAGCCGATCGATTGCGACATTCCGGACAGCTCAGTGGCGGTTTCTGTGTCACTGGTGCGCAGAACGATAAAGAGCAGGGCCAGGCCAAAGCTGCCGCCCAGGGCGATGCCGATCAGGGAAACCCACAACGGCACCCAGAACGTTGTGGGGAGCAATAACCCAATAAGACTTATTAACTCCAGGATAACGACAATCCAGACCGCCAGGCGTTGATCAGGCATCTTTTCGGCCCAGGTTGGTAAAGTTAGTGAACCGACAAGGCCCATACCCTGGGAAAGAGAGAGCATCCAGCCCGCATATGATGGGTCCAGGCCACGGTCCACCAGGATTTCCGGGAGCCAGGCAAGGATAACGTAAAAAGAAAATGACTGGAGTCCCATAAACAGCGCCACCTGCCAGGCCAGTTTTGATCCCCCCAGGTCCTGCATCGCTTTCAGGAAGCTGCGGTTATGTCTTGGGAGAGTCGTATTCCTTGTTTGAGGCAACCATAAAAGTAGTGCCAACGTTGAAAATGCCGCCCATGCTCCCAGTGACCACCGCCATCCAAAGCCAGCTTCAACAGCCAGCGGCACACTGATGCCGGCCGCAATGGCGGCGCCCAGCCCCATCGCACTGGAATAGAAACTGGTCATCAGCCCGGTTTTATGGGGGAAGTCGCGTTTCACCAGGCTGGGCAAGAGTACATTACCAAATGCAATGGCGGTACCCAGCAGCAGTGTGCCCCCGAAAAGAGTGAGGTCAGTAGGAATTACACGAAGTAAAATTCCACCTGTAAGAAGTACCATCGCGCCCGCCAGAGTCTCTTCTATGCCAAACCGCTTGGTAAAAAGGGGTGTAAGCGTGGACAGGGTTGCAAAAGCCAGCAGGGGCAGGGTTGTCAAAAGGCCCAGGAGGGTGTTGGAGAGTCCTGTACTATCACGTATGGCACCGATCAGTGGGCCGACTCCAGCCAGGGCAGGACGTAAATTGAGACCGATAAGCAGAATGCCGGCAATAAGGAGGGACTGCTGTAATGGGGATCGTTTGATGGTTTTTTTCATCCAGGTGATAATTTCGTATTGCCTGTAGCGCCTGTGAAGATACAAAGGAAGTGATTGAAACACGAAAGCAAATCACCACTTTGACAACCAAAAGTTAGAGGCTAATTCGTTATCTTTTACCGAAGAAAACCAAGGCAGCTATGAAGCGATTATACATAGACATGGATGGGACGCTGGTCGATTTTGAAGCCGGCATCCCGTCTGTTACGAAAGAACAAAAGCAGCAGTTTGGAGAAGAATATGACGATATACCGGGATATTTTGATGATCTTCCGCCGGTGGACGGGGCTATAGAGGCATATCACAAATTAGCAGCAGCATTTGATACCTACATTCTGTCTACTGCACCGTGGAATAATGAAACGGCGTGGGCGGCAAAAAATCTTTGGGTGCGGCAGCACCTTTCCGAGGTAGCTAGAAAGCGTCTTATTTTGAGCCATCACAAGCACCTGGTCAGGGGAGATTTTTTAATTGACGATCGTTTGGCCCACGGCGTAGATAAGTTTGAGGGAGAACATATTCATTTTGGATCAAAACGATTCCCCGACTGGCCGTCCGTATTGGAGTACCTGCTTTGAAGAACAGCTGGTATCATCAATAGTGCTCCAGCTAATTTGTGCCAATGATTTCGGAATCCCGGAGCTTGTCTCGCGCAAAGGAATAACCAATATTCTTCATCGATATGTGGTGTTCATTTTTTTAGTGAAAAAAATCCGCCGGGAGTCGGACTAAAGAACTTCCACCAAAAAATCACCGCCTGATGAAATTTTTGTTGCGTTTCATACTCCCGAAGATTTTCGGGAAAAACCATTTAACTCAATCCGCTGAGCCGCGCGGATCCCAGACAGAAATTGTTTCTTAACACTTCGGTTTCGGGCACTTTGCTCAACAAAAATTTCGAAGGGCGGAAAGCAAAGTTAGGATTAGTATCAACAATTCAACACCTCAACAGTTTAACATCTGCTAGAGGACTCAGAATATAAACATACCCTGGACCTTACAACTTTGGACTTTTCGACCCTGGACCTTCCACCCTTCCACCTTCCGACCTTGGACTTTCTGACCTTTGAGACCCCTTTGATCAACAGCTCAACATTTCAACAGTCCAACGAGACAACATTTACACCAATCGACGAAATTTTTTGAGCAAACTACTTACCTGTTAAAAATCTTCGAGAGAAAGCGGTCGAATGTATCGGTTTACGAAGCTCCGTTTCCACCAGTTGTCGGTTTCTTTGTACTCTTTTTGGGAGGTGAATCGATACCGGAAGAGTCTGGCACGGATATATTTGGGTGGCTCGTTTTTAAACGGAACCTTCTTCAGTAGCTTTTCAGCCGATCTGTTACCATTCAACAGTTTGTGGATGAGTGTAAGCAGCCAGCGGTTTTGACGGGGAGAAGACATTGCTGCAAACCACATCTGCCAGTCTAGCCGAAGGTGGTACGGTGAGATCTGGGGAGGACGTTTGGCGGGATCCCCAGGTTTGCCTTTGAACTCATATTCCTTCCACTCAGTTTCATCAGTTAGCTGGTTTTCATCAGTACCTTCCAGGATAATCTCATAGCGTTTTTTGGTGACAGATCCGAAGGCACCGTAGGTATTGACCAGGTGCAACGGGTTAAAGCTGAAATTCATCATCTGCCCGGGGGAGAGCATGTTTTTTACCGGTTGATAGCTCATGATCAGAACAGCAATACCGAGGATAAGCAATACCGGGTAGTAGAGGGCTGGTAAAGAAGCAACAACAGGTGGGGTAACTCCAATTACATTTTGAATAACACCGTCGCTAAAGCCACTGAAAGCAAGAGATAAGGTCAGCCAGTTGAGCCAGGAATAGTTCCCACTGATGATAAGGTATCCCTGTGAGAGGATGATCAATGCAGCAGCAATGGATGCGGCCGGCTGGGGAAAGAAGAGTCCCCAGACAATTACCAGTTGTATCGTGTGATTAAAGAAGGTCTCCATTTTGTGAATCGGCTCGGGGAGCAGGTGAAAGTAGCGGCTTAACGGGTTGGGCAGTGGCTGGGTTTGGTGATGATAGCTCAGGCAGGTCAGATCGCGCCAGCACTGATCGCCCCGCATCTTGATAAGTCCGGCTCCAAATTCTACGCGAAACAGCATCCAGCGAATGAGCCAGATAACCAGCACAGGCGCCGCCATATGTGCCGGTCCCAGGAAAATGGCAAAGAAGCCAACCTCGAGCAGCATTGATTCCCAGCCGAAACCATAAAAAGTTTGTCCTACGTTGACAATGGACAGGTATAGTGCCCAAAGCAAAAGCCATATCAGCATGGAAATCCAGAGCGGTCCCCATTCTGAGAGACCGGACAGTGCCACCAGTGAAAGTAGGATGCCGATCCACGCCACGGTTCTAAGCAGCTTGTCGGAGTATCTCCAGTGGAAAATGCTGGGAGCCCTCTTGAAGGAAGCGCGTTCCAGGTACAGATCGATCGGCAGCAGACCATTTTTACCACACAGCGCCGGGAACTGGTTCAGGGCGTTGACGAAGGAGAGCAGATAGATAAAGGCCAAAGCGCGTTGTAGCAGAAATCGACTGAACCAGTATTCTCCATTGTATAACTGACCCAGAAAATCCATAACAGGAATAGATTTCTGTTTCTGTCAGGGCGATGCTCTCAAGCTGTAAAGAGCGTGTTAGTCGTACTGGAGTTCAGGAGCTACAAAACGAACCCATGCGCTATTCTCTTCATAATCATCAACAACATCCGCTGTATCTTTGTTTTTGAAGGTGGTCATCAGCTGTTCCACCTTGTCTTCCAGCGTTCTGAGGCTGTTGTTAATCAGGTTGCGGTTGAACCCATACTCTTCTAGCCGAAGGGTAAATTCCATAGAGATGACCCGGCTGAGGATACGTCCCATATCCACCATCTTATGCTGTACCATCTGGGAGTCAACGTTGAAGTTGAACAGTCCGTTGAAGCGGTCGGCAACATTAGAGGTCAGCTCATACTTTTTAAGAAAATCGAACATATTATTGAGCTTCAGGCGCCGCATTTTTTTCAGCACGGACTCAGCAATCTGTTGATAGAGAATATCATTTGAACCCTCAAAAATTTGGAAGGGACGACTATCGATCAGGGAGCGTCCGGCAATATGGTCGAGCCGGTATCCCTTGGCGCCCATCAGTTGCAACAGCGACTGTGAAGCCTCCTGCATCAGGTCGGTCGTCACAGTTTTAATGGTGTTGGCCTGCACATCCATTGTAGAGGCATCGCGTTTCAACGGCACTTTGGTACTTGTGTGGGTACACATGGCGGAGCAAACGGTGAATGCCATCTGTAGGCGGGCGATACGTCGTTTTACCTGGTCGTATTCGTAAAGATTTTTCCCACCTACCAACCGCGATTTGCAATGTTTGTGTGCCTCATCCAACAGGCGTTTCAGAAAGCCCATCCCCATGCCCGGGAACTGAAGCCGGCTTCGGTGCAGCACATCCAGCATCATCTTGATACCGGTGGAACGGGGCTTCAATTTAAATTCTTCAGGTACCGTGATATCGATTTTATTCCGTCCGTATGGAAGCATGTAGAGACCAAGGTTGTTGTAATATTCCTCTACTTCGATGCCGCCGTTTCGACTGTCATGCACAAAAAATCCAATATCTCTGCCAAGGCCACTGCCGTTTTGTTTATCCATACGGGCGGTGATCAGCCAGTAGTCAGCCTGTCCGGTTAATCCGGCCCAGTGTTTGGTTCCCGTAATGCTGTAGTTGGAGCTGTTGTCGTCTTTGATATAGCTGGTTTCCATCCGGAGGGCATCAGAACCGTAATCAGGCTCCGTAATCATTAATCCGCCCATACTTTGATCTTCCAAAAAGCGGGTGAAAATATCCTGTTTTATCTCCTCACTGCCATAGTTGGCAAGCGGCTGCAGAAAAAGAGCGCCATTTATTCCCATCATAAGGGAAAGGGCAAGAGATTCGTAGGAGCTGGCTTCCAGCATCGACAGGGCCTCATGCGTTTTGCAGCCCCGGCCGCCGTATTCCGAGGGAATAAAAGTGGAGAGCGGTTTGCAATCCATAACCTGCCTAAGGATATCGGAAGGGATGCCCCTTTTCAGGCTTAGCTCATTAATGTTATCCTCGGTTCTGAAAACAGTTTTCAACCTGTTTCGATATGTTTCTATAAACTCTGAAAAATCCATTCTAGTAAATCAATATTTGGAAAGGTAACCCGTACTTATTGAAGTTGCTTTGTTCTGAAGCCGTATAAATAAAACTTAAGTTTATCTTTAAAATATAATGAATGAGGTATCTAAGTGAAAGTACCTTAGTACCTGTGACCGGCTTTTAAATCACAAAACCAATTAACCTGATATCCCCAGCAATTTTACTACCAGGTTTATTACTAAATATAACGAAAGGTATTGAGATAAAGTATTATTGGTGTAAATGAAACCTGCACCAACTGATGATGGAGGGCTGTTAACAGATTTCCCCGGTTCGAGGATCTATGTAACAGCTGTCACTGGTTACCATTCGTTGTTCACGCAGTTCCTGTTCAAGTTCCTTCAAAAATTGATTGATCTGGTTTTCACCGGTAATTTTTGTTTCGTTTTCCTGTAGATATGGCAAATTTTCACCACTCCCATCCGAATAGCGCCGAACCTGGTGGGCCACTACCATTTCTACCAGGCGCTCTTCAATGTGATCGGCAAATTTGTGGTCTTGTTCAGGTCTGTGTAGGAAAATCATAAATTAATTTAATCAATGTATTTTATCCTGAACATTCAGGCTTCTTCTTTTTCAATCGGCAGCCCGGCCTCATTCCAGGCGCGGAAACCGCCCTTTAATAATTTGACGTTTCTGTAGCCCATTCTTTTGAGGTTATCTGCTGCAAGAGCCGATCGGTACCCGTCCTCGCAGTACAGTACCAGTTCTTCATCCTGGTTAGGCATTTCATCCTCAATATCGCGTTCAATGACACCCTTACCAAGATGAATCGCGTTGACAATCCGGGAACTGTCCCACTCATCATGTTCCCGTACATCAATCAATGTGAATTCCTCCCCATCAATCTTTTCCTGCACTTCTACCGGTGTAATCTCTTCCACGCGGTTAAGAGCATCTTTAACCAGGGTGACAAACCGTTCGGAGTGTGTTTTTCCCATGGGAACTACAACTATCTTTATTCAAACTCAAAGAATCGATGCAGACCAAAGCTAGTTTCGGAACGTATTTTTCTCAATTAGCTCTTCGGCGCTTTTAAGTGCTGCATCTGTGATATCTTCGCCACTCATCAGGCTGGCCACTTCCTGCACGTGCTGCTTATTTGATAATGGATTTATTCTGGAAACCGTTCGTCCATCTTTTTCCATTTTTTCCACTTTATAGTGATGATGGGCCTGGCTGGCGATCTGAGGCTGGTGCGTGATGGCAATAATCTGGCACGACTCGGAAAGGCGGCGCATACTGCGGCCCACCTTCTCCGATATCTGTCCACTGATGCCGTTGTCGATCTCATCGAAAATCATTACCGGCAGGCTCTGCTCCTTGGCCAATATCGATTTCAGGGCCAGCATCACCCGGCTGATTTCCCCACCCGAGGCGATCTTGGCCAGTGGCTTGGGCTCTTCTCCCTTGTTGGTAGAAATATAGAGGCTGACCTCGTCACAGCCATGTTCGGTGCATTCCACCGCTCGGCCCTCAATCTCGATCCACCCGTTCTCGTAGAACAGCCAATCCACGCGAACACGGAATTGGCCGTTGGGTATACCCATTTTTGTTAGCTCGTCAACGATGTCGGAACTTAGCTTTTCCCCGATGTCCTTGCGCTTGTTATGCAGCTTCTTAGCCTGTTCTGCCAGTTCCTGGGCTTTCATAGAGATCTTTTTTTCCAGCTTTTCGATCTCCAGGTCAAAATTTTCGGCCAGGCTCAATTCCTTGCGTATTTCGTGGTGATACTCAATGAGATCCGGAATGCCGCGGTTATACTTTTTGCGCAATCGGTTCAGTTCAGAGAGCCTGTTTCGCAACTCTTCCAGCCGCTGGGGATTAAATTCAATACCCGCACGGTAGCGCTCGGTAAAGTTGATCATCTCCTGGATACTGATTCGGGCGGTGGAAACCTCTGCAAGATAGGATTCAAATTCTTCTTCGATCCGGGCCATATCCTCGAGATGCAGCTTTATCTGGTTCAACAGTTCCATCACGTTGATATCGTCACCACTGCCCATCTCCACGATGGCTGCAGCTTTTTGATCGAGATCTTCCGCATTATCCAGCAGTTTCAGTTCGGCTTCCAGCTCATCCTCTTCGTTGGGATCAAGATCAGCATCTTCCAGCTCCTGGTTCTGAAAGCGGTAGAGCTCCAGCTTTTCCTGTAGCTCATCTTCTCGTTTGCGCAGTTTTTTGAGCTCACGCTTCAGTTCACCCATCTCATTGTATGAGTTCTGGTATGCTTTCTTTAAAGGCGCGATCTCTTCAAAGCCATCGATAACCCCCCGGTGATTCTCCTCTTTCAGCAGAAGCTGGTGATCGTGCTGACCGTGCAGGTCCACCAGGTAATTGCCCACTTCCCGAAGCACCGTGATGGTGACAGGGGTATCGTTGATGAACGCCCGGCTGCCGGACTCCCTGATTTCGCGGCGCAGAATCAGGTCTTGGGCATAATCGACGGAATTGTCCTGAAGTATTGAACGTATTGCAGGCATTTCTCCGATGTGAATGATGCCTTCGGTAATCGCTTTGTCAGCACCTTGCCGCAGTAGCTCAGTATCGGCCCGTTCTCCCAGAATCATGTTCAGCGCCCCCACTACGATCGACTTACCGGCCCCGGTTTGCCCGGTTAGGATATTCAGCCCTTTGCCAAACTCGACCTCCAGTTCGTCAATGAGGGCAAAATCTTTGATATATAGTGATTTGATCATGGCAATGGGTTTAAATTTTAGAACAGCTCAATGTAACAAGTGAACGCTAAAAAATCTTACCGATACGAAATATTAACGCTGTGTTAACTGCGTTATGTGGATTAGATCGATATCAAGGGTCAAAGTTCATTGGAACTTTGCCAAAGCGACGTTGATACAAATAGCTACAGGTTTCAGCCTCCACAAGTGTTTTCTGTTGTGTCAGTAAAAATAAAAAGGCTCCCAGCCAAGGGAAAAGCCGGAAGCCTTTTGGGACTCTATTGGGGAATAGTGTATTTTATTCAAAAGGAATAAACGCTGTATGTCAGGTCTCCCTTAATGAAAAGTCACTCTATTGATACCTTTCGGAGCAAATCCTTACAAAAAAATTTAAATTATTTTTTTAGGTTATATGTGGAAGTGGTAAATAATCTCTATCACCATGTATACCATGGAGTTACAATGATCATAAAGTGGTAGAAAAACAGGGAATTTTGGTGTTTTTAATATCAAAAAAGAGTTATGACAGTGGAAAAAATTGAGTTTTCTGAGCATAAGTTCGAGGTGCCGGGCGATTTTTCCGAAGGTACAAGACTCGATAAATACCTGGCTACTCAGCTTGATGATACCTCCAGGACCAAAGTTCAGGAGGCGATTGAAGGGGGACATATTACCGTTAACGGGAAGGTCGAGAAGTCTTCATATAATGTGGAACCGGGTGACGTTATTGATGTTAAGTTGCCGAATCCGCCGGAGCCGGAGGCTATTCCTCAAAAAATGCCTCTTGAAATCGTATATGAAGATGACGATCTGCTGATCGTTAACAAACGGGCGGGCACAGTAGTACATCCGGCAAAGGGAAATTGGACCGGTACGCTGGTCAATGGTTTGCTGTGGCATGTGGACAGCCTTTCCGGGCAGGATCAGGATACGCTGCGCCCGGGTATTGTGCACCGCCTGGACAAAGAGACCAGTGGCCTGTTGGTGGTAGCCAAGAATAACCGCACGCACGAGATACTGAGCGAGTATTTTAAAAACAAAGATATTCAGCGAACCTATTGGGCCATCATATGGGGAACCCCGGAAGAAGAATCCGGGACCATTACCGGAAATATTGGTCGTGACCCCCACCACCGCAAGCGGATGGCTGTGCTGCCGGAAGGCCAGGGCAAAGAGGCAGTTACACATTACAAGGTGCTGGAGTATTTTGATCACCTATCACTGGTGGAAGTTACGCTTGAGACAGGCCGCACTCACCAGATTCGGGTCCACTTCGCCCACAATAATCACTGGGTTTTTGGTGATCGTCAATATGGGGGCGATTCTGTCCGCTACGGATCCAATACCGGAACGCGTCGGCAGATGTTCAACAACCTGTTTGCGAATCTGAAGCGACAGTGCCTGCATGCGAAAACGCTTGGTTTTGAGCACCCTACCACTGGTGAGCATGTGACATTCGACTCAGAACTGCCCGGCGATTGCCAGCAGGTGTTGGCTACGCTACGCGCAAACTGCAAGCCAAAGCCGTTGTATTAAGTTGCGTGCGGGCTTCGCTTTTTTATATTTATGGCAGTGAGTGGAAACTTAAAGGGGTTGAACGAGCAATAATAATTTTTCCCAAAAACATCTTGCCTGCCTTGTAAATGGTACTTATCTTTGCAAGCTCTTTTTGTAGGATTTTGAATGTTTGGGTACACAACGCGGACATTCAAAATAGAATTTTATGCGCACGTAGCTCAACTGGATAGAGCACCTGATTACGGATCAGGAGGTTGGGGGTTCGAATCCTCCCGTGCGTACTTTTAAATAAAACACTGCAAGACAGTAACTTACGGCATTAAAGGTATCTGTTTTTAAACCAAAAATTGGAATGATAAACCAAATTTGGGTAACATTTGGGTAACGGAGTACCATGTCGCCCTTAAAAATTATCGAACTTTACAATCAAATATGGGAAGGTTTTTGTTCTAAAAAGACATGTATTACAGTGTAGGTATAGGTATCAAAATATTTAAAAACCTTTTAAGAGTATATCATCAAAGCCTGTCACGCAGGAGGTCGTGAGTTCGAATATCGTCCGGATCGCCACCACATAACCCCTTGACTCACAATGAGTTAAGGGGTTTTTTATTTGGTTAAAATCCGACTAATTTTTCACTTCCGAATTGGCTGGGGACAACAAAATTGTTTATTCGCTCGAAATATTTTTGTGAAATCCCCTGAAATTCTGTGCGTGGAATTACATTTGGATGGGCTACATCTGATTGAGTTATCTATTAGTAAAAGGCAAAATGTCTATAAATGATTTGGTGGGTAAAGGAGTGATTACAGATGCGATACCCTGAACTGTTAGTTCCGAAGCCAAACTGATATATGGCTTTCTGATTCATAGAGGTTGATTTTGAGATTTCATGTTACATCATATGTAATAACTAATAGGAAAGCTGTGAAAGCTATTCATTTTGAGGGTCCCTGTTTTGTGAAACTCTTTCAATACTAATTTTCCTGTCGGTATTCACTTGGTGAAGAGCCGACATGCTCCTTAAACATGCGGCTAAAATGCTGCGGATAGCTGAATCCCAACTCATATGCAATCTGGCTGATCGATTTGTTCGGTTCAAAAATTCGTTCCTTGGCAATGTTGATCAATTTAAGCTGAATGTGTTCCTGTGCTGACTTCCCTGTTTCTTTTTTGATCAAATCACCAAAATAGTTGGCAGACAAATTACATTCTTCGGCAAAATAAGCAACCGAAGGCAATCCGTTAGTTTGTGGTTTATCGGATACAAAATAGTCGTTCAACAGTTCTTCAAATTGTTCTAAAATTCCCCTGTTAGCGTTTTCTCTTGTAATGAACTGCCGATCATAAAACCGTTCGCAATAATTCAAAAACAGTTCAATATTGGAGGCAATGAGTTTCTTGCTGTGCTTGTCGATGGACTGCTTTAACTCAAACTCTATTTTTGAAAAGCAATCCAATACGATCTGACGTTCCCGTTCTGAAAGGTGCAGGGCTTCATTCGTATCATAGCTGAAAAAACTGTACTCAGTCTGTATTCTTGCCAGTGATGTGCCATGTATTAAATCCGGGTGGAATACCAAACCATGCCCCATGGGTTGATACGGCTCCGTTTTGTCCTGAACATCAATAACCTGTCCGGGCGAAATGAAGACCAGGGTTCCCTCCTGGTAATCGTAGTAATGTCGGCCGTACTTCAAATTTCCGCACGCTATATCTTTCAGAATAATGCAATAAAGCCCAAAATACATTTTTTTGCCGGTGCGCATTTCCGCTTTGGAGAAATCGATCACACTGACCAAGGGGTGCAATGTATCATGGTTATTGAAATCATTGTATTCACTGACAGTATCAAATCGGTAAAGTTGTGACATATCTGCTTTCATTTTTTGCCAATGTAACTATTTCCAGTTCGCTATAACAGCTCATTGAGGTCTGATCCGTAATATTGGTAAGGATTACCGTAATCTGTATAACAAGAAGCAGGCGCCAATTATTTATGTTCTTCTCTATAATAATTACAAATCATACATAATCATCAACATGAAAGCATTAATCAGTTTAAAAACATTACTCACAGGGCTGTTTTTAATCACTAGTGGCATGCCATCTTATGCCCAACATTCTGACGTGGAACAGGAAATTGCGAATCTCTCCCAACAGAAATGGCAGTGGATGGCAGACAAGAATGTGGAAGAGCTTGCTTCCCTTTTCCACGATGATTCACGATTTGTGCACATGAGTGGAACCTGGGGGAAGGAACGGGAGCTCGAAATCATTGAATCCGGAAGTATTTGGTACAAAAATGCGGATGTTCACGATGTTGTGGTAGAGGTTTTTGACGACACCGTCATCCTTTGGAACCGCATTACGCTGGTGGCCGTGGTTCGCGGCAATGAGGTGTCAAATGAGTTTACGGTTACAGAAGTCTATCAAAACCAGGATGGTGACTGGAAACAGTTAGACTTGACCTTTAGCAGCGTTCGGGACACCCATAGCATCGAACAATAGTGGAATTTAAACCGCTTACGCCATATTAAGGCTTACCCCTGGAAATGAAGAATAACGTTCAGTTATAAACTCATATATGATTATGGAAAAAATAGAACCTGGAAAGAATGACCGAAAAGAGATGACAAATATTTTGAACAGGTACAAGGTAATAATCTCCCTTGTTACTGCGGTAATGACGATTGCCCTTTTAAGCAGCCCTTTATTCGTACAAGCGCAGGATACGGGGTCTTATCCTGTCGGGAATCCCCTTGGTCTGACGTATGACGGTGATTTTAACCCGATCTCATCCAATGTAAGCGTGTACGGAGCCATCAATAATGCCGAGAGCTGTATATACGACGCTGATAGAAAACTCATCATCGTTCCAAGCCGTGGGGTCTCGCAGCGTGTGCAGGTCAACGACGCATGGGTGTCGCTGATTAATTCTGACGGTTCGGTGCATACCACAAAATGGATTGGTGTTCAGAACCCCGGTCAGCGCAGCGAATTGTCCCCGCCACTGGTTTTGAATGATCCGCTCGGAAGCGAGATAGCAGATGGGGTTCTCTACTTTGCCGATCGCGATGGCGGTACGAGTCAAGATGATCCAACGGTAGCCGTGATACGCCGGTTCGACTTGGAAACGGGGGCGCCGTTGGAGGATATCCGGCTCGAAGATTCTCCCTGGATAAATGACATTGCCGTTGCAAAGGACGGGACCATTTATACCACGCAAACCGGTGACCTGGGACAAAATCCCGATCCGCAGTCCTGGAAAGTATGGAAAGTTTCTCCTCAAGGGGATATATCGGAATTTGCTGTTGGTGAACCGATTAACATTCCAAACGGCATCGCATTAGATTCGGACGGAAATATTGTCGTAGTCAATTTTGGCAATCCTGAAGTACTCACCTTTTCACCGGAGGGAGAACTGCTGAAAACAGAGAAAGCCGTGCAGGCGGGAGGGGATGGAATCGAAATCATGCCTGACGGAACCAAATATGTAAGCAGTGTGAGACAGGGTGGAATTACCCGGATCAGTCCAAATGGATCTGCGGAGCTTATCGCTGAAAATATTCCAAGCGCGGCCTCCATCTGTTATGATTCGGATGCCAACCAGCTTGTTGTGCCGATGACCTCACAGAGTACGCTTGGGTTTGTTCCGCTGGACTAATGTCCTGAATCCCTCCAAGAGTTTTGAATCTTTGAAGAGGTATGACTTATATGGGACGATTTTTAAATCAAGTGCTATTTATTACAAAAAACCGAAACACTATGGATATTAAAACAAGCTTTTCTGATTCTCCCACTGGGTCTGCTTACCTGTTTCCTATTCTGTCTATCCTGACCCTACTATTGTTTACCGGGTGCGGCGGCTCTTCGTCTCAAAATGAGACAATCGAAGCAAACCCGGAAATCGTATGCGCCTCTGATAACGGAGGTATCACGCTGCCGGATGGATTTTGTGCGAGCCTTGTCGTGGACAGCCTGGGCCGCGCGCGGCACATCGCCGTGGCGTCCAATGGCGACATTTATGTAAAGACGCGCAGCGAAGAGGGTGGCATCGCCGCATTGCGCGACACCACTGGTGATTTCAAGGCTGACGTTATCGAACATTTCAGTGATATGACCCCGATGGGCAGTGGCATCCTGTGGGAGACGGGGATGGCGATCCATGACGGCTATCTCTGGGCCTCGAATACCGAGGCGGTCTATCGCTGGCCGATGCCCGAAGGTGGCGCGCTTGTACCTGAAGGTGATCCGGAGATCGTTGTCAGCGGCTTCCCAGAGCAGCGGTCGCACGACTCAAAGTCCATTACTTTCGACGACAACGGATTCCTCTACGTAAATGTAGGTTCCCCTTCAAATGCTTGCCAAGAGAGTCCGCGTACGCCCGGATCTCCGGGACTTGATCCCTGTCCCCAACTGGAGCGGCACGCCGGCATCTGGCGCTTTCGGGCTGACTCCCTGGGACAGACGCAGCAGGGTGGTACCCACTACGCTACGGGTATTCGCAACGTGGTAGGGCTCGACTGGAACACCGAAGCCGGTGCCCTCTTCGTGATGCAGCATGGTCGTGACCAGCTCAGAACGCTCTGGCCTGACCTCTATACCCAGGAGGAGAGCGCCGAACTGCCCGCTGAAGAGATGTTGCGTCTTTCTGAGGGCGCTGACGCGGGTTGGCCGTATTGCTATTACGACAGGCAGCAAGAAAAGAAAGTGCTTGCTCCTGAATACGGCGGCGAGGGCCAGGAAGTCGGGCGCTGCTCGGAGTTCCTCGATCCGGTGGCTGCCTTTCCGGGCCATTGGGCACCCAACGGTCTCCTGTTCTATACAGGCGAACATTTTCCTGAACGCTACCGGGGCGGTGCCTTCGTGGCCTTCCATGGCTCCTGGAATCGCGCGCCACAGCCGCAACAGGGTTACAAGGTCACGTTTACTCTCTTTGAAGATGGCAGGCCGGTAGGTGATTACGAGACGTTCGCCGATGGCTTTGCCGGTGTCGATCCCATTCCCACCCGAAGTGATGCGGAATACCGCCCGATAGGCCTGGCAATGGGACCGAACGGTGAGCTCTATATCTCTGACTCCCAAAAGGGGCGTATCTGGCGAGTGGTTTACACCGGAAATAGTGAATAAAAAAAGAAGGCTTACCAATCATGAAACCTAAAGGTTCATGCATACTGCTACTGGTAGCATTCTTTGGATTGGTTTCGTGCTCATCAAAAGCACAAGAACAAGATGCAGCCTTGACCGAGCTTGATCAAGAGGAAGTGCTAATCGTGTACCTGTCCCGTACCGGAAATACCCAGGCGGTAGCAGATATTATCCAAAAGGAAGTGGGCGGCGACATGGTCGAGCTCAAGCTGGAAACGCCGTATCCCGAAGATTACGATAAAATCGTGGCCCAGGTGGCTCGGGAAAATGAGACGGGCTATATGCCTCCTCTGGAGACGGAGATTGAGAATATCGGAGAGTACAATACGGTATTTGTTGGCTTCCCCACCTGGGATATGCAGCTGCCACCGCCGATGAAGAGCTTTTTGAATAAATACGATCTGAGCGGCAAAACGGTGATTCCCTTTAATACCAATGGAGGATATGGCTTGGGAAATAGCATCCAGCAGGTGGAAGATCTATGCCCTGATTCCAACATTCTGCGAGCGTTTTCCATCAAAGGAGGGCTGGAACGAGATGGCATTTACCTTGCGATCAAAGGAGAACGAAGAGAAGAAGCCCACGAAGAAGTAGTCAGCTGGCTGCAACGCATTGGAATGTTGTAAGAGCGAAAATGAAGGTTGGAAATTATTGAGTTTAGAAGAATCAACGCAATTTAAATAAAGATACTGGTATGCAAACACGAATACTTGGAAATAGCGATTTGGAAGTTTCTGCCGTAGGACTCGGTTGCATGGGGATGAGCTATGGTTACGGTCCGGCCCCGGATAAGCAGGAAATGATTAATCTTATCCGCAGGGCTTTCGACGAAGGAGTCACTTTTTTTGATACCGCCGAGGTGTACGGGCCCTTTGCCAATGAAGAACTGGTGGGTGAAGCGCTGGCGCCTATTCGCGACCAGGTAACCATTGCTACAAAGTTCGGCATTAAAATGGAAGATGGGAATCAAACGCTGGATAGCCATCCCGAACAAATTCGCCGGTCCGTAGATGGGTCCCTGCGGCGCCTGAATACCGACGTTATTGACCTGTATTATCAGCACCGTGTGGATCCCGATGTACCCATCGAAGATGTGGCTGGAACGGTGAGGGAATTGATAGAGGAAGGAAAAGTTAAGCACTTTGGCATGTCGGAAGCCGGTGTGAAGAGCATTCGAAAAGCACACGCTGTACAGCCGGTTACTGCAATTCAAAGCGAATATTCCATGTGGTGGCGAAAGCCGGAAAAACAGCTATTGCCCACACTTGAAGAGCTGGGTATTGGGTTCGTCCCTTTTAGTCCATTGGGGAAGGGATTTCTAACTGGAGAAATTGATGAGGATACAACCTTTTCTGATGATGATTTCCGAAATATTGTACCGCGATTTAACAAGGAAAATCGCAAGGCGAATCAACAATTGGTCGAGCTGCTCGGCGACATTGCGGATGATCATGGTGCAACCCGTGCCCAGACCGCCATTGCCTGGGTACTTGCGCAAAAGCCGTGGATTGTTCCCATTCCCGGTACAACCAAACTGAGGCATCTAAAAAGCAATATTGCAGCTGCCGAAATCGAACTGACCTCTGATGATCTTACTGATATTGAAGGTGCCCTGTCAAAAATAGAAGTGAAAGGTGCGCGATATCCAAAGGAGCTGGAAGAACGCGCAGGAAATTAAAATCACGAACCAATCAAAAGGTCTATCACTATGAAAAAGGAAAATGAATTATCCAATTCAGAAACGAATAAAACAACCCGTCGTGATTTCTTGGCCAAGGTTGCTGCTATTGCAGGAACCGGATTGACACTTTCATCCCTGCCATGGACTAATTCAAATGCTCAAGCGACAGGTAAATCGACATCTGGCAAGGTTAATGTCAGCGGTGAAACGCGCATGTTGGGGGATCTTGAAGTCTCACCTATTGGTTTGGGATGTATGAGTATGAAATCAGGTTCCTACAACCCGCCCCGCGACAATAAAGAGATGATTCCAGTCATACGGGGAGCTGTAGAACGAGGTGTTACGTTTTTTGACACCGCAGAGGTGTATGGTCCGCTTACTGATGAAGAGCTCGTAGGTGAGGCGCTCAAGCCCGTGCGTGATCAAGTCGCAATTGCGACCAAGTTTGGGTTTGACGTCAGCGAAGATGGCGACTGGTCGATCAACGGTCGGAACAGTAAACCCGCTCACATTCGCAAAACGGTGGACGAAATGCTTAAACAGCTTCAAACCGACTATATCGATCTGCTTTATTGTCATCGAATTGATCCGGAAGTCCCGATCGAAGATATGGCAGGGGCGGTCGGAGATCTCATTGATGAGGGCAAAGTTCGCCACTTTGGTCTTTCAGAGGCAGCTCCGGATACTGTACGGCGAGCACATTCCGTTCAGCCCATTGCGGCACTCCAGACGCAATATTCGCTCTTGGAACGCTTTCCTGAAAATAAGGTTCTGGATACCTGCGAAGAGCTTGGAATTGGTTTCGTGCCGTGGGGACCTGTTGGCCGTGGTTTTTTCGCGGATAAGTTTAATGAATACAGCCGGTTTTCTGAAAATTCCAGGCATAATTCTGTCGGTTCATTTTTACCCGAAAACCTGGAGCAAAACATGGCACTTCTGAATCTGGTTCGGGAATGGGGTGTGCGTAAAAATGCCACTCCCATACAGGTTGCTCTCTCATGGTTACTGGCACAGAAGCCGTTCATAGTGCCTATTCCGGGTACGACCAAGCTCCATCATCTGGAAGAAAATCTTGGGGCACTTGAAATAGAATTTTCCGCCGATGAGCTGAAAGAGTTTCGAGAGGATTTCGAAGAAATTGAACTGGCCGGTGTGCGATCATTCGAATCGGCCGTGACTGATCAATGATTTTGAGTTTAAATCTATTCAACTACAGATTTAAACTAATTCAGATGTAATTAAAAAGATAACGAAGGAAGAAGAAATGTTATGAAGAATGTAGTGCTAAATAATGGCGTAGAAATGCCAATCATGGGATATGGCGTCTATCAAATCCCAGATCATAATGAATGCAAGCGATATGTGCTTGATGCGATCGATGTAGGTTATCGCTCCATCGATACGGCAGCGGCCTATCAAAACGAAGAAGCGGTTGGTGCGGCGATCAAAGAAACCGGGGTAGCCAGAGAAGAGATCTTTCTCACCTCCAAGCTCTGGATTTCGCATGTCGGGTATGAAGCAACCAAAAAGGCCGTAGAAGAATCCCTGAACAAACTGCAAACAGATTATCTGGTCTGTACTTAATTCACCAGCCGTTTGGAGATGTACATGGTTCATGGCGTGCAATGGAAGAGTTGTATCACGATGGAACCCTGAAAGCGATCGGTGTGAGCAATTTTCACCCTGACCGCGTGATGGATCTGATCGTCAACAATGAGGTGGTTCCGGCCGTAAATCAAATTGAAACCCATCCATTTTATCAACGGCAAGAAGATCAAGAGTTTTTAGAAGAAAACGGTGTTCAACATGAATCCTGGGCTCCATTTGCTGAGGGTAAGAACAACACGTTCAGCAATGAGCTATTGGTCTCCATCGGTGAGAAATATAACAAATCCGCCGCCCAGGTGGTCTTAAGATGGCTTATTCAGCGAGGTGTTGTAGTAATTCCAAAAACCGTCCATAAGGAAAGAATGAAGGAGAATATTGAAGTATTCGACTTTGAACTTTCGGATGAAGATATGGAATCGATCCAATCACTGGATACCGGTAAGAGCCAGTTTTTCAGCCACCGCGACCCGGAAGTCATCAAGTGGTTTGCAAGCCGGTTGGAAGAGGATTGATACCCCAAAAAATCGCACGAATTCCTTCTGATTTAATCCAGTGAAATATGGTAAAGATAATGTGGATGTTGTTTTCGGTCCTTTTATTACTCCAAACGAATAATGACCCGGTCGATTCTGTGTATAACACAAGGGAAGATCAAATGGTACAAAACCATTTAACACTCAATGATACCGTAAGTGATATCGTGAACCACCCGGCTTTCGAGGGATTTGGCGAACTGTTGTTGCCCTGGGAAAATAACTCATCTTATTACGATACCCCGTTGAGAAATGTGGGCAGGCTGATGCCGTATCACAGCAATGTTCAGCCTGAAGGGGTTCTTTCGGCACTTAATGATATGATTGATGAGGTCAGTAGTGGCAGAACCATATTCTATAATTTTTATTCAGAACAGCAAAAGCAACAGGATCCCTCAAAGAAACAAACCGGTCTCTTCCTTTTCAGGGGTGAACCGAGGGCTCCATTTGCGATCGTGTCCCCCGGCGGCGGATTTAGCTATGTGGGCTCATTACACGAAGGGTTCCCGCTTGCCCAAGAGATCAGTAAACAGGGACTTAACGCTTTTGTAATTAGATACCGAACCGGCAGTGGCCAAATAGCAACTGACGATCTTTCGGCTGCTATTTCTTACATAATCAATAATGCAGAAAAGCTCGGAGTCAGTGCAAATGGGTACTCATTATGGGGTGGCTCCGCTGGTGCCAGGATGGTAGGCAATATTGCATTACATGGAGTATCTGCTTTCGTGGACAGCAATCTTCCAAAACCTGCTGCAACCGTCATCGCATATACCGGCCAGTCAACGTACTCATCTGACTTTCCACCAACATTTATCACCGTGGCAGAAAATGACTGGATCGTAAATGTATCAGGTGTGGAACAGCGCGTACAAAATCTGAGAAATGCCGGGGTTGATGTAGAATACAGAAAGTATGAAACGGCCGGACATGGTTTCGGAACCGGTCAAGGTACAGATGCGGAAGGTTGGATGAAGCATGCAGTCAATTTTTGGGAAACCCATCTGGCGAACTAAGACAAGGCAATGCTTCCCAGGTACTTTATGCAATAAAATCTAAATCACTAAAAACAAACGTTATGATGAATCGAAAACTTGTAAAAATCTGCCTTAAAATACCCGCTGTGGTACTTCTTCTTACCATTTCGTCGACCGACTGGGTCATGGCACAGCAAAATGAAAGCATGACAGATACACAGCAGGAAATCATTAATCTCTCTGAAGAAAAATGGCAGTGGATGGCTGACAAAAACGTGGAGGCCCTGGCGGATCTCTTTCACGAAAAAGCGGAGTTCGTCCACATGGGAGGATCCTGGGGTAAAGAACGGGAACTCAACATTATTGAAAGCGGAGGGATCTGGTACAAGCAAACCGATATCCACGAGGTGTCGGTGAATATTATTGACAATACGGCCATTCTCTTAAACAGAATCACCCTGATTGCGGAAGTTGGCGGAAATGAAGTCACCAATCCATTTGAAGTTACCGAAGTGTATGTGAAACTGGATGATGGATGGAAGTTGGGTTCCCTGTCTTTTACAAAGCTGATGTCAGGGGGCGATGAATAGCTGGCAAAAAGTATAACTCACTACTCAAGAAAGAACCCTTTAAATATCACTTATTAAAATGAAAAAAGTAATAGCAGGATTAGTTATCATCATGAGTTGCGTAATGCAGGCTCATCATTCATCATTGTTTGCCCAGGGAACAGATTCCAATGCATCACCAACTGTTCGTACCGAGAACGGCGTTGTACGTGGCGTGACGGAAGGAGAAGTTTCAAGCTTCAAAGGAATTCCCTATGCTGCTCCACCGGTTGGCGAATTACGCTGGCGCCCGCCACAACTAGTATCTTCTTGGGATGGTGAGCTTGATGCAACCGAGTTTGGGGCAAATTGTGCTCAGGCCGGATGGGGAGCTGCGCCCGGGACCATTTCGGACGGCTCGTCAGAAGATTGCCTATATCTTAATGTATGGGCACCAGCCGAGGCCGAACCTGATGCAGAGTTGCCAGTTTATGGTATGGATCCACGGTGGTGCTTTTGTGGGCGGAAGTGGTGCCGGGGCTACAACCTCGGGAGAGGAATTTGCCAAACAAGGGGTTATCCTGATCACCTTCAACTATCGCCTGGGACGCCTCGGCCATTTTGCATTTCCCGCCTTGAGTGAAGAGCATCCGGAGGAGCCGAAGGGCAGCTACGCTTATATGGACCAGATTGCCGCACTTGAATGGATACAGGAGAATATTGCAGCATTCGGCGGCGATACGGATAATGTTACCATTTTCGGTTTCTCTGCCGGTGGCGTGTCGGTTCATTCACTCATGACCATACCGGCTGCAAGAGGTCGTTTTCATAAAGCAATCAGTGAGTCGGGCGGCGGTCGTGACGGGGTACTTACCGGCAGGCCGATTCGTGAAGATAATGCTGATCCCCTCTACACTGTTTCTGCTGAATCAATTGAAATAAACTTTGCCCATAAAAAGGGGATTGAGGGAACAGGTGAAGAAGCACTGGCAAAACTTCGCGACCTGAGTGTTGAAAGAGATTGTGGATGGAGGTCAAGAAACCGATGGAGAGGGTGGTCCACGCACCTATTCGGGTCCGATTCTGGATGGAGAACTGGTAGTAGAAACGGCCGAGAGTGCATACGAAGCCGGCAGACAGGCAGACGTTCCGCTTATCATCGGGAATACAAGTGCCGAAGTAGGGGGTAGTTTTGTAAATAACAGCAGCTCAAAAGAGGAGCTGTTTTCACTTTTTGGAGAGCTGGAAGATGAGGCGAAAGCTGCTTACGACCCCGAAGGCAACAAGGAGTTCGCTGAGGTTATCACAAAGTTTAATACCGACTGGGCATGGGGTGAGCCGGCCCGCATGACAGCAAGAGCTTTTGTTGATGAAGGCAATCCCGCCTATATGTATCTCTTTTCCTATGTCCCGGAAGCCATGCAGGAGCGAATGCGGTTTGGCGCCGGACACGGATCAGAAATCTCCTACGTGTTTAACAACCTGGAGGCCCGCAGGGGAGATACTGAACCAACACCTGAAGAACAAAAGTTAGCGCAGGTGATGAATACCTATTGGGCAAACTTCGCCAAAACAGGTGATCCTAATGGCGCGGGGGTACCTAAATGGCCCGTTTACAATACTCAAAATGAGGAGATACTCGAAATTGAGTCCGATGGTGAAACAGTCGGCAAGCCCGATCCCAGAGAAGAAAGACTGGATGTGATTAAAAAAGCCATTGAGAAATTTAGAGACCGTTTACAATCACGTGGTATTTAACCATTAAAAAAGAAACAATATGAAAAAACTTAGTACACGATTACTTATCAGTTTATTTGTGGCAGTAAGTTGTCTTTCACTCGATCTGAAGGCTCAAAACTCAGAACAGAGTCAGAGACTAAGCGAAAAGCAACAAGGTCTCATTCCGATTGCAGCCTACACAGCCATCGGAGACCTTCAAAGCTTAAAACCTGCACTACATAACGGTTTGGATTCTGGTCTGACAGTCAATGAGATTAAGGAGGCTATGGTACATCTCTACGCCTATGCCGGATTCCCCCGCAGCATTCGCGGGCTTAATACCTTTATGGAGGTCCTGGAAGAGCGTGAGGCTAATGGCATCCAGGATGAACGGGGCCCGGAAGCATCTCCAATCAATGATGACCGAAGCAAATACGAACGGGGAGTGGAAACCCTGTATGAGCTTACCGGTTCAGACTGGGGTAATCCGGAATCGGGCTACGGAGCTTTTGCTCCTGCCATTGACAGATTCCTCAAAGAACACCTGTTTGCCGACCTGTTTGAGCGGGATGTGTTAACCTACGCCCAACGAGAACTGGTGGTCATTTCCATACTCAGCAGCCTTGATGGTGTGGAGCCCATGTTGGGAAGCCATTTCAATCTTTCCCTGAATGTAGGGTTTACCCCCGGCCAGTTGAAGGAATTCGTAGGTGTTATTGAATCAACCTTGGGCGAAGAAAAAGCTGCAACAGCTCAATCCGTTCTGGATAACGTGCTGGACAACAGGTCTGATTAGGCTTCAAAAATCCGCAATCCACTATCCAACAATCATTAAATCAACCTTTGTCAACCATGAATTTTATACAACAAACGACTTCAATGTTAGTGATCGCTTTTTTACTGATGCCTGCACTCCAGGTAATGGCTCAAACTGAAAGCGATGAACATTATAATATGTCCACTATCCAGCCAAAAGGAAACGAGGTGTCCGGCGGCAATTTTACCGGTACTGTTTGGGTGAATATGATCGTAGAGCCGGAAGACAACTTAAACACCGTAGCCGGTAAAGTGATGTTTGAACCCAAAGCAAGAACCAATTGGCACAGCCATGCCGGAGGTCAAATCCTAATTGTAACTGATGGTGTAGGATACTACCAGGAAGAAGGGAAACCGATCAAAATTATCCGCGAGGGAGATGTGATTAAAGCACCGGCAAATGTACCCCACTGGCATGGTGGGTCTCCTGAGCAATCAATGACCCATACGGCCATTGTACCCGATTTAGATGAAGGCAGAACAAGCTGGGCTGATCCGGTAACGGACAAAGAGTATGAGATGGCCGATGGCAGTTAACATTTCTGATCAAGTCAAAAAATTTCATTTAAAAGCCTCATCAGTAGTAAAAAGATCAAACACTGCCTTTGAACGTACAATCAGACATTTGACGCATTCAAGATTATTTAAAACATCCATCCTGTTGATTGTTTTTAATATCATTGCATATCCGGGTTTTTCACAGGGAAATTCTAACGAAAAACTGGATGTCTCGGGTAGCATAAGTGTAATGAATGAGGGAATTTCCACTGTGCCATCACTGGCTCTTGGTGAGCCGGCGGCAATTTTTAATTTGTCAGTTGGAAAAAGATTTCGATTCGAACCGGAACTAAGATTCTCACTGGAAGGCAAGCCGTGGTCTTTCCTGTTTTGGTTTCGGTATGATATAGTCAAGAATGATAAATTTTCATTTAGAATAGGTGCCCATCCTGCCTATTCATTTCGAACCGTACCTGCTCTGATCGATGAAGCTGACCAATCAGAAGAAATCATCGAAGCACGACGATTTTTGGCCGGTGATATGAATACAAGTTATTCAGTTACCGAAAATTTTGATGTTGGGTTCTATTATTTGGGCGGACACGGTTTGGAATCATCCGTGCCGGACCAAACGCACTATCTGAGCCTGTACAGCAGTATTCCAAATATCTCTCTATTTAATGATCTGTACATGAGTCTGAGGCCACAGGTCTATTACTTAAAAATTGATGAGATCGACGGTTTTTATGTGGCCTCAAGCTTTGCACTGGGTATGATAGATATTCCATTTACAATTTCAACCACCATCAACAAAGTTATTGATAGCGAGATTGAAAATGATGACCCTCTATGGAATATCAGTTTAAATTACTCGTATCGTTTTTAGTAAAGAAACGAATTTATTCTTTGACACTATATTAACATGGCACGGATATTTATAACGGGATCTATTGCAGGATTAGGGTAATTGGCGGCCGAATCCCTGATCAATCAGGGACATGAGGTTGTATTGCATGCCTGCAACAAACAACGAGCCAACGATGCCGAAAAAGAAATTCCTGGTGCTAAAGCCATAGTCATCGGGGACCTTTCCAGCATGAAGGAGACCAAATCTCTGGCAGAAGATGTAAATGCATTAGGTGATTTTGATGCAATTATTCATAATGCCGGGGTTTATCGGGCTTCAGGTCAGGAGATCTTGACCGTAAACACATTAGCGCCGTATATCCTGACCGGCCTGATCCAAAAGCCAAAACGCTTGATCTACCTTAGTTCAGGGATGCATAAGCAGGGAGATCCTTCACTGGAGAAAATAAAGTTGGATGAAGGAAGCATCAGTTACTCTGATTCAAATTGCATGTGGTTCTGTTAACAAAAGCCGTAGCCCGTAGATGGCCGAACGTATATGCCAATGCCGTCGATCCTAGTTGGGTCCCTACGAACATGGGCGGCTCCGGTGCTCCCGATGATCTTCAGAAAGGGTACCAGACCCAAGTGTGGCTGGCTGTGAACGATGAGGGAAACGATAATGTTAGCGGCCGTAATTTCCACCACAAAAAAGAAGCAGATTATCATCCCCAGGCAAATAACCCTGCCGTGCAGGACAAATTCCTTTCTCTCTGTGAGCAAGTGACGGGCGTTTGTTTTCCCGTCAATAAGAAATAATCGATAACTCTACATTACCCAACAAACAAGAGTTGAGGCAGCAGGTAATCTGAGCAATTTTATCCAAATAATACAATGGAAATGAATTTAGAAGACATTAAGCAGTTTTTCTGCGAATTGATTAAAGAGTTTTTTCGAGAAAAAGACCGAAGAGTTCGATGCTGTTTTAACTGTAGCTGTAGCAAATAAATGAAGTTGCTAACTTCCTCTATTTACACAATCTAGCATAAGTTACTAGTTTCCTTGTGACTCAACCAGACTACCAGGGGGGCAATAAAACTTGTAATTAAGGAGTTAACTAACGTATATTGTGGGAAATCCCAATATGGGGTATTGTTACCCCGCAATGTAATAGAAGAAAAATAGACCGTTAGCTATGAATGCTACCGAAAAGAAAAAGGAGTACGATGCCAAACTCGACTCCAAAAAACGCCTGACTATACGAGGAGCCCGTACAGAGTATTACCATGTCACTGAATTTGAAGATGGATCTGTTAAACTAAGTCCCCGGGAGTTAATTCATCCCGATGAGATTTCCAAGCGTACGTTGGAGATGATGGACAAGGCGATGAAGAACCTTGAAGAAGGTAAGGTATCAGAGCCAGTGGACATGGAAGAACTCGAAAAGCTGCTTGAGGAGTAATCGCACCATATGTTTGAAATCTTGATGGGAGTCCCGGAAATGAAGGAGTTTTGGGACGGTTTAAAGGCCCGTAAAAAGCAAAACCAGTTAAGCGGGGATGAGAAAGAATTATTTAAAAAGTTTGGTAAAGCCATTCAGTTTTTAGCGGCCGATCCCCGGCACCGGGGACTGCAGACACATGAAATTGAAGATTTAACGAGAAGGTACGGCCAGAAGGTGTTCCAATCATATCTCGGACAGGGCAAGCATGCCTACCGCATGTTCTGGGTCTATGGTCCAAATAGAAAGCAAATAACGATTATTGGCCTGGAACCACATCCAGAAGATGCTAAAAGTGGGGCGTACGATCGTATTAAGCTTTCTGATCTGCCGAATCTTTAAGATCTAGGTCGTAGTCTGCCTATCTGTGTAATAGTCGTTTAAAGACAAACATTCCTTGGTGCCATTTCATGTATCATCATATGTTACATCAGCATAGCATAAATGTCGATTTATCGAATAAATTTGTTCGAAAAGAGTAGTCATAAAATAAGCAGTGCCTGCCCATTTTAGGCAGGCACTGCTATGAAGTACGCCCGGTAGGACTCGAACCCACAACTTTCAGATCCGAAATCTAACGCTCTATCCAATTTAGCTACGGGCGCTTACAGTATATGTCAGGTTAGCTACATAATTTTTGCAAGTATGTCTGACTGAGTAAAACCAAAGAACAAAAAGCTAGCTGTTATCCTATTCCAAGCGTCCCTTATTGCAAGCATTGCCACTGGATTGTCTGACTGGCCTGTTCCGAAGTCATAACAAGATAGGCCAATACGTTCTGTATAACTGTATTTTGACTTTTTTTGTACTACCATTTGTACCACCGGGCAGGAACACTGTGAAAACAATTCATTCTAATAATGAGTTTTCGATCTATCAGCTGATTATGGAAATAGTTCAAAAGCGCGTTTATGGGTTTTATATCCTGATTTATAATTGGTATGTACCCACTTATGTGTAAACTATTTATGTCTCTGAAATATTTAACCCACCTTAATTTAAATTTGGTATATATTTTTTCCTTCACTACTTAGGTATAAGCTGATGATTATTAATTTGCTAAACAATCTGACTTAATCGACTTTACTTGGTGGGCACTACTGATGTCTAAGTCTTTACAAGAATTCCTTCAACAAATCCATACAGTGGAGAATGAGATCCTTGAGGAATACGCTTCTCAGTGGGACGAATATACTGAGCCACGCAAAACTTTGGTAACTGAGGCAGGTAAAACAGAGAGGTATCTTTATTTTGTGGTCGAGGGCATTCAAAGATCATACTATATCAATGAGGGGAAAGAGCACGTCATTGCCTTTACTTATCCTCCTTCTTTTTCTGGAATTCCTGATTCATTTCTTGTCCAGAAACCTTCGAAATACTACTTGGAAACAATAACAGAGAGTCGATTTTTACGCCTTTCCTATGAACGCCACCAACAGTTGATGGAGAAGTATAGGCCAATAGAAACCTTGTTCCGTAAAGCAATCGAGAGGATTTTTATTGGTGTCCTTGAGCGACACTATGAGCTTATGGCCTATACTATTGAAGAACGTTTCAAAGCTTTTATGAAACGAAGTCCCCACTTGCTCAATATGGTACCCCACAAGGATTTGGCTTCCTATTTGCGGATCGATCCCACCAACTTCAGCAAGCTGCTCTCATCAGTTAGGCTATGAATCTTGGTATAGACCAAGGACAAAATCGTTGTGATACTGCATATTAGCTCTCGAAGGCGAGAAGGTTGAGGCTGATATCCATAACCTGATCACAACAATTATGGCTGAAACACCAGAAATACCAAACTGGGTCGATCAAACTGAGTATCCTTTTAAGCATCAGTATATTGACCCTGAAGCGGGATATATGCACTATGTGGACGAAGGGGAAGGCGACATTATCCTGTTTGTACACGGGACGCCTACCTGGTCGTTTCTCTACCGGCACTTCATTACTGCATTTTCAAAAGGTCACCGCGTAATCGCCATTGACCATATTGGGTTCGGGCTTTCTGAAAAACCCAAAACGTTTGCTGGGCAACCGCAGAATCATGCCCAAAATCTGGTCGAATTCATACGGAAAATGGATTTGCATGAGATTACTCTTGTAGTGCACGACTTCGGCGGACCCATCGGGCTGGCTGCGGCCATCGAACAAACGGAGCGAATCAAGCAGTTGGTGCTGTTCAACACATGGCTTTGGGAAACGGCATCCAACAAGGAGGCCCAAAAAGTGGGTCAAGTTATCAACTCGTTCTTGGGACGGTTCATCTATCTGAGACTGAATTTTTCTCCCCGGTTATTGCTAAAAAAAGCATTTACAGAGAAAAAGTACCTGTCCGGTCATATACATCAGCAGTATATCAAGCCGTTTCCGAATAAACAGTCCCGGCTGGCGCTGTACAGGATAGCTCAATCTCTGGCGGGTAGTTCTGACTGGTACCAGCAGCAGTGGCAACAGATTTCAGCTCTTGAAAATAAACGCTGGCTCATCCTGTGGGGTACCAAGGACCCGTTCTTCAACATCGACTTCCTAAAAAAATGGTGGTGGCGACTACCGCAAGCAGAAGTACATACTTTTGATTGTGGACACTTTGTGCAGGAAGAACGAACGGGTGAAGCTATTTCGGCCATGTGTGACTTCTTGTATCCTGAAGTGAAGTTAGCTTGCGAATAACCTCAATCAAATACCATTTAGCCATGAATCAACAACTATTTTACACCAATACCCTGTGGCCGGAAGTAGCCGTTGTCTCAGTCCTTTTCACACTGGGACATATTTTCTTGGGCCACTTCGAAGAGCGTACCTCCAGTTGGAGAAAATTAGCCAAGTACCTGCTAACACTTACCGTGGTCTGCCTGTTTTCTGTTTTCTTCGGTCGCATGGTCGGATTTTCTGTCCTGGGCCTCTCCCTGTTGCCAGTACTGTTTATCCACCTGTATCTATTGCCCTCCAATGGGATCAACGGGTGGACCGGGGAACCGAAAGAGAAATACTACGAGTTTCGCGGCTGGGACAAAAACATTTTCAATCGGTAACAATCTCTCTTAACAGGCTTAAAGATGTCGTTTTTTTTCAATTACCGGTGTAGAGCCGGATTTATATTTCAATCGCAACCTTAACTCAAACGCAAACTAAAATACCAATACCATGAATACCTATTTAACCGAAAATACCGAACTGTTGTTTGAAGAGCAGCTTAACTTGACCAATATAGCCGAATACGGCATCAAGTGGAGTGAGTTGACAAGCGGAAAGACCGCACCCGGCCCGGAAGGTGCCCGTTTTGACCTTGACTTCGAAGGTATTGTAGACGGCCCAAACATCAAGGGTAAAATAAAAGGAACAGACTACCTTGAAGTCCGGGCTGACGGCAAGTTCATGCTGAACATTCAGGCGGCTGTTATCACCGATGATGGGAAACGCATTGCTGTACGGGAAGATGGCATTCTCTATCCCGGTGAGAACGGGCAGGCCCACATTCAGCTCAACCTGCAGTTTACCACGCACCATCCGGAGTACAACTGGATGAATAACGTACAGGGATGGGCTATCTGCGAAGTGGATATGCAGCGCGGAGAAGTAAACGTCAAAGTCTATAAAGGCAGCTTCGAGTCCGTAACCGAGGCTGCATAACCATAACTTAAAACGGATACGTAATGAAAAAAGTAAACTTGAACAACTTGGAACTGACCGAATTCACCGGTAAGGACGATCCCGGTCAGCATTGTCACGCAACTTTTCCTATGTTTGGGGCCCACGGAACCAAATCAACGGCGACCGTCTACTTTGAACTGGATCCCGGCGACGCACTGGGCCGCCATACCGACAGTGCAGAAGAATTGCTGCTGGTGCTGGAAGGCGAGGTAGAAGTTGAGGTTGGCGGAGAGACCGGGCCTCTTTCAAAAGGAGAGATCGCCCTGGTTCCGCAAATGATTCCCCACAACCTGATCAATACAGGGAAAACAAAAGCCAAGGTATTGGGCATGTTCGGGGGAGCCAACAACATTGTGGCTACTTTCGAAAAAACCTGGCTTCCTACCGATTCAAATACAGTGGATACCGCCCAAATGGCTGGCTGAAGACCTCTATTATAATAAAAAGGGGACAGTTGTCCTGACGGGTGTCCCCTTCCTTTTCAGTAGCAAAGGGCCAAAACATAATTGAACCCATAACTTAATATCCGACAACTGCCATTATGAATTACCTGTACTGGCTTATCCTCGGCATAATTTTAGGAACGATTCTGCTTTACAATGTCAGCTCAAAGGGCAAAAAAGATTCAGAGAAAAGAATGTTATCGATTGGATTGATTGTTGCTGCAGGTTTGTATCCAGGCTTTGCAATAATATGGGGTAATGGTACCTGGGTCCTGGTTGAGTTAGCCGGAATCCCGATATTTGGCAGCTTTGTTTGGCTGGCAAACCGGTGCTCCTACAACTGGCTGGCTATCGGTTGGGGGTCCCATACTGCCTGGGACGGACTCATTCACCTTTTCGGACCTGGCCGGGTTATCGCTCCAGAGTGGTATGTTGTAACCTGCATCTCTTTCGATCTGATTCTTGCCGGTTATATATTGTTTTCTGATAAATAGATTTGTTAAATAACCGGTAAATTGCTTTGTATCTCAACCAGCTTGTAACTGAATGTGATCTCTTCTTTAATAAATGAATTGAATCTTTAACGGACCTCATCTATGACTATAGAAGAAACCATCTATATTGATGTGCCCCTGAATAAAGTGTGGAACATAACCGTAGATATCGAGCGATGGCCGGAATGGAATCCCTCTATCACTGCAGTCAGACGTCTTGACGATAACCCGTTTGGGATTGGGAGTATTGTTCGAATCAAGCAACCTGGTCAACCCGAGTCTGACTGGACTGTGACAGAATACGTACGCGAGAATCGTTTTACCTGGGAAACCCATCGGTCCGGCTTGCGAATGGAAGCGACACACTTTGTACAAGGGGAAGAGTCTGGAACATTGAACATACTCCGGTTACAGGCATCGGGAATATTGGCTATACTGCTTTGGCCGGTGCTTCGGGTTGCCATACGCCACGCCCTGAAAAAAGAAAACCAGGGACTAAAATTCAGGTGTGAAAGAATTACTTAATTTTGGAAAAGATGTAAAGTAAACTTTGATTTCCAGTATTTTTTATGGATCAGATTTCTGTTTGGTTATTGAATTGCACTTTTTATTTATCCGGTCGAAAAAAACACCATGTCCCAAGAGTTTTAGAAGAAATGAAATACTCTTTAACTTTATAGCCATGGTGTTGATAAAATGGGACATTGGAAGGGTCTTCGGTAGTTAGCGTTACTCCAGTGGAATCCGGATCGTCATACGACATCTTATGCACAGCCTCAAGCAATTTGCTACCAAGACCCCGGCTCTTTAATAAACTGCGAACTCCAATCATATTAATGTGATAGTGGGGAACTCCTACTTCAAATTTACTCCAAAGCTTGCAAAGGGCCTTATAACGATTCTGTGCATCTTGGCCGAGTTCATTCCAGATGTATTCCTCAATTTCCTCTAATCGGTCATCAGTAGACCTGTCATGAGGTGAAGTGACGGTGACACAAGCTAAGAGAACTCCATCATGTATCACACCCAATATGGGTCCTCCTTTCATAATCCGCTTCATGACAAATAGCTTTATCAAAAGGCTTAAACGGTAGTCGTATTTTTCTCCCGCATTTCCAATAACGAATCTCATCACAGGTAATCGTAAAATGCATCACAAAAAACATCCAATATTTGAGATATGTTAGATTCATCGAGCCTTTTAATAGGCGAATCAATCTTATTTATAGCATTCATTATTAGAGGTCAAAGATTTAGAGATTGTAATAAATTTAACTTTACAGATTTGACCGGGGTCGATTTTATACTGTTTTCACAGCCCCTGGTTCTTTAAGTTGGACGAAATAGCATGGGTTAATGTAAACGTAACTCCCGGCGTATCTTGGTAATCATCTCTTTCGGTTCATCTGTTTTTGTTGTCAAAAAAATGTGCAGTAAGTTCCGCTGCTCTTTTGAGAATCCTACTTTTTCGAGAGTACGGAACAACAATTTTTCGCTTGGAATCTTTCGAACGGGAGTTTTCCATCCTGCCATTTCCAGCCAAAACCGGATAATCCCTTCACCAGGATCATTCGGATTCAACACCTCTCCCAACAGGCGATTTACCAATGCTCCATCCTTTCTATGGATCATGACGGCCCCATCGGTATGTTCTAATTCAAATGCGCATCATTGATCATCCATGCTTTCTTACGCAGATCTTCAAATGGTCGGTTAAACCGGACAGCCTTGACTGGCACATCAAAGCAATATTCCGCACGCCAGGTTTCAACATCAAGACGTTTCAATGTAAATGAACCTCCAACCTCATGAGCAGAAGCTGGCAGGGATATAGCCATCACAAGGAGAAAAGCCCATAATTTCTTCTTGATTGAAAAATAAATTGTTAGATTGATCGAATTCATGTTATAGAAAACTAAATGTTTAGTCCCCCACAACACACTGGCAGGGGACCACTAAGTTATTCATCCTGAAAAGATTTGAGTCCGGGTTGACCGGGCTTCATGCTTTCAAGGATTTTCTCATGGACCGGCGGTTTACCCCATACGGGATTTGATCCAAAAAAGGCCCATGGTACCAGCTTGAACGACATGGAGGCTTTATTCATTATGGGCCAGTCTTCCGGACGCACTATATGTGACTTGCCCATTACGTACCAGAGTACCACATCCGTGTCTTTGATATCACGATTCTTTTTCGTCCATTCCGGGAGCCCGGCAAACTGCTGATCACTGGGAGGATACAGGCCGGCGGGGTAGATCTCATCCTTTTCATAGGGTGTCACCCAGAAATGATGCCAAAGTACCCGGGCACGGTTCGAAAGTGATGATCCTTCAAGAGCTAATGGTACGGTACCCTGTTTGGGAACCAGCACATAACTTGGGTTTTGGCCAAATTTTCCACCCTCCTTGTCGTTATTCAATACCCTCCACCGCCTGCTGCTGGGCGCATAGGAATCTCTCATCGCTTCATGCTCGGTTTCCAATACCTCTTTTTGAGCTACTATGGCATTGCGATAGGGGTTTCCGGGACCGGGGGGCACAGCAATATTATTCAATTCTTCTACTGTATTGTTGAGTCCGTCTACATCCAGATCCAACCGCCACACGTGCCAATGCTGATGGTTGTTCGCCTCCACGTTGGGATGCACAACTACGCCGTAGGGAGAGCCGTTGTAGTGTTCATCATCCGGAAAGGAATGGTCGTCTTTTCGGTCTACACTGTGGATGTGGACAATGCCCTGCAGCTCGTTATTGACCTGGATGGTCCCGTCCTCTTTAAAGATCCATTCAAATCCATAATCGTAATTCCCGGCCGTTATATAATATTTGATAGAAAGGTTAGTGGCTCTTCGCCCGACTTTTTCATGGCGCCATAGGGCTCCTCCGTACCCTTCGAAAATGGCCACCGCGCTGTCAATAACTACCGGATTACCCATATCATCATGAACCACCGCGTCTATGTAAGTGGCATTTTCCGGGGCATCGGCACCTGCGTTGAGCGGCCGGTTTTTTTCCTGGAAGAACCGGTATTCTCCCTGGTCAAAATAGTTGTTCGAGGCTTCATCCAGTTCTGGAGAACCGTAATTGACCACCATTTCAGCGATCGATCCGCGGTACATGATATAGCGCCATTCTTTTTGAAAAGGATCAAAATACTGCACGTCATAGATGACCAATCCCTCCCGGTTATGGATACCGTACCTGAACTTCCAGTAAGGCGTTGTAACCTGGTGGCCGCGGATGGTGTAGTTTACCCCATCTGGCTGCTCAATGATAACAGGATTCAATACAGGTAGAGTCGACTCCAGGCTGTCGGGATCAAAATATTTGAGATCCGTTTTTTCGCTGTATCCATCTCCTTCATCGATCACTTTCAGCACTTTTCGGTCTGATAGGTCAACATGGGCATATAACCCCCGAATACTTATCTTTGTGTCTTTGAAGGAAGCAGATACAATTAGCTCCCGGTTTCCCTCGGTGTTGAGGCTCATATCGGCAGCATAGTCGCCACCAAACTCCACTTCATCGGCATTGACCTCGCGTTTTATTAAAGCCTGTTGAATCCGGGGATCCTCCAAAGCAATTTCGGTTGCGATAGAATCCATCTCGAAAGTACCCACCGGCTGTTTTCCAATGGCCAGCTCATAGGAAACCAGTTTCTCACTGTTCAAGTCGACGATCGCTTCATAGATTCTGTTCTCCGGATAATCATAGATTGAAGCAAATGCCTCGCGAGTGAATTCTTCCCCTTTTTCGTAGGCCAAAACTTCATGTTTGTCTGGCTCGTTGAGGAAGATCATGCCAAATGCGACCTCGTGATTCTCTATTCGGTCCGTGTCAATCTTGCCGGCTTTCTCGAGAACCGATCGTACAGTTTTTATTTCCTCAGCACTCAGTGGATCAAGTGGGTGATTATTGGATTCATTTACTTGTCCATGGGAAGTATGAATGCTGAGTAACAGGAGAAGAACTGTGATTAATAAATGATTGATAATACTACTTTTCATGATATTTTAATTCTTATAATGACTATTAACTGCCAGCCGGCCCCTTTTCCAATTTTAGAACGTATGGATCTGGAAGCTCGGCCGGCAGGTTGAGGATGTATAGCCGTCTGGGCTATTCGTCTAATTCATGGGCAGTTGAAAAAGCTGGAATGCTTGACGGTTCTTCAGCTTCTACAACTGCAGGTATTGGGCTCTCTTCCGGTTTATCAGTCATCCTGAAAGAAACCACGGTGACAAGAAGTGCTCCGGCCGTTACGATTAGGGCCCTTCCACCATATTGCCAGTGTGCCCCGGCGAAAGCGAAATACAGGGCTACCAGTGTGGTAAGAATTCCCACCGCTGCTGCAACTGTAATCCATGAGCCCCGGAAGGCCTTCTTAGTGTTCGGATTAAAGGAACGGTTTATAATTACCAGCACGTGGAATACTACATAAAGAAGGATCCACAGGTAGGCAGCCGAGTACAGCCAATCGATAACCGCACTGCTATACAAAGCCGGAAGCAGATAAAGGAAAAATGTCAATATGGTTGCTGCAACCGGTGTACCGAATTTCGGGTGCAGCTTGCCAAAAAACCGTGAAAGCGGACCAAAGAAATTTCCATCGCGTGCTACACTATAGATAATGCGCGGCATCGCTGCAAAGGCTACGGTAAGCGTTCCTAAAGTAGCTGCAACCGAAGCTAGAGCCATCAACGAGTATCCTACATCACCAAACATGAGCTGCCCTACCGCCAGCTGGGGGGCTTCACCGTGGGCTCCTGCAGCACCTTCTGTGGCATTTTGCCATACTGAAAGCGGGGCGGATCCTGTGACACCAATCCCCATTACCAGCGAGGTAGCAAGAATACCAACGAGACCAAAAATGAGCCCGCGGGGTAATGATTTTTGGGGATGCTTTACCTCTTCGGCCAGCGAGCAAGCAAACTCAATGCCCACAAAACTCCAGAAAGCCAATGCCAGTCCGGCTGTGAGAATTCCACCTTCGCCAAACCAAAGAAGGCCGGCTGAGCCGGTTTGCAGGTTGACTGCACTCCATGCCCCGGTATCACCCCAGCCCATGAATCCGGCCAGCCCAAAGAACCAGCGGATCCCCAGCATAAACAGCAGTAATCCTGCACTTACCCAGGCAGTTGTTTTAATTCCCAGAATATTGGGGATGACCGCCATCACACTGAGAATGACAATAAAATAGCGGATATCCAGTTCCGATTGGAATAGTGCCTGCAGGCCAAATGCACCTGCAGCGGTTTCTCCTGAAGCTGTAAACCCAAACATGCCGAAAAAGGCAAGTCCTACAAAGGTGCCCCAAAATTTTCCTTTTCGTCCGCTGAAGATGGCACTCACGTAGTCATACAAAGCACCCGCCCGCGGGTAGGCAACACTCAGCTCTGCCGCCGAAAGGCCCAATAATAGGTTAATTCCAAAACCAAGTAACAGGGCTATTGCGAATCCCCATCCAAAGGAGAAATAACCCGAAAAGTCTGTAACCAGGGTGCTGGCAGCAACCACAAGGGCTACACCGGCCACCATCACTTCCCAGGTACCGATATGTTGTTTCATGTTTTTGTTTCTAAGTTTATTACTCATTGCTTTTCAATTTTATTTATTTCTATTTCTGATGAATATTATTTAGAAGCTTCAACCTTTTGTGTTTTGTCTTGTCCCGAAACTGTCGCCTCGCAGATTACCTGGAGATGGGTATGATCGGTACCGCAGCATCCGCCCAAAACTATCAGGTTGGGAAGAAGCGTACTTAACTTCCGGTATCCCTCGGTAAGCCGCGACTTGTCGCCGGTATCCAGGGTGTCTGAAGCGTCCAGCTCGGCGTGACTTTTTGTGGAGGCATTAGCCCGCACGCCGCGAATACGGGATTTCCAGTTACCTTTTTCCTCTAGCACATGGATAAAATGCTCAGGATGGGCACAATTAATCATATAGTGCTCCGGATATCCGTCCAATTCCGCATCCACTTTTTCGATGGCGGATTTCAGCGTTTCACCGTTGGGAAGCCGCCCGTCGGTTTCCACTGTAAATGAGATTACGGCCGGAATATGGAGTTCCCTGGCAGCCAGAGCAATGCCCAGGGCTTCATCGCTGTAGGTCATCGTGATGGCCGAGGTGATATCGGCATCGGCCAGTGCAAAGGCCTGGATTTGCTCAAAGTGATAGGCCTTGGCTTCGGCGGGGGTCATACAGTCTCCGGCGATATAGCCGTCTCCCCGGGGTCCTACGCAGCCGCTTAATACGACCTTCGATGAATCGATGGTATGGGAAGCTAGGAGACTCCGTAAAAACGTTACGGCGTTGCGGTTAATGGCATTCAATTCGTCATTTGAATAGCCTAGTTTGTACGCCCAATCGGGATTGGCTCGCCAGGTGGGAGTTTCCAGGATAAAGTTCAAGCCCTTCTTCTCGGCAAGGTCGAGGTAGGGAACATAATATTTGGCCATCTCCTCTTTGCCCTGCTCATGGGTTAGCAGCTCAAACGCCGCAAAATGATTGAGCTTGAGTCCCTGGTGATAGATAAGGGTCGTTTCCAGGCCGCCATCGGCCAGATAGAAATCTTTTTGGAATATGTTATTTGTAGTCATGGTATTGTCCTTTAGGGTTATGAATGTTGATGGTTTTTTTCATCATGACGTTCATCCCTAAAGGCGTAAGTTCTCACCTTACGATGTAAGTGGGGACAGCCTTACAGACTTAGCAGTAAATTGGTTGCCTGTTTGCAGCAGTATTTTTTAAGGGATGGCTTCCTGAAAAGGAAACCATGAGATCTTTTAAGATTGAGAGCACTTAATTCATTAAACCCTCAGAAAGGCAGAAAACTATGGATCGATTTGTTCCTTTAATGCCAGAAATCCAACAAGACCCTTGGGCAGGAGGTTTTTATGGTAGGAGTCCAACAGATACACATTAAAACCAATCTGTTTTAACGATTCTTCAATTTCGGATATATTAAGTAGTTGAAGTTTATGAACTTCGAAATCCCGTTCATATTGACTCCCCTTCTTTCTGAAGGTCGTAATATGTCTGGTTAAGATATTGTTTGAATGGTCGGTGTCTGTTTCCATGAGAACTGCCCATTCGGCATTTGTTGAAAATGTTTTTTGTGAGCCGGCTGATGGAGCACGTGCAGCCCCGGCAACATCGAAAAGAAAACATCCGCCCGGCTCCAAAGCCTCATACACCCTCTCAAAAAAGCGGTGCCGTTTCTGCCTATCATTTGTTTCGTCAAAGATGTAGTTCATCACCTCTCCAATCGCAGCTACGGCGGTGCATCGAGGAATATAATACGTAAGAAAGGACTCCTTATAAAACTTCCCCTCCGGTACCCGGGATCTTGCCATTTCAAGTAACGATTCGGAAATGTCGATACCGGTCACCTCAAATCCTGCATCGCTCAATAACCGGCAGGTGATGCCGCTGCCGCAACCGATATCAACAAACCTCCCTTTATGAATGCCCGCCTGCTTTAAGGAATCCAACAGAAAGTGAGCTGCATCTTTGGCAAGATGACCGAATCCGGCATCGTGTATGAAAGCCAGGTTTTCTTTGTAAGCCTCTTTCATCTTTTATTTTTTCATTACGAAATCCAGCTCGATCAAATCCCGTAATGGAATGCCATGATTGCCGACTTTCGGGATCATTGGTTTTTTTTGCCTGACCCTGTCCATCGCATCCGGATATACGGTTTTGATCCTAAAACCGACCTGTTGATACAATTTCAATGCTGTAATATTATCATTAGTCGTAACCACATAAAGGCGCGAGATGCGGTTATCCTGCGTATATTCAATTAGTCTTTTGATCAATCTTTTGGCAATGCCCTTTCCCTCCCGCAAGGAGTGAAGATATACCAATTCACATTCCCCACCGTCCTCAGAAAATAGTAATACTCCTGCCGTCTCCCCATCTTCATAAGCAATAAATCCGTCAAGCAGATGAGCCTCTCTGTATTCTTTGTGCGTGCTGATAATGTATTCAGAACTAAACACAAAGGAAATATCCTTTTTCACAAAATCAACGTGCTCGTCCTTTTTTTAATGATCGAAATTATAAGAAATCATACAGCATGGAATACCAAAAATTATCAGTTATAAACCTCCCAATGTTCCTCCTGCTCTGGCTCATAGGAACAAAAGGTTCCGGTTTTTATGGAGTTTGAAAGGTGTTTACCCAAGACTGGGTGTTCCTTTTCGATTTTGGCAATCGCACTCCGAATACGCCAGGTGACAGCTGAGCGTGCCCGTTCAACCGTATCACCTTTCACCCGGGGAGAACCGTCGAGACCCAGCGATTTTGACAAATGCTCAACTAATTGCTCATACTCTTCCTGCAACTTCCCTGCCTTTTCAAAATCCTGGTGATTTTCAGCTTCTTCAATCTCATTTTGAAGCGTACTGATTTTTTGCCTGTACTCAGATTTAGCCTGCTCATCAAGAACCCTCTCCCCTTTAGATAGAACAGCCGTTCCCATCAGCTCGCAGCAGTGAACGGGAGTTCTTATGTTTTGCATCAACATCTTTAGATTGACAAATCCTTTTACAGCTACCAGTTGCACTGTTTTTCCTCCATATGTGAATTCCCAAAAATCCGGACCTTCTTTTATCGATTGGGGTTGATCTTCTGTCAGAACGGGAGCTTCGTGTTTTTTTAATTCAAACTCTCCATCAGTAAGATAGGTCCAAAAATTTTCGAGACGTGTCTGATTCCGGTAGGGATTGACGGCACTCATCCATTCAATCGCTTCCTGAATAGTTGCATTTTTGCCGCGATTAATGAGCCTGTTATATTCATCGAGAAATTCATTCAGGCACTCCTTCATCTTTTCCTGATTCCCGAGCTCGTACCAGGCAGCAGCACAGTACGCTTTATAATCGGCAAATGGTATAGAATCAGAACGATTGGCAAGTTCAAGTGCTTCCTTGAATCTGCCAAGTTCAAATAGGATTACAGCACCCGCAGGATGATATATTTCACTTGCTACAGGATTGAGACGCAATGCTCGTTCATAGAGCTGAAATGCTTCTTTATGATAGCCAAGATAATTGAAGCAAAGAGCTATCCGAACAAGACTTAGCGAGTCATTAGAATTTAAACGAAGTGATTTGCGCAAGTAATGTTCGGCTGTCTCAAAAGCATGCTGGTAAAGAAATACCCGGCCCAAAATATATGCCGCCACGTAGTTCTGCTCATCCAGTTCAATCGCTTTTTTAGCCCATTCAAACGCACCGTTCTGACTGAGCTCCCAACGGTCCCAAAGCTGGCAGCTCCATTCGTTGAAATAGGTGAGCGACATACCGGAATAAGCCAGTGAGTAATTCGGATCAATTTCAAGCGCCTGTTGAAAAAACTCTCTGGCCTTCAGGTCGCTTTCAACAGTTCCCTTTTTTACCTCTTCAATGCCGTACAGCCAGCATTCATAAGCTTTTAAATCCGTTTTCTGTTTTTTGGGGATCTGTGAAATCAGATCGTAATTCATCTGTTCCTGAAGCATTGCCACCACTTTACGCAGCAACTTTTCCTGCAGTTCCATCAGTTGACCTGCCTCTTCTTCGAAACGGTCGGCCCATACCAGTCGGTGAGTATCACTTTCCAAAAGACGGACATTAATCCGAATTTTTTCTTTGTCGGTTCGAAATGTACCGCTGACGAAATAATCGGTGTGCAGATCATCAAAAAATGTTTGCCAATCTTTAGTATCCGGCCGCAAATCTTTGACCGAGTCAAAGGCAATGATCTCAAATTGCCGGAACCGGGAAAGCTCGGTTATAAGATCGATACTGAATGATCGACAGAAGATATCTGCCTCCTCTCCAGGCGTCAGATTTTCAAAAGGCAAAACCGCTAGCGCTATGCGTTTTTGATATTTTGAATCACCACCCATAAAACTATTATTGCCCCAATCCTATAGGTCACCTCTAAAAGTTGAATGCAACCTAATGCAAATGAGAAACATTCGAAGGGTCTCAACTGTTGTTACGTGTATTCTAATTGCTTGATTTTCGAATTACGTTGCTTTCCTAATATCAACCAGTGTAAACAAAGTTCAATATAGGATACTAATTAAAAATCTAACAAAAAATCATTACTATTGCATTAGACCGACTTTTAATAAGATGGATTTATCCCTTCCCCAAATAATATTAATTCGGTATCTAAATGTTCGGATCGTACTTAACTGCCAAGAAATAAAACTTAGTTGTCGTTACGCAGCGAGTCAAGACGTATCAACAAGAGACCCTAAATTATCGCCAAAAAATATACGGAAAACAGAACTTCATAGAGATTGCTTAGAAAAGTAGTTTATATGTCTGGTAAAAAAATGTCTCCGTCCCAAGCTATAAGAAACGTTCGCCTCACATTGTAAGGCCGAACCTTACGTCTGTAAGGGTGAGCAGTTATCATTGAATGACTGGTCGTGTCGTTCGACGAGATTGCAAAGCAGTTATCAAAGAATCACTACCTGACGAATAGGGCTACTTTTGAAATGTGACTGATTTCAACTAATTAATTAATTGAATTTGAATCGCTCAGACTTAAATCGGAAATAATATAATGACAAACAAACTAACCATACGATCTGCTAAACCTTCGGATAGGGCTCTCCTGCTTGAGATATGGCTTGCATCCGTTCGGGCCACCCATACTTTTTTATCCGAACAGGAAATTCAAGAGCTTTTGCCCCTTGTCGAAGAACAGGCATTGCCAGCTCTTGAATTATGGGTCTTACTTTCCGGTGAAGAAATTATCGGATTTGCTGGCCTGGCTGATAACAATCTGGAAGCCCTTTTTCTACATCCTTCACACTTCGGAAAAGGCGGAGGGAAAATGCTTGTAAATCATGCCCGGCAGCTAAAAGGAAGTTTGGTTGTAGATGTCAATGAGCAGAATCCCGAAGCTATCAAATTCTATAAATCAGTTGGGTTCGAGGTTGTTGGCCGATCAGAGACAGACTCCGGTGGACGTCCGTATCCTATTTTACATATGAAAGAAGTCATTCAGGAGAAATAAACTTTGATACAATAATAAAAAATTCCACAAGATATCATCTGTACCGGGACCTCTCACATATTACATGTGTAGTCACCCCCCTTTTATATCTCTAATAGCATTTCTTTTTTGTCTCGGTGGCCAAACCTGTCCATGGTTACAAAGTGAAGTAATGTCTTTATCCAGGTTTTTTCCAGATTGTCTAACCTCTCGACGTGCCATAAATATCTCCTATTTTTACTTCCTTCGATTATAAGGTGATTGATTGGTTGGTTTCAATGAAATATTCAATTCTGATGCTTTACTTCGAATCGCAGCTGGAGTTCTACCTATAAACTGAACACTATCCAGCCTCCCGCATTTACCGAGGATAAGGATTCAGAAGACACTGATTGTGTATTGTTTGACGCCAATGAGGATGGAAACCTGGATCTTTATGTGACCAGCGGTGGAAATTCCTATTCACACGGAGCGATGGCACTGTTGGATCGTCTGTATTTTGGAGATGGTAAAGGCGGATTTGCCCGGTCAGGCCAGATGCTCCCCAGTTTAAGCTCTCTGGCTAGCACAGCTACCGTTGAGGTCGGTGATTTCAATGGTGACGGTCACATGGATCTGTTTGTTGGAGAGCGTCTACAGTTATTTGCAGTGGGATTGCCCGCCCGTGGTTTCCTTCTGGAGGGCGATGGGAAGGGAAGATTTAAAAATGTAACGAGTCAATGGGCGACTGATTTCTCTGAATTGGGCATGATCACCGATGCGGCCTGGACAGATTGGGATTTGGATGGTCGGGAGGATCTGGTAGTGGTGGGGGAATGGATGGGAGTACAGGTATATCAAAATACAGGGAGTCAACTTAAGAATATCAGCGGGGCACTGGGTTTATCAGACACGCTTTCGGGATGGTGGAATGTAGTGCATCCGGCGGATCTTAATAAGGATGGACGTATGGATTTGGTTCTTGGAAATCACGGGTTGAATTCCCGATTTGAAGCTAGTCAAGATCATCCTGTTAAAATGTGGGTTGGTGACTTTGAACGAAACGGGCAAATAACCCAGATTTTGAGTATGCCTAAAGATGGTAAAGACTACTCTGTGGCACTCAGACACGAGCTTTTGGAACAAATGCCATCACTGGAGGAAAAATATCCTAATTATGCCAGCTATGGTGGTCAGACTATTCAGGATATTTTTAGTTCGAATCAACTTGCTCAAGCTCAGCAGCTTCAGGCTTCGGAACTGCCCAGCATTATTGTCTGGAATAAGCCCGATGGAGTCCAGGTTCAACGGCTACCACTTCGCACCCAATTTTCACCAATTTATGGAATATGGAGTGGGGATCTAAACGGGGACAACTTCCCAGAACTACTGATGGGAGGTAATATGCATGAAGTTAAACCAATAGCTGGACAATATAATGCCAGCTATGGAGCAGCTTTGAGTACAGATGACAGGGTTTTTACTACGTGGAGATCAAGTGATACGGGATGGTTTATTCCAGGAGCAACTCGTGATATCGCCAGCGTGAAGATGGGTAACGGGAACACTTTATTGGTAGTTGCCCGAAATAATAATTCACCGATGGTTTTCCATATCATTTGCACATACCTAAGCATACATTTCACAGTGACCCCTCAGGTCAAACATTTTTTACGAAAGCTGAAGGAGAAAAAAGATTTAAAGATATCCTGAGTTCAAGTAATAAGTGCAACACGTAGGAAGACCTCAGGGGCGCGCCCCTGAGGTCTTCGGCCAAGCGGGTTATATTCGTGTTGCTTATGCAAGAAT
>NZ_JAMQKA010000025.1:0-78939 GCF_031569985.1 Aliifodinibius sp. S!AR15-10 | reverse complement strand
TATAGCCGATATAGTACTGGTCGGTGATCGCACTGTAGCCTTTATCGGGAGCGCTATGGAAATACTCGCGACATACCGATGTGGAGTGCTCACGGGCAATATGAGCCACGGGTACAGGGATGCTGTCCACCATGTAGGTGTCTTCATAAGGAATAATCTGGCGTGCCCACAAGCGGGCCAGTTTTTCGATCCAGCTGGCCAGCCGTTTGCGGCGGCGATTATAGCAGCTCAGATGAGGCAAGGTGGGAAAATCATGAGAGTAATCGGCTTGCAGCTTACTCCAAAACCAGTGTTCACTGTCAATACCCAGGACCTCTTGCAACAGGGCCAGACTAATAATGTGGGCATCTGGCATGCGGGGCGTATTCGGATAAAATTGTACATCCAGATCAGAATTGAGGAAATCCGCCAAGGTTTCATTGACGATGGGTAGAATTTTGTCGAAATTGGCTTTGAGGTCATGCATACGCAGGGTGTTTTTATGAAGATTAACACTCCTAAGATATTGATTATCAAGCGTTTGCATGGCCTTTCTTATTTTAGAATTATTAAAAATCTAACCCCTAAACGCGTTATATCAAGTAGGGTACTGTATAATAATATTATCTTCAAGGTTGTTTTCGGGCTGCAATCCACTCTTGGGGCACATAAACCTATGATTATTTAATATTATCGCTCACCGGTGTGATATAATGTTGTGATATAATATAAAATGGTAAGGGGCTGTTGAAACACCTCTTTGCAAGCTCCTCTTTTGTACACAGCAGGTGTCGGGGAGGTCAAAAAACATTATTTCAAAGGTCGCTCTTTCAAAAGGGGAAATGAATTCCCAACTACCGTAGAAAGGGGGGATCTTTTCACCGGCAGTCTCAGGTTGGCCCTGGCTGTAGCCTGTTCTTTTGAGTTGTCGGAAAATTCGGTGCCCACCAGTTCGTGGTGGACCTGCTTCATCATGGGCTACATCCCCCTGCGCCCTCCCGAAAGTGTTCGGGACAGGCTCTTCTAAGGGGGAATGTTCCTGCTCGGCTCAACGCCAACATGCCTTTCTGATACCTCGCCGAGGGCAGGCCCAAACAGGGCTGCTTGCAAATCGATTACTGCTCAAGAATCTTGAGCAGTAGTGTCAAGAGTCTTGAGCAGTAATGTCAAGAACCTTGAGCAGTAATCATATTACCTTTGAGCGATAAGGGGAGCCCGTTTTTTATATAAAAGGCTGCATGCCGTTTCATAGTCATACGGCCGCCAGGAGTATATGGGCCTGTATTAGGTGACGGTTAGGGACGCATTAAGTGTACCGGTCCGCAGATCGTTCGTGTTATGCAGCTTGGCCCGTACCTCCATGGCGTACTCCCCGCTGGCCAACCCATCGGGCACCCGGAAGCCCAGCTCGGAGGGACTGTTTTCGACGAACTCCTCGACTTCTGTCTCGGCCCCGTCCGAGGCGACCAGGAATAGCCCCTGGTCAGGATCTTCAGGGTCTATCTTCAGCAGTTCACCCACCAGTCGGCCGGTGTAGCCCGGGGTCAGCGTCTCGTTGTTAGTGTCGCTGCCGTTGTTATAGTATCGCTGCAGCTTGGGTTCGGGGCTCGCGGGGCTCACTTTGTTTTCGGGTGGATCGGGTAGTTAGGGGAGGTTGGATTGTTGGTGCCCTGGTTGTTCTTTTTTTGCTCTTATTACTGTTAGGGGTGTTACTTTTTTTAGTGATAAAAAAAGTAACCCAAAAAATCACCGGCAAAAGATTCATTCACCTGGGCTGCATTTCGCTATGGCTAAAAGAAACCGAGATCTTCTACTAATGGGTCACTCTTTCCTATTTGCTTTGAAACATGCGATACCTTTGTTGGATATCCTGCACGGTTTCTTTCTAAACGCCACCGCTTCATTTGCCCGGCCGGTTCATGAATCTAAGGCCGGAAGACAGCATTAGGATTTAATAAAGAAGACTTGGAAAAACTTTTATGCTAGCCTTCAGACCTTAGACCTTTCGACCTTCTGACCTTTGACTTTAGGACCTTCGACCTTTTAATTAACAATTCAACATCTCAACAGTTCAAAATTTTGAGTCACAGATTTCTTTCTTAACGCCTCCGCTGTATTTGCCCGGGCGGGTCATAAATCAAAGACCGGGACGGTCAATACTGAAAACCTCCTACCCACACTAGGCTCCTAATTGACAACTGGGATCTTTTACCCCATTGTGGTATTCATTTTTTCAGTGATAAGGGCACGATGCATCGTGCCCCAACAAGCTGCAGATTATCAGACCAGGAGTCTGTCGGATTTAGGGAATTGTAACGAGAATCAGCCAATTTGCGTCAGATTTTGAGGTCTTTTGAGGCGAATAGTGGGGCTATTTAACGAAAAAGAGCTCGAAATCTGGCCAAATTCGGATGGTTCGCAGTAGATTAGGCTAAGCCCGACAGACTCCTAAACTCCCTCTGATCGCTAACCTCGTTGATATGGAGGCGTTCGACGCAGAGCGTCAGCCTGGGGTACCGCCGAAGAGCGAACGGTCCCAAGTACTGTAAGTGAGTAAGAATCCCTTCAACAACTCAACGTTTCAACAACTCAACACTTCAACATCTCAACCTTAAAACCTTCAACCTTCAACCTTCAACCAAGTAATCATATATCTCCTTAGCCGATTTATCCCAGCTAAACTCCCGCGCTCTCTGGGTGCCCAGCACCTTGAGCCTGTCCTTGAGGGCAGGAGCATTCAACAGTTCAAGTATTCCTTCTGATATTGATGTCGTATCAGAGGGATCGACTTTTACGGCAGCATCTCCCGCAATTTCATCCAGTGCCGTCGTATTGGAGGTTATGACCGGCGTTCCACACGCCATCGCCTCAACTATGGGCAGCCCAAACCCCTCAAAAAGAGAGGGCAGCACGAAGGCCTCAGCACCTGAATACAGGGCCGGCAGGTCCTCATCATCGACATATCCCAACACCTTGATAGATTCGTCGGACAGGTCGAGATCGAGATTGCGAAAGTTCGCATTACTGCCACCGGCTATGACGAGATCAAAATTTGGAAGCTTATCTTGTTCTTTGCATAGCCTCCAGGCTTCGACAGTTCGTTTAAAGTTTTTTCTCGGATCAAGTGATCCCAGCGTTAGCACATAGGGCGACTGCAAGTTGTACTTGCTGCGTACATGCTTTACGGCCGAGGGAACTGCGTGGGTAAAGCGGTCACTGTCGACCCCGTTATACACTACTTTGATCTTTTGGGGAGCAATATCCAGGTGTTTGCAGATAATGCTTTTCGAAAATTCGGAGACGGTGAGGATTCCTGTGGCCCGCCGGGCAATCCTGGGGATGAGGGTTCTTTTCCAGATCGCATATGAGGCGGAGAACCATTCCGGGTGTGGAAAGACGGCGATATCGTGTAGCGTTATCACATGATTGTTTGAGTAAACAGGACCGTTGTTGGCCGGTGACCAGAGGGTATGCTCACTGTTTATTTTTGTGGGCAGTACCACCTGCTGCCACAGGTTGCGTCCTAATCTGTTGGAAGCGAAAAACCCGGTTGGCTCAACTATTTGGTAGGGATACCCGCCGCGATCAAATCCCTTAATCACTTCCCGGGCATAGCGCTGCACACCTGCCAGCTGCTGCTGAAGAAAATGTCCGTTGATATACAGTTTACGCATCGTTGTGAATCAGTTCATTTCGCCATGCATCGAGGTTGCGCCCGATAAGCTCCCCGGTCTCCCTGATATCTTCGTCAAATAGAGCGAGTAATCGCATTCGGGTATCATCAGCAATTTCAAGGTCACTTTTACGTATGTTCAGTGTCCTGAATAGCTGCAGGGCTTTATGAGAGATCCTGGGTGGAACAACTTTATTTATCTGTTCCTTATAGCCCAGAATCCAGTTGACCATCCGGGATAGCAGCCAGCTGCGAGCAACTCCCGATTCATTCTGTTCCTGCTGTTGAAAATCATACTTGTACGCCTCAAGCCCTACAAATTCAGTAATTTCATTGACGACGCGCGAGATGTCACTTTTAATATCTTCAAGCAGATAAATTCGAACTTGTTCCTGTTCAAAATGATTTAAATAACGCTGAATTTGATCGCTATACAGCCCCATGCTTGTTAGATGCCACGAAAACTCCCATCCCTTTTGTATCCTGCTTTCTTCAAGATCCAGCGCCTCTGTAAATGACACCGTCTCACGCCCGTCCCGCAACAGGTGTTTATAGTGAGAGAAGGCCCGCTCTATGGGATTCCGCAAAACGATGATAATGTTGCTTTCCGGGTCATAGTTGGCAATTTGTGCTGCTGCCGTGGTGCTATACAGGTACGAAACAGAAGCATCCAGCTTCATAGTATGGTCCTTCCCAGGTCTATAGAGGTTGTGGTAACTTTCCTGGTCTTCTGTCCAGACAGTGCCGTTATCACCGGGACCGTTACCCGGATGAACCGGATCGCTGCTATTTTCAATATTGCTGAAATAATTGGGTTCCTTTACCACGGGGGTACAAATCCCGGGGTGTTGACTAAGCAGGTAGTAAAGGGCCGTCGTGCCGGACTTAGCCGCCCCGACGATAAAGGTATTGCGAAGGTTCAGCATAGCGGTGATTCAAATAGTTATATGATATTCCCAGGAACAGCCAGACGGGCAGGTACATATATTCCGGCACGGACGCCAGCATGGTGAAGGCAATGATGACCAGCGCACATTTGAGTCCAAATTCTTTATCCGATTCCCGTAGCGCAAGTACAGGATATCCAAAGACCAACAACAAGATACCAAGACCGACCAGCCCGTTATTGACCAGTATGGTGGAGAAAAAGTCGGTGGATCGGACGTATCCAAATCCAAGCCCAAATAGTTTTGTGGGGAAGGGGGCGTCCCCCCAAAATGTTACACAGTCGTACAGGTTGGAAAAACGTGTGATCCCGGAAAGGGACTCTGCGGAAAGTTTTCGAAGAATCAGCTGGTCAAAGATGCCCCAGAATGCCTGGAACTTCACTGCAACGGCAATGGTCCCGGCAATTCCTCCGGCCAGCAGGTATTTGGTGTTAATTCGTCCTGAAAACACCAGGATGAGGCCATACAATCCCATCCCCAGGATAGCGGTAGTGGAAGTCGACAATAGCAGCGCCCCGGTAAGGACAGCGCCGATAAGGTAACGCTTGGTGTGCAGTGCATAGATCCAGTAGGGGAGCACGGTAAAGGCAAACATCGAGGCTTCCCCGGTCAGGCTTTTCATACGAAGCGTTTTGATCCCGGAAATTTCTATCGTTTGGGAAAGGCTGCCCGGATGGCGTTCATTGAAAACCCTGTTGGTAAGAAAGTCACCGGACGTACCCGTCAGCCAGTAATAGACTACTTCATAGAATCCATAGGCTACAAGCAGGAGTATGCCGGCGAAAATATAGTGATCCCATTCCGGGCGATACCAGTGCCAGACAAAAAGGAACGTCATTAAGCTGGCCGCCAGGTAGAGCGTTTGGGTGAACAGGGTGGAACGAAGCAACAGGGCATCTGAGAATTGTAAGGATTCGACCATCGGCAGGGAACTCAGGTCAAGATGCCCATAAAGCGATAGAAAAAACTGGCTTACCACGTTGAGCAGGATATAGCCTATGGAAATAAGCATGACAATAAAAAGATATCGCCTGATCTCTCGAATTTGAGCGGAGAAAAGGATCACCGGCAGGGAAAGGAAAGCCATGATGTAGGCCGGTGTGGTGCCTTGTACCGAAGGAAACACCAGGACCGAAGTGACAGGCAACACCAGAGCCCAAATCTTGAAGAATCCGTCGATAAACGAACGCCCGAGAATCTGGTCCTGTGATGAATATGTTACAGTGTTATCAATCATAGGCGTTGATATCTGCGAGTTCAAGGATTTGTTTCGCTTTTGACTGCCATGATTTGTCCTGGGATGCCCGTTTGGCTTTTTGGGCTAAATGTTGTTTAAATCTAATGCAATGATTTATCTGTTCATCGAATTGGTGGGGGGTAGTTGCAAAGAAAACAAAGTCTTCCTCACGTGCTTCCAGTTCTCTCAACGGTGTGCTTACGACCGGGAGTCCGCAAATCCCGTACTCATATATTTTCATGGGAGAACGGGCATGGTTGGCCTCAATTAATTTTAGCGGCAGGATCCCCACATCTGCATGCTGCATGTAGGCCGGTACATCTGCAAACGGCTTGGGACCAAGAGCAGAAATGTTATCTATGCTGCTGGGAATTGCTTTTTTGCCGCCCGGCCCAACAATGACAAAGTGGTAATCGGGGGATTGTTTGGCTGTCGCTAGCAAAAGATCCAGGTCGAAACGCTTATCCAGACTCCCTACATACAGGATGACCGGTTTATCAATCCCTCTGTACTCGGGGGGGATCTTTCGCTGTTGTTGAAAGTGTGAGGAAGCAACTCCATTCCGGACCACCGAGGGACTCACGTTATATCTTTCCAAAAACACCTGGCGGAGTGGTTCCGAGGTTACAATTACTTGGTTAGCGTAGTTGCATATCTCTTTTTCCAATGCCTGCATCGCCTCTTTCCCGGGACCACGAGACATGAGACTATAATCATCAGTAGGTCTGTAGATCCAATGGTTGCAATGAATAAAGTTTTTTATATAGAAAAGTTCTGGCCTATCCTGTATTACCAGATCCACCTGGTCAAACTCAACATCCTTCAGCTTTTTGGGGATGCCATTTAATGTTACCGAGCGGTCTATAGCCAATTTTGGATTGCTGAATATTCCCTTGTTGAAGGGGATCGGGACAAAAGGAGTTAAATTGATAACACCATTCTCATCTTTTTGGGGCGACACATACCGCAGGCGATTTTTGATGGATTCCCGGTATTCAGGCTCCCTGAGCCCACCCACATTGAAAAAATGAAAAGGAGAGAGGGAAGAGGCCACATACAGCACCTGGTGTCCCATACGGGCATACTCATTCGACAGGTGATAGCTGCCCACCTTGAATACAGAATCTCGTGAAGTATGGCTCAGGAATATAATCTTCATATGATGATGTTACGACTTTGGGCTGTAATAGCGAATAAATCCTTTGGCCCAACCCAGTGATATGGTGAGCTGCTGCAGGTAGTGAATCAGCCAAAGCGCCCCCAATTTCTCTTTCATTTCCTCTTTACCGCGCCTTTTTATCTTTTGTTTGAGTGTAGATAGTCCGGGCGGAATGATTTGATAAAAAATGAGCAGGAACATCTTGATGGGAGACATCCCATTTTCCAGCCAAACCTTTGGCTGCCCGGTGCCCACGCGGAATACTTTCTTGAGTAATGGCTTCAGTTTCCTGGCCGGGTATCTTACCTCGGCCCCTTCGCAATACTTCAACTTAAATCCCTCCCTGGTCGCCTTTTTGGTCCAGTACAGGTCCATGCCCGATCGTTCAGTTTCCGGGAATCGTCCCACTTTTTCCCACACCTTGCGTTTAAAAAACAAGTTGCCTGCGGCACAGGAATCGCCTCGATCAATCAGGTCTTCCATATCAACAAACAGGAGGGAGTCATACCATTCACCCAGTGTTTCCTCCTCGGAATACATGAAGGAAACCTTTCCACCAACCAGGTCAGTTCCTTGTTTTGAAAGGCATTTTATGCCCTCTTCCAGCCAGTGATGGCGGGGTGTGCAGTTCACATCCAGCAGTATCAATACTTCGCCAACGGCGGCCTCTAAACCGGTGTTTCGTGCAGCATACGGCGTTTGGGTATCAGTCCGCTCCAGGAGACGGACTTCCTGGAATTCCTCAATCAACTGCATGGTGTTGTCAGTGGAACCATTGTCGACGACGATCACTTCATAATCCTCACGGGGATAGCTCTGGTCTGTAACAGCATTGAGAAATGCCTCAATGGTATCCTCGGCATTAAATACAGGCGTTACGACCGATACAAAGGGCTTGTCCATCTCGATTACCTATTTGGAATGCAGCTTTGGTTCGGAAGAAGATGAACTGAACAGTTTATAAGAGAGTTGCTCGGCAACGGGCCGGATGATCCGGTCTACTCCCGCGATCTGTTCGTCGGTCCAGTCGCCGGGCTTGGAAAATGCCCCTTCCTTTTGGGCATTGTGCTTGGTATCCAATACTTTTTGGGCTTCAGTGTATGATGGACGGTAATCCGCGGAAACAATGAAATCAAAAAGGGCATCTACCTGGGTTTTGTCTGCATTGAACAGGCTCTCAGAAGACAATACCATTTTTTGTTTATCGGGAAGATCCGCCAGGAAATCGATGGAGTGCTGGTTAACTGTTCTCCAGTTCCAGGCTACCTTCTCAATTGTTGAGAATGACTGCCATTCGTCATAGAATTCGTCTCCCGACATTGGTGTAATTCGATCTGCATCCCTTAGGTGTTCCTCATAATATCTTCTTCGCATTCCCGAGCGGATAAAATCATAGGGATTCCGGTGAAGGTAGAGAAATTTACTTTTTGGGAAGAGTTTTTGCAGCAGATCTGACAGGTAGGTGACCCGGTTATTTGTTTCTACATAAATATAGCCGTCACGAAAACTTCGAAACACCCATTCATCCCGGGCATACATCAAGGCTAACAGAGCCTGCTTATCATTTATATTTTCCATGAAATAGTCGTGGGAAAGTTGAAATAACTCGGGACTCGGCTCATGGTAGGCGTCTATTTTGGGAGACAGTCGGAAGAGCTCGGTAAGCGTGTTTGTCCCCGTCCGGCCGGTGGAAAGTACCCAAAGGGGACTCAGTGACCGCCATTCTTCACTTGTTCTCCGATTGGTAACCAGCGGGGCAGAGGCGATGGGGTCGGTCTCCCCGGAGAGGGAGCGCAGTAACGCCCGGTTCAGTTGCCGGTACCGTTTTTCTGCTTTGCGGTGCCAGCCATAAAATAGTCTCCTCAGGATCCGAAGTATTTTCTCTTTAAAGCTCATGTGAAAGATTACCTAATCTTCAACTGGTCTGCCACTGATTCCGCCATATTTTTCTTCTCTTTCAAGCCGGTTGTAGTGCTCTTCATCACGCATTTTCAGGGTTCGATATTTGGGATTACCAATAATCGAAAGGGCGGGGACGTGTCCGGCTACTGTGCATCCCGCTCCCACGATGACGCCATCTTCAATGGTGGTGCCCGGTGCAACAACCACGTTCATCCCGATCCATACATTCTTGCCGATGTGGACGGGTTTGTGCACATCATTATCATCGATCGGCAGGCGCTTTCCCTCGTAGTCGTGATTCATGGTATAGCATACAAAATTTCGGCTGATATGGGTGTTTTCTCCAATAAAGAGTCCACCTTCTGCCCGAATATGAACATTGTCTCCTATATGAACATTTTTCTCAATCACAGCATTTTCAAACCCGGAGAACTTTTTAACTCTACCGTTTATACGGAGGTCGGGACTACAATTTTTGGAGCTCTGGATAAGCTTGCGGTTCTCTTTTGCAATTACATGTTTCTCTCCCTGCTCTACAAGCTTGTAGAAGAAAGCCCCGATACGTCTTGCAAAATAGCGTGCGATTTCCTTAAGCATATTGGAAATATTCTTTTAAAAAGTAGTTTACAGTTTTTCCCTTCCGATAAAAGTGTATTAACACAGAGGCTATCAATAATGGAATCCCAATGAATTCAATAAGATAGTAATATGACTCAAAGTAAATTAAAGTGATAAAAGCGAAACAAATTAACAGTACAAATGCTGCGATGAAAAGCATGGTACTACTTTTGAACACTTCGAGATCAAATAACCGATGTGCCATAACTATTCGATAGATCATTGCAACCAGGAATATAATTCCCACGCCAAAAGCGGTTCCAATCGCATCATACTGGATTGTCAGGAAGTAAATAAACGGTAAAAACGTTATTACCTCTATCATTCTACCCGCAGCCAGGATATTTTGTTTCTTTTCGGCCAGGAACATCGGTACCACAAGGTTGCCCATTCCGCGCAGGAGCCCGGTCAGTGTGAGTATCTGAATGATCGGGATGGCCTGGACCCACCGCTCATCAAATAACAGCTCTATCAGTGGTGGGGCCATGATGAACATGAGACCAAACAAGATACACAACAGCAGGAATTGATCCTCCAGGATCCTGTTTATCTTCTTGTGTGCCTGTTTATCGCCCTCAACAAGCTTTGTGTAAAACGGGAACAGCACCCGGCCAAATAATTTTCGGATGACGGTTATGACTACATTGATCAGTGTATAAGCAATTACATAATAACCGAGAATATCGCTGCCAAGGAGCTTGCCAACCGTCAAATTGTCTAATTGAATGGTAATAAACGTTCCGAGTGAGATAAGGAAAAAATGTTTGCCGTGAGAGAATATCTCTTTCACGTATTTCCATTCGGGCAATCGTGGTTTGGCCGGTATGCCAAAAAACCGGTAGCTCATCAGCACCTTGATGCCCTCTACAATGAGAAGGGCCGCGACCATGGCCAGCACACTGCGGTAGATAAAAGCCAATACAACCACGATAATGAAGAAGATGATCTGCTCCAGTGCATCGAACCGGGCAATATTTTTGAATTCGATGTCCCGTTCCGCCAGGTAGAGTGCGGGCGTAGTTAACGACTGTATTGTTGGCACGACGATGGCGAGTGTAAAGATAAACTGGCTGTCTGCGGAGTTTACGAACGAGGCGTAATAGGGGACTATCAACAGTGCGGTGGCAGTAATGAAGAGGCCGCGCAGGATCATAAATCCCCATACTGATTTGATAAACCCCTTCTCTACTGTTTTTCTCTGGATCAACAGTTTTTGTATTCCCACCTCGGTCAGGCTCTCCAGTGCTGTAATCAAAACATTTACCAGCCCCCAAATTCCAAAATCTGCCGGCGATAGAAAAATGGCCAATACCGGGGTCTGGGCAAACTTGATCAGGTACTTGAGTCCCAGAGGCACCGCGAGGAGCTTGACCGATGAAAGTGATTTTTTCTTGAGGTCATTACTGTTCATAAACCGTAAACCTTAACGGTATTAGGCAGAGTTGAAAGTTTATCAGGAAATTACGCATTGGTCAGATAACAACCGTTAACGGTTTATGTTGAATTTTGTGAAAGCTTAGACTTCAGGAAAACGACTGTTGTCCAGCCCAAGGCCATGAAGAACCCCGTAAGCAAACTGAGTATTATGATTAGTTTTCGATTCGGCTCGCTTTTTGTACCGGGAATGGTGATGTCGTCTAGAATACGGAACGGAGGCAGTTGTTCCTGGATGTTTGATTCCAGACGGTTGCGCTGCCTGAGGACGGTATTGTAGCGATCAAGGCTCTCCTCATAATTGCTTTGCAATCGCATTCTTTCATTCAAGGGTTGGTTTTCAGTTTGATTGAATTCCATAAGCGCCTCTCTGGCATCTTTTAGGCTTTGGCCGGCCAGGTCAAGCTGTCGATTCAAAAAATCCATGTACAATCGCCCCTTTTCTGTTTTATAGGCACTGGCTTGTTCGTATAGTTCTTGGAGAGTAAGCTGTACTGCGGTAGCAGCTAGCTCAGGTGTGGGCATTTTAGCCCTTATTGTTATGATGCCTGTTTGTCGTTCATAGCTTGCATTGACCCGGTTATTCACTTTATTGATGACACTTTGTTCATGGGCGGGGATATCCAGAATCGGGAAGCGGGTGACAACAGTTGTATCATTAAGAGAATCACGGGTCGTATAAATAGGCACAGACTCGAACCTGGATCGGGATTCGTCAGACTGACTTAACAACTCCGGGAGCCCAAGGGTATAGCGGTGGATTGTTTCAAAAACGGAAGGACGATCGAAATCCGTAAAGTAATCATAGAGCGTGATACTCGAATCGACCTCACTGTAGTCAAATGGGCGACGAATTAGTTGCTGTTTAAACCGGACGCTTTCCACCATGTAGGGATAAAGTCGTAATAGAAAAGTGGGTGGGGCTTCATTCCCGCTTAACCCTTCTGTCAGCCCAAAAATAAGGCCATACCGTTCTACAAGCTGATTTACTTTATCCTGCATATCATACTCAGGAATAATGGTGGCCCTTGTTTCATATTCCACGGGACTTGTAAAGGCAAAGAAAAGCCCGATTGCCAAGAACAGGCCTATACACCAGTAAAAGATGCGCCGTTCTTCCAAATAATAACGAAATAGGTCAAATAAACTTATAGTGCTAAAATCGTATCTCTTGCTCTCTTCTACAGGGACGAGTCGATACAACTGCTCCCCGCTACCCCTGTCATCTTGATCAGAATTTTTATGGTCGCTTGAGTTATCCAGGACGTTAGACTTTTAAGGTGAATAAGATTGTTATAACCCGATTACCAGAAACTCTTATTGAAAAGTACCGGTAATTTCACATAATGTTCCGTCTCAGGAACAATTAATAAATGATTTCCCTCTAAGAATAATGTTAAGTATTAATTCCATGGAATCTTGTAGTAAGCGGAAATTTTCTGGTTGAAATACTAGTTTAACTACATTTAAAATAACTTGTATCCCAACTTTATCATAATAGGTGCAATGAAATGCGGCACCTCCAGTCTTTATCATTATTTGAATAGGCATCCTGAGGTAGAGATGTCAGATGTTAAAGAGCTGGACTATTTTGTGGCTGAAAACAATTTTGATAAGGGCCCGGAGTGGTATTCTGATCAATTTACAGAGGAGGGGAAGATCCATGGAGAGGCTTCCCCTAACTATTCTAAAGCGCACTATTTTGAAAATGTCCCTGGGCGGATGCATGCACTCTTGCCCGATATAAAGCTGATCTACCTGGTGAGGGACCCTGTGGAGCGAATCATTTCTCACTACACACATAATTATAGTGAAGGTCGCGAAGCGAGAAGCCTTACTGAGGCGTTAGAAGAGCTGGAGGACAATCATTACGTTTTGTGCAGTCGTTATTATTGGCAACTGGAGCACTACCTGGGCTACTATGATAAAGATCAGATCCTGGTGGTCCCTTCGTATGAGCTTAAGGATCAACGGCGGGAAACCCTGCAATATATATTTGAATTTATTGGCGTGGATGCTTCCTATTATAATCCAGCATATGATTCCGTACAACACCAAACAAGCGCCAAGCTTAAAAAAAGTCGACTAAGCTGGTATATCCTGGAGAGCCCGGGTATAAAGATGTTGAAAGGGCTGGTTCCGGATGCTGTTAAGAACCCGATAAAAAGGATGACACGAACGAAAGTCAAAAAGCCGACGATAAATCCCGATGATGAACGGCGTGTTCGTCAATTTTTGCAGGATGATATGGAAGCGTTGGCCGATTTCGCAGAACGGGACATCGCCTTTGCCCATACCTCTCTGGTAAACTGAAGGTTGCATTGATCAACCTTTCAACATTTTCAGCCACACCGACCTTCGACTTTTTGATATTGGACTTTCAACCTTCAAGACTCTCAGTTCTGTCCGAGCAACTCTTTGATTTGGTCCATCTTTTCGCCCCACTGTTGCCAATTACCGTTATTTAGAGCCTGCTGGGCTTCTTCCCATAACTTCTGCACTTCATTGAATTCCTGGGTAGAAGCCGGGATAACCTGTGCCGTCGACATGGTGGTGGTGTCGGCCTGTGCGGCGATGGGTTGCGGGGTTACTGGGGTAGGCGGGCTCTTGCCAAAGAGCTGCTCCAGGGCCATATCAAGCGTCGGCTCCATCACTACCCGCTCACCCGTCGTGGCAATAACACGCTGTAGTTGAGGAATATCGAGGTCATCGGCAATAAGGAAGACCGGTTCGACATAGAGGAATGCGTCTTCAATAGGGAGCACCATCAGGTTACCGCGTATCACCTGCGAGCCACGCTGGTCCCAAAGAGAGAGCTGGCGTGATATGTCGGTGTCTTGGTCAATCTTGGCCTCAATCTGTGCCGGCCCCAGAATCAGCCGCTCTTTCGGTAGCTTGAATACCTCTACTTGTCCATAGTACGGGAAGTCGGACCGTGCGACCATCCAGGCGATCATGTTGTCACGGTTATTCGGCGTAAGCGGGCTTATGGTCACGTACTGAAGTTCCTCTTCCCCGGGGAGCTTCGTCAGCAGTGGATAGGGCTCCATTTTTAACTGCTCTCCACCGTATTTCTCATTGGGGCGTGTCCAAAGGTCTTCGTTGTTGTAAAACACCTGAGGGTTCGTCATGTGATAGGTGTTGTACATCTCCATCTGGATCTCAAAGAGGGTTTTGGGATAACGGACATGATCTTTAAACCCTTCCGGCATCTCGTCAAGCGTTTTGAACATATCGGGAAAGATATCACGATACACTTTCAGCACCGGATCATCTTCATCCACAGCGTAAAAGTCCACTGAGCCGTTGTAGGCATCGACCACGACCTTTACAGAATTGCGGATATAGTTGATGCCACTTATTGACGTCTCCGAGTAGGGATAATCTTTGGAGGTCGTATAGGCATCCTGCATCCAGTAGAGCTTACCGTCACTCAGCACCAGGTAGGGATCGTCTTCAAACCGTAGGAAGGGAGCTATTCTCCGGACCCGTTCCTGGACGCCTCGCCAGAACTGTATTTTACTACCATCACGGATGTAGTCGGTAAGCAACATATTCATGTCACCGAACTGGTAGGCATACAACAACTTCTCAAAGAAATTGTCGATCGAGACGCCTCCCTCACCATCGTAGCTGGTGTACACATTCTCGTCACCCTTGGGGTAGTCCAACTCCTGCACGTCGGTATTGACGATTTTATAACCCGGATCGTTTTCGCCGTAATAGATGGAGGGCTGGGTTACTTCGAGATTGAGTTCAGAGACCGGAGGGAGGTCCTTGATCACCAGGCGGGGATCGCCCTGCTGGCCTTCCTGCGCCACGGGGCTCATCACCAGTCCATAGCCGTGGGTATACTGCAGGTGGCGGTTCACCCAGGTGTCGGCTTGTTCCGGGAGGTCATTGGAGAGCTCACGGGCCGAGAGCATCATCTGGAGGTACCCCTCATTGGTGTGATAACGGTCGACATCCACATTGAAAAATTGGTAATAAAGCCTGATTTCCTGCAGCTGACGGTAGGTCTGGATCAGCAGTCTGGGATCCCAGAGGCGGATATTATCCAGCGTGGCTTGATTATCCTGGAGCTTCTCCCAGGTCAGGGAGCCACCGGCGTCATAGTTTCTTTCGGTGATGGAATCAAGATCATAGGCCTGGCGGGTCTGCTCGATATTGTTTTCCATATAGGGTGTCTCAAGCTCCAGCTCATTGGGCTCTACGATAAATTTCTGGACTGCTGCCGGGAGCACTCCCAATCCCAGTATGCCGATACCCACCGTGACAACGCCTCCGATCATCAGCAGGCGGAACTGCCGTTTATAAATTTGGAAGAATGCTATAAGCGCCAGCAGGAGAGTGGCGAAACAGAGTATCCACAATACTGGCAGTTGCACGTAGATATCGGTGTAGCTGGCACCGTAGACGACTCCACTCTCGCTGTAGAGCAGCCGGTACCGCTCCAGGTAGTAGCCCCATGAGAGAAGCAGCAGCCAGAAGCCGACGTTCAGACTGAGGTGCTTGGTGATGCCGGAACGGGCCATAATTCCGGATTTGCCCTGTATGCTGAGAGCCCCGGAATAGATATAGACCAGCAGCAACAGGAAGGTGATAAAGAAGACCAACACAATCATACTGTTTTGTATGATCTCTATAAATGGCAGCCTGAACAGGTAGAATCCCAGGTCATTTCCAAAGACGGGGTCCACTTGGTTAAAGGTTTCATTCCAGTGGAAACGGAAATAGGTATCCCAGCGCATGAAAAAAGCAAAGGCAAAGAAGAGACTTATTAGTGTCCCTATACCAAACAGCACCTTCCGAAATTGACTTTCATTGAAACGGCTTAGGTCAAGCTGACCCAGTGGGGAATTCCCAAAACTAAAGCTGGGAAACTGTTTGGCAAGAAAGTGCATATTGGGTAGCACATAAAGCAGCGCCACAAGCAGGGCACCCGCCAGCAAAAGGATCTGAGTGGTTTTAATAGTCATAAAAACCTGCTCATAACCGAGGTTATCGAGCCAGATCCATTCCATAATCCAGTCTGAGAAGGATAACAGGATTATAAACAGTAGAAAAAGTACGCCGAATCCCAGTTGTTTCTTCATGCTGCTAAGCTGGTTTGCCATAGTTTGTTAATGAGACTGATCTGTTGAGTGGTAAGGAGTACGAAGCTGAACGGAGTGCCCTTACCATTTTCGCGGGAATAATTCCCATGATATGGATGTGCATAAAACACATAATTCCGTTCCTTCCTCGAATCAGAAGTAATACTAACACTCAACGCATTAAGATTTATAAATGAGTACCTGCCCGTAAGGTAGTAAACAGAACGCTTAAATCTTATTTTCTCTGGCCCATTGTTTTACAGCATCCAAATAGTTCATAGGGAGGAGAGGCTGGTTTTGAATATCAAGGTAGTCAAGGGCTTCTTTGATAAGGTGCAACGACTGCTCGTTAGAAAGGTCAACATCCGATTCATCAGAGTAGGTTTCAAGGCCAATTGATGTGCAGGGCTGGGGTGATTTTATTGAGGCCCACTCAACCAATACCGTGCCATCGGTGTTTTCCAGCTTTCGTGTCTCCCGCTCCTTGGTCACCGAAATAATCTTGCATCCGACATCTTCCAGGATCCGGGCGGTGTCTTCACGATCCGGCGGAGTAGCAGGATAGGAGGGCAGTTCTATATCTACATCCTGTAACATCTGTCCCAGAGCGCCCCAGGCTTCAGGTTCAAGGGGAAACTCGTACAGCTCGTCTTCATCCTCGAGCCACACTTCAAAGTTGCCTTGCTGTTGCTTCAACCGTTTAAATTTGAACCCACTTTCTTCTCCTTTGCGAAACTTGGCGTTGACATCTAGTCCCGGTATCCATACGTACCGGTCTACCACGGTGTGAGTGTCATAAAATCCGGGCAGCAACAGGTATGCTTTTGCAAATCGCGGGCTAATACCACCGAATCCCCGCCATTCCCAATGTTCTCCGTATGCCATGATGTTATTGGTTTAATGTTCTTCAGTTAACTGATATATCAAATTAAAGCCGGTCCTGGAGGCTCCTTAAACCGTACAAATCCAGTGTAATTCCGGGGTCATACCTCCATGATATGCAGCGTAGCAAAACGGGCGTTTTCTTTAATTTTACAACCTACTGAAGGCACTCTAAAATTTAACGCCAGTTTACCGGTGTCGGTTTCTCCTGTAATTACATTCGTTCCTGCAATAATACCAGCTTCACTAGCATGTCGGTGAGGAGAAATGATGACCAGGATATCCTCGTTGTCAGTTATCTGTTCATTAAAAATGGCTTTGTAATGTCCTTCTTCCAGGTTCCACCAGCCATAATCATCTCCTTGGTTCCGTTTCTTGGGTTTTACAGGCATGGTAGTGGCGGATTCAAATTCACTGCCGCCAAAATCCAGTGAACCGGGCGAAGCAAAGGAGTGAATTTCAGCCACCGACAGGTCAAAACTGGATCTGTGCTGTTGTGTTCCCTCATGAATGATATTGACCAGGTGTTCATCAATTTTGCTTGATTTTGCCAGATTCATTGTCCTCTTCTTTGATTTTATTTTAGTTACCAATCATAACAGATAGGAGGGAGAAATTCATTCAAAAAAAAACGGGGAACGCCATCATAATAGACGACATTCCCCTGTAATATTATTGATATCTCTGGTTGATTACTACTCGCTAGGTAAAGCCCAGATGTCGACGCGATCAAGATCAATATATGGGACCGCTACGTGATTACGCTGCGTGTCGATGCCAATGTCAGCCGGTCGACCAGGTGTACGTATGATCGTTTCATCCCCCCACTTAATAGTGGAGTCCATCTGGCTTGATACTACCCAGTTGCCGTTGACGATCTCGACACCATCAAAATTGCCACCAGTAGAGTATGTTTTCAGCTCCTTAAGGGTGGAATCGGCCGGGAACCAGCCACGGAAGGTCTGCACACCGTTCCATGGACACAAAATCAAGTGTTGGCCATTCTCGCTGATTGTAATGCCGTTGGGAGAATAAGGCAGGGAGTCTTGTACGATCGTTGGAATGGAATTGGTAATTTTGTAGAGTCGAGGCTGAAAAGTATCAGTTACATATAACGCTCCGTCCGGTCCTTGTACCACGTCGTTCAGGAAGCCGATCTCAAAAGAGGTGAAGTCAACAAAAGTGACCTGCTCACCTGTCATCCTATTGAAGCCGTGCACACCATCGGTATCGACAGCCCACAGTGTATCACCTGTTATATACATTCCTCTCGGAACATGCATCGGAGCCTCCTCTGTGCCGGTCATAAACTGCAACTCCTGTATGGTTCCATCAGAAGCTATTTTGCTGATAAAACCGTTGGCATCCCTGTCTGAATTCGAACCGTTAAAATTGGCTACAAAATAAACATCCTGATCCGGGTCATAACGAACCGATTCGGGGCCTGAGAGCCCTGTTACACTTGCTACAACATTAGTTGTATCTTGGATGGTTGATGCCTGTCCACCCGCTTCCGACGATTCCTGTCCATCACCTCCACCGCAGGAGATCAAGATTGCCGCTATCACCACTGTGCCTACAACATTGCGTATTAAAGAGCGTCTTGTCTTTGACATGGATTCCAATAGTTTTTGTTAGTATTTGATTAACAAGCAGTTAGACCTAGAATAACCAAAAATCCGAGAACATTGAAATATCCAGTTGTTAAGAATTGTTCTCAGTAATCGCCTGTTTCAGGAGGGGAACCATATGGTTAAAGTTGATATCTTCTGATCCTCTTATTTTTATGTGACGCATGCTTTTACCAGTTCCCTCCAATAGAGATTTCGGATCGTCCAGAAGTGCTCCATCCCACAGCTGAAGGTTAATATGATTGGCATGAGATACAATTGAACAGATATTACGGTCGGTGTGATAGGTCAGCTTGCCCCATTTTAGGCTGCACTGCAGCGTAGGGAACGAGCCTGTAATCAGGGAGTGCAGTTTTTTGACGGACTCATGATGCTTTTTAGGAATCTTCTGCAAATAGGTATCAATGGCTGACATAATTGATAGTCACAGGATTTCAGTTTATGAAAGGCTGGAAATAAGGTCAGCATATTGGGGATATATCTCTGCAAGTTTTGCGGCATGGCCGGCTTCAAAATCCTGGAAGTCGAATCCCGGTGCCATGGTTGTTCCCAGCAGGGCATAGGTACCTCCATCTTTGAGCCGTGCTCCCTGCCAGGTTCCCCCTGGTACGACCGCCTGTAGCTTCATCCCATCAAAAAAATCCTGTCCCAATATGGTCAGCTCTGCAGATCCGTTCGGGTGTAGTTGTAGCAGTTCGACCGGGTCCCCAAGGTAAAAGTGATAAACCTCATCACCAGGCAGCTTATGGAGAGAAGAGTGGCTGTCAGGCGTCAATAGGTAAAATATGGCAGTGGAAAGGACCCTGGAGCTGTTATACTTGCCAGGCAAAACGTCTTGGGAAAGTATATCCTCTGACCGGTAGGTTTCCGTGTAATATCCGCCTTCTTCCGGGAGGGGTTTCAGATCAAGCGTATTTTTAAGCTGTTCTACAAGTTTTGTGTCCATGAAATATTGAGTGGTGGAGTCAATAAATTTGTAATACTCTAACGGATTGAGGGATCAAGATGTAGCTACGATAGAACTACTCAGTTATCTGAATCATGATCAGAATGACTGAAAGGCTTTTCTAACCCCTCAACGCGTTACTTTAGCAAATGGGAGGCACCTAGTCAATCATTTTTACACAAAAGCTACTTTTGCAAAGGGCTTTTTCGGAAGGGGATTGCAGCTTGGATTTAACGTTGCAGAGATAAGGTTTAAAATCCGATCCGTATCTAAACATTTTATCGAAGCATCCCATAACATTAAAAGAGGTAAAGAAATAAATTCGGGTTTAATAAAAGTTGGAATTTTTGATGACTTTTCTATTTTAGATTTTATATTCACTTGTCCTCCTAAAATTTTTAAAAGGGATTTATTCTGGGGATACAACCTCTTTTCAACTGGGATAAGTAATATAACTGGGACAATAATTTTGAATAAAACTAATAATATGAGCAAACAAGTAAACAAGCGAGTACTTTTTCTAGGAAGCTGCTTTGCATTAATTACCACGGCTTTTACCTTCGCCATTCGTGCGGGTATACTTCCACAACTGGGGGACCAGTTTGGGTTATCGGCTGAGCAGCTTGGCTTTATTAATTCTATGTGGTTCCTCGGGTTTCCGATCTCAATGGTGCTCGGTGGTATTTTCTATAATTCCATCGGTCCAAAGAGAATTATGCAGTTTGCATTCTTCGTCCATATAGTGGGTATCATCATGACGATTTATGCCGGTGGCTATGCCACACTATTGATCTCAACCCTGCTTATCGGCTTGGGTAACGGCTGTACCGAAGCTGCCTGTAATCCTATGATTGCTGACGCATATGAGGGTAATATGATCGATAAAATGTTGAACCGATTCCACATGTGGTTTCCGGGAGGAATTGTGTTAGGTAGTCTTATCTCAAAGTTCATGACAGACTTTGGCCTTGGATGGGAAGCCCAGATGTGGATTATCGTAATTCCGACGATCACCTACGCAATCCTGTTCTACGGGCAAAAGTTCCCAGAGCCTAAACTGGAAGAAATGAAATCTCTCAAGGAAAATGTCAAGGCCCTTGGAAGTCCTGTTTTCCTTTTCCTTTTCTTCTGCTTTGCCTTAACCGCTATTTCAGAGTTCGGGCCTCAGCAGTGGACAAGCATTGTTCTGTCCCAAAGTGGTGCCAGCCCAATGATTATTCTGGCGCTTGTAACAGGCTTAATGGCCGTGGGTCGCTTTTTTGCAGGACCCGTTGTCGCAACACTTGGACAACCCGGCGTTCTCTTGGGCGGTTCCATCTTTGCAACGATTGGGATTTACCTGTTTAGTGTTTCTACCGGTGTAATGGCGTATGTGGCAGCAATCATTTTTGCTATCGGCATCTGCTATTTCTGGCCGGTTATGTTGGGTACTGCTGCCAAAAGAGCACCCAAAACCGGTGCTTTGGGGCTTTCACTGCTTGGGGGCGTTGGAATGTTCTCAACCTCCATCTTTCAACCTATCATCGGTAGCTGGATTGATACTGCCCGAAACACTTATGCCGAAATGGGATTAACGGGATCTGAACTGGAACTGGCTGCCGGACAGGCCACATTGGCCAAAGTAGCTATCTTCCCGGCAATCCTGGTTGTGCTGTTTACGGTCTTCTATATCTGGCAGAAAAAGGCCGATATCAAAACAGTAGATGAAATGGCCGCACAGGAAGCAGCACCGAATGCAGCACCAGAGGCTTCATAAGAAGCTGTTATCTAAAGAAGGTTATTAAAATAGAAGGTCCTGGTTTAAACACCGGGACCTTTTTTTGTGGAGAGATGACCGGTAGCACTTTACACCCACTGTTCAAGCTGTTCGGTGTGATGCTTGTAATGATCGATTTGTACCTCTATCCATTCCCTGTAGTCTTCATTTTTAGAACGTTCCCCTGACGAAATCGATTTTGCCATTTCATAGAATAGCTTGTGAGCCTGTTGTAGCTCTGTTATCGTTTCATCCCAGCTCAGATGATTGCGATCCTCTACAGAATTTTTATTAAACTCATCAATATCGTGTTCAATCGCTTTTTCGAGGCCATCACGGAAAAGCTCAAATTGTCGGATGACCTCCTTGTCCCACCCGGTAATATGAGCAATAACTTGTTTGGGAGACCAGGAACCGCAAACTCCCGGCTTTTCTCTCTTGGATTGCTCCAGTTGCTGAGCCACTTCAATAAACTCAAATTGAAGGTTGCGGAGCTCTGTTATTAGACTTTTCCATGTAGTGGACATAGAGATAAATTTTATCTCCGCAATTAAACTTAACTCAATCAGAGCCAGTCCGGTATACACTAAGTTCAATAATTCGTTGTTAGGCTTATGATTTATCCTCAGGTCTTAGTTCACGAATGGCAATGATAATAATTGTAATCACAGTTAATGGAATAACGAAATAGAACATGATATCATTAAACAGGGGCAAGGAATCATGCCCAGTTGCATCCAGGACAAGGTAAAGAGTATATGCTACATAATATCCCAGGAATAATCCGCCTTCCCATCTGCTTATTTTTCCTCCTGAAAAAAATATTGGCAAGCAAGCAACCGCTACAGCAGTCATTATCGGGATATCGAAACCGATTATGGCTTCAGTAACATCTATACCTGCAGGAGCCACTATACTGGATATCCCAAGCACGCCCATGATATTAAATATGTTACTGCCAACTACGTTGCCTACTGCAATATCACGTTCATTTCGAATTGCTGCTACAATAGATGTCACTACTTCAGGCATTGAGGTACCGGCAGCTACAATAGTCAAGCCAATTATCACTTCACTAATACCAAAATAATTAGCGATGGTTACTGCACTATTTACAAACCATCGCGATCCAATAACTAATAATGTAAGTCCCCCAACTACCAATATGACATTCAGAGGCCAATTGCCTATTCTGGTGGAATTATTTTCAGTAATTGTGTTCTTATCAGGTTTGTCTGTATCGTTTACATTTCGAATACCCATATAAACCAACACGAGTATGTAGACGATCAAGCCGGTTACAAGAAGTAAGCCATCAATACGGCTAATGTGTTGATCCAGTGCGATGAGCAGCGTCACCAAAGACAAACCAATCATCAAAGGGACATCCAGTTTAATCAATTGCTGTGAAACATAAAGAGGTACAATAAGAGCTGACAGGCCTAAAATGAAAAGCACATTGAAGATGTTGCTCCCCACTACGTTACCCACAGCAATATCAGCTTGTCCTGAAACACCTGCTTTAATACTAACTGCCAATTCTGGCGAGCTTGTACCAAATGCTACGATTGTCAAACCGATAATCAGCGGTGATATCCCAAGACCAGATGCTATTTTTGTCGCACCCCGTACCAATGCTTCCGCTCCAATGATTAGTAGAGCCAGCCCAGAAACAAATAAAAAAACAGTCATAAAATGAGACTTGATTTTTTTTACCCTGTAAACTTTCTGTACAGCAGACGTGAAAACGAATTTAAATCAATTCCAGTTTAGTAGTTAACAGCTAGAAAACAAAACGCACAGGACAGTGCGAGGGCCCTGGTTCTTACACGCGAGATAGTACCTAAACCTGTTAACATAGCCAGCAGCCTGTGGACTTTTATAATGCCTGAAATCGCTCCTGCTTGATGTTATAACCACGCCAAATAAAGGTCATAATAAATATCTATTAGTCTATCAGAGATTTATTCATAATAATAAGGCGTGAAAAAAATTAACCCATTGAACAGAGAACCATAAATCAGTTGTCGCATGGAAAAAGAAAAAAGTGAGACTACATCTAACAGTACGAATGATATAAGTAAGTGTCCGTTTCACAACGGTGCAACTAGGCAAACGGCCGGTGGCGGCACGAAAAATCGTGACTGGTGGCCGAATAAGCTAAATCTGGATATTCTTCGCCAGCATGCTTCTCTGTCCAATCCCATGGACGAGGATTTCGACTATGCTGAAGAGTTTGAGAAATTGGATCTGGATGCCGTAAAGCAAGATCTCTATGATCTGATGACCGACTCCCAGGACTGGTGGCCGGCAGACTGGGGCCATTATGGAGGACTCTTCATCCGTATGGCGTGGCATAGTGCTGGAACCTACCGCGTTGCTGATGGTCGCGGCGGGGGAGGTACCGGCAACCAGCGTTTTGCTCCCGTTAACAGCTGGCCCGACAATGTGAGCCTCGACAAAGCCCGCCGCCTGCTTTGGCCAATCAAGCAGAAGTACGGGCGGAAACTCTCTTGGGGCGACCTGATGATCCTTGCTGGTAACTGCGCCCTGGAATCGATGGGCTTCGAGACTTTCGGATTTGGAGGTGGACGTGAAGATGTCTGGGAACCCGAGGATGATATCAACTGGGGGCCTGAGCATGAATGGCTGGGAGATGAACGCCATGACGACGAAGGGAATCTCGAGGGCCGCCTTGCTGCCGATCACATGGGACTCATATACGTAAATCCGGAAGGCCCAAATGGAGAGCCCGATCCAGAAAAGGCAGCCAGCTTCATTCGACAGTCTTTCAAGCGTATGGCGATGAATGATTATGAGACGGTTGCGCTTATCGCCGGTGGGCACACATTCGGGAAAGTCCATGGTGCGGCTCCTGAAGAGCACAACGGCCCCGATCCCGAAGCAGCCCCCATTGAACAGCAGGGCTTGGGCTGGGCAAATGAGTATGGCAGTGGTAAAGGTCCAGACACAATCACGAGTGGCCTTGAGGGGGCATGGACCAATAGCCCGATTGAGTGGGATATGGGCTTCTTCGAAAATCTGTTCAACTATGAATGGGAGCTGACCAAGAGCCCGGCCGGAAAGTATCAGTGGACTCCAAAGGACGAGGCGGCCCAGGAAACAGTACCTGACGCGCACGATCCTGATAAGAAGAACGCTCCCATGATGCTTACCACGGACCTCGCGCTAAAAGTGGATCCTGAATACGAGAAAATTTCACGTCATTTCTATGAGAACCCGGATGAATTTGCTGATGCCTTTGCACGAGCATGGTTTAAGCTCGTTCACCGGGATATGGGACCTAAAGCGCGTTATCTTGGTCCGGAAGTTCCCGAGGAAGACCTGATCTGGCAAGACCCCATTCCGGAGGTTGACCATGAATTGATTAATGATGAGGACATTGCTGAATTAAAAGGTCAGATCCTTAATTCAGACCTGAAGGTATCTGAGCTCGTATCTACTGCCTGGGCATCTGCATCAACATTCCGTGGATCCGATAAGCGAGGCGGCGCAAACGGAGCCCGGGTGCGCCTGGCACCGCAAAAAGATTGGGAAGTCAACAATCCGGATCAACTTGCGAAGGTACTAGAGACACTGGAAGATATCCAGGAAGCCTTCAACAACACCCAGTCAGGTGATAAGAAGGTTTCCCTGGCAGACCTTATCGTTCTGGGTGGATGTGCGGCCATTGAAAAAGCGGCGGAGAAAGCTGGTCATGATGTGACCGTACCATTTACACCGGGGCGAAGCGACGCCACGGAAGAACAAACGGATGTCGAATCATTCGAATGGCTGAAGCCGGATGCGGACGGATTCCGTAACTACTACGATACCAACCGCAATGCTACGGCAGAAGAACTGCTGATTGATAAATCGCAGTTGTTGACGCTAACGCCACCGGAGATGACAGTGTTGCTCGGGGGCATGCGTGTGCTCGACACCAACTACGATGAGTCCGATCATGGGGTCTTCACTGATCGACCGGGAGCATTAACCAATGACTTCTTTGTCAACATGCTCGATATGAGCACAACCTGGAAGGCCACTACCGATGAACAGAATGTGTTCGTTGGCAGTGATCGTGAGACAGGCGAAGTTAAGTGGACCGGTACTCGTGCAGACCTGATCTTCGGTTCGAACTCCGAACTGCGTGCCCTTGCTGAAGTCTATGCATCTGAGGATGCTGAGGAAAAGTTCGTGAAGGACTTTGTGGCAGCATGGGACAAGGTGATGAACCTGGATCGGTTCGACCTCGACTAATGCGATAGCAGCCACGATCTAAAGACCTGGTTCTTAACCAGAACCTGTAATAACAGAAGTGATTATAACATCACGAATCGGAAAAGGCAGCCTTGCGACGGGCTGCCTTTTTTATATGAGATCAATGAGATAGCTCAATAACAGAAATGAGTTGGCTTTACTAGAAAATTAGGTGTCATAAATGGTCTATAATTTTAATAGGGGCAGAACCATACTTCTGCAGTAATATTTAAATGACAATAAAAGAAAGGGAAAATTAACTTTTAAAAGTTATTAAGTCTGTGCCGGATTCTTGAACTCTGCCAATTATTTTGTACCCTATGATTTGCTGGAATTATCGACACAATAAATATGCTGTAAGGATGAGCGTACAAGAGCGCATTCTGGGCATTATTTCCAATCGCTCGTCACTAATTAGCATAGTAATAACCACTTTACATTATGGCTTCGGGGCAAACGCTGTTGACGTTGGCAGCAATCGTGCTATTCATGATCACTGCGCTCAATGTGAACAGAAATTACGTACAGGCTGTAGAGCAAAACCTGGATCAGCAAAAATATATCAATGCCATTAACTACGGGGAGTCGCTAGCCGATGAGTTTTATTCACAGGCCTCAAACTATGAAAATGCAGAGGATGTGTATGGCGACTATGACGACGTTACCGATCCCAACCGCCGCCTGGAGAAGGTCACTACGATGGGAGATACGCTTTATGCAACCATTCATATTACTGAGCAGGAACTGAAACACAACGTGGTTGGCAAAAAGGGGACAATCACCGTGTATGGACGAAATGGATCGGAATATCGGCAGCGGGCCCAGTACGAAGCCGCAATCAGTAATATAGATTAAGAGGGTATGAACGTTACGATAGATATTGTCCTTCCGCCCGTCATTGTGGCGATGCTTATGGGGATTATTATTACCACAAATTCCCTGATTGTTGACTCAACCGTAGAAAACAGGCTCACATATGAGCTGCAGTATTTTGCTAACACTTCTGCTAATATTGTGCAGCATGAAATGCGAGGCCTGACAGATGTGATACAGGCCAGTGGGCCGCACCTCCGATATTCCAAGTTCAACCAGGATACGGTTCATATATACCAAGAGGGAAGGGACATGAAAGTGGCCACAGAGTATGCTGACGGCTCTCCAAATGACACCACGAGCTATCCGGCCAAGCTATCCAACTTAGAGTTCACGCTGGAGCCTTCCGAAATCATGCTGCAGGTGCGAGTGGTTACCGAAAGCCGTCCCAACCAAGAGGTCGGCAACAACAGTGAGCGATACCAGGGAATGGCAGAGAAATCGATCTACCTCAGGAATAAACATATGTCACAACTCTAAGTACACACTGATCTGCTATGGGTAGATACGCTGTAATTCTTGTAATGACGATGACCTTTGCCCTGATAGCCTATAGTTCGGGTCTGCAAAGCAACCTCAATACGGCCCAGCAGCAGTTGGTGGAGTCCTATAATGGCAGCCAGGCTAAAAATATCGCTCAGAGCACGGCCTTGGTCGCCATACAGAAAATAAGAGATTCCAACGATCAGACATTCCAGCCACCGGCCGGTCAAACTTTTACCCATCCCTCCCTGAACAGTTATGCTTCCTGGGATGAGATGAAGGGAGAATACAGGGTAGCCGTCCACAACCAGGGAGATACGCTGCTAATTGTCAACGCCGTTGCCCGGGTAGGCCAGCAAACCTACCAGGTTGAAGTGGAGATGAATACCAGCGGATCTGAATGGAATCCCGACCTGCCATTCGCCGTATTTTCGGGTTCGGGTATGGATCTGACGGGCAGTTCTCGTATAGCGGGGCATGCTGGAACCAATGCAACAACGGCTAATGCGGTGGATCTCTCATGGTCTACAAGCATAGACAGTAACCTTGCCATCGGTCCGGGCGGGGATCCGTCTACGGTAGTAAACCAGGCTAATTTCCAAAATGGAAACGTGGGAAAGAGTGTTACCAACCTTCCCACGCCAGCGAATTATGAACTTCCAAAATTTCCCAACTTTCCACCCAAGAATTCCATTGCCAGCTCAATGCATGTTTCCGCCTGGCCCGCAACGCCTCCTATGCTGCCATCAAGTTATGAAGGCCAGTATATCCCGGAGCTAAAGATTACCGGTAATGCCACCCTGACAATCCAAACCAGTGACCAGGACCGCATCCTGCATGTCGGGGACATGGATATACAGCAGGGCCATATTAAAGTTGAGGGGGACGGGAAGCTGGAGATTTTTGTTGAGGATAAGTTGAATTTCAACGGGAGCAGCACGTTGAATGCCGATCGTAACCAAAACAAGGCGTTCGTATATCACAGGGGGACGGAAGAACTCGATTTTGCCGGGGCAACCAATTTTAATTCGGGCATCTACACCAGGGAGGCTGACCTTGAAATTACAGGGTCGGGTGGCATCCAGGGTAACATTATTACCGGCGGAGACAATGTTACCATCTCGGGGGATGCTGAAACCATTTCCCGCGCCTTTTACGCTCCCAATGCCAACATTGAACTCACTGGGTCGGCTAAAGTAAGAGGAGCGATGGTGGCCGAGAATTTCTCGGCATCAGGGGCTGCCCAGGTGATCTATGAGCGAGAGTTCGACTCCGAACTGCCGGACCTGCAGAGCCAGCAGTCGCAATACAAAATAAGCTACTGGAAATAGTAACCTGTTGAAGTGTTTAGGTGTTGAACTGTTGAGTTGTTGAGGCGTTGAGCTGTTGAGTTGTTGAGGCGTTGAGCTGTTGATTGGATTATTAGCCATATCTTCTTCTAAATTCATAATTCATAACTCCCCTCCGCTAATGTAAATTTCGCTGGAAAGAGAACGGAGCCGAAGAGTTAAGAAACCATTTTGGGCAGGTCGAAAGTCAGAAGGTTTAAGGTTGAAAGTTGTTGAGTTATTGAGATGTTGAATTGTTGAACAAAAAGACCGAATGTCCTAAAGTCCAAGGTTGAAAGGTCAAAAGGCCCCACCCGGCCTTGGAAAAGCTGACCGCCAGGAAGGAAACGGAATGGAGCGTTAAGAAAAAATCTGCGATTTTTTTAGCGGAACGGAGTGCCCTTCAGGTCAAGTTTACCTGAGCCGGTGATTCATATGTTAATGGTGTATTGAGGAAGGTTAAATAATTTAGGTTGTTATAAACACGAACACCTCATGCAGCTGCATGAGGTGTTCGCCCAGAGGATTCTGTAGGAGAGCAGCCGGTGATTAAGCCCTTCCTGTCGAAGAGGCTGTCAAAAAGCTTCAAGCTCCCTCTCCTCGGGCTTTTATACTCAACCAGTACAAAGAGCCGACCTGCAGTCGAGCTCGTATTTTTCCGTGAGTCAAGCAAAAAGCCGTTTCCTCAACATATAGCCTAGCCAATGCGAATAACAAGTGACTATTATCCTATGGATACCATTAATTTTGATCAGATTCAACAGCAGTCCGTCGGAATTGACGTGTCTTCTGAAACCCTGGAGGTTCGATTAGGGACGCGGAGGACCGACCATCAGTTGGCCTACACGCCCTGCAGAAGCTTCCCGAACACCCAGCAGGGATTTGCCAATCTGCTGGAGTGGCTGCAATCCCACACCGAATTGTCCGAGCTATGGTTCATCATGGAAGCCACCGGGGTCTATTACGAAGAGTTCGCCTATTTCTTGCACCAAAAGGGCTTCCGCGTTTGTGTGTTGGTTGCTCGGCGGGCCAAGAATTACGCCAAAAGCTTGCCGATCAAATCCAAAACGGATGCCATCGATGCCCGCCTGCTGGCCCGCTATGGGCTGGAGCGACAGCCCCGCCGGTGGCAGCCCCCCAGCCAGCTACTACGCCAGATCAAAGCGCTGCTGCGGGAGCGAGGGCAACTAAAAAAACAGCGCACGCAGCTGAAAAACCAACGGCATGCCGCCCAGCGGGCCTGGAACCATCCGGAAAGCAGCCTCCGGCGACTGACCGACCATATCCGGCAAATTGAGGACTATATTTCCCAGATCAACCGGCAGTTGGAGGCCCTGTGGTCCTCCCAGGAGCAGCTGGCAGAGCCGATCCGGCGCATAGGAAAAATCACCGGGTTGGGGCGAGGAACTGTGCTGCAGGTGATCGCCGAGACCAACGGATTTGCCCTGACCACCAACCGTAATCAGCTGGCCAGTTATGCCGGGTTGGACGTCGTTTTTGAGCAATCCGGCACTCGGCAGGCAGCTACTAAGATCTCCAAGCAGGGCAATGTGCATATCCGGCGGGCCTTGTATATGCCCGCCCTGGCGGCCAGCCGGCACAACCGGGCCCTGCGGGCGTTCTATCAGCGACTGGTCGAGCGACATCCCAATCATAAAAAGATTGCTCTGGTCGCCGTCATGCGCAAACTCCTGCTGTTAATCTACAGCTTGTGGAAATCTGGGCAGTCCTATGACGAGGAGTTCCATTACCAGCAAATTACTCAAGCTGCTTAAATTGTTTAGGTAAAACCCAATCGTAGGGCTTGACTTTAGACACAGTACCTTTTTGGGTTACTTTTTTTATCACTAAAAAAAGTAACACCCCTAACAGTAATAAGAGCAAAAAAAGAACAACCAGGGCACCAACAATCCAACACTCCCTAACAACCCGATCCACCCAAAACAGCCAATATAAATTATTCTGTAAGGATGTACTTTGTACAGACCATTACATAGTTAACGGCCGCATGTCAGTTAAACGGCATGCGGCCTTTTTTTGAACAAACGGGCTACCCTTACTGCTCAAAGGTTTTGTCATTACTGCTCAAGACTCTTAACATTACTGCTCAAGGTTCTTGACCTTACTGCTCAAGATTCTTGAGAGGCTTATGAGCTTGTGAGAGGGTATTACTTACCTAAGTTGTTGGTATACAAAACATTGAGCTTTCGTGAGGATGCCCTAATTAGTATCGGCTAGCCAGACATTTTACAAACTTTTAGCCAGTAATTGGGGGCTTTAAATTGAAGAATCAGGACGCCCGCTCAGCCAGCTCAAACCAGCGCTCGGTTCGTTCTTCAATCTCCTGGGTGATCTCGTTATAGCGATTGGACTTCTCCTGCAACTCCTGGTGGTCCAGCTCACCGCTGCTGATCTGGGTTTCCAGCTCTTCTTTCTCTTTTTCAAGTTTTGCAATAAGGGTCTCCAGCTTGTTGTACTCCCGCTGCTCGTTATAACTCAACTTTTGGCTACTGGTTGAAGAGGAAGGGCTTTTTTGGCCGTTTGTGCCTTGCTCTTTCTTGGCTTCGCGTTCGGCTCTCTTCCGCGCCAGCTCTTCCTGCTGGCGCTGCTCTCGGTATTCCTCGTAGCTCCCGTGGTGATCCCTGATCTCCCCGTCACCCTCAAATACGAGATAATGCTCTACCAGCTTGTCCATAAAGAACCGGTCGTGTGAAACCAAGATAAGGCAGCCCTCAAAACCCATAAGGAACTCTTCTAGCTTGTTGAGGGTCAGAAGGTCCAGGTCATTGGTAGGTTCATCCAGGATAAGGAAGTTGGGGTTTTGGATGAGTACCAGCATCAGGGCCAGTCTCCGTTTTTCACCGCCACTCAGCTTTGCTACCGGCGTGTACTGCATCTCGGGTGTAAACATAAAGTGCTCCAGGAACTGAGAGGCAGAAATCTTATTGCCGTTGGCGAGTTCAATAATCTTGCGCTCTTCTTGTATAACATCGATCACGCGCTGCTCTTCATCAAATTCCAGGCCTTCCTGCCGATAATGACCAAATGCTATCGTCTCACCGGTCCGTATCTTCCCGGAGTCGATCCCTTCTTCACCGGTCAGGATCTTCAGAAAGGTACTCTTTCCCACCCCGTTACCACCAATGACACCAATTCGTTCCCCCTTGTCAAAATCGTAGTCGTAACTGTCCAGGATTACCTGCTCTCCATAGCTTTTTGACACGTTAATCAACTCAAGGATCTTACCGCCCATCCGCTGCATATCCATCTGTAGTCGCAGTTCCGGTGCCACCCGGCCATCATCGGCTTGTTCCTTTATATCATGAAAATCATCTATGCGCGATTTCGACTTGGTGGTACGGGCCTTGGGAGAACGACGCATCCACTCCAGTTCCTGCTTGTAGAGCTGCTTCGCCTTGTGGGTCTTTTTGCGCTCTATTTCACGCCTTTCTGCACGCTTCTCCAGGAAGTACTGGTAATTGCCGTTATGGTGATACAGTTTATTGCCGTCCAGCTCCAGGATGTGATCACAGACGCGGTCCAGGAAGTAACGGTCATGGGTCACCATCAGGAGCGTCATATTGCTCTGGATCAGGAAATCTTCAAGCCACTCTATCATATCTAAATCAAGGTGGTTGGTTGGCTCATCAAGAATCAACAGATCGGGATCCCCAAGGATAGCAAATGCAAGCGCCACCCGTTTCTGCTGGCCGCCGGAGAGGGTAGCAATATCCTGGTCCAGGTCATGAATGTTTAGCTTGCCAAGGATCTGCTCCATACGCTGCTCATAATCCCACGCCTCTGCCGCTTCCATCTCTGCCGCCGCTTTTTCAAACGCCTTTTGAGTTTCTTCGTTATAGTCTTGCGCCTGGGCATCGGCTGCATCGTGGTAGTTCTGGATCAGGCGCACCATCGCGTTGTCGCTCTCTGCAATGTAGCTACGGATCGTCTTCTCATCGTCAAGCTGTGGATCCTGCTCCAGGTAGCCGACCTTGATCTCATTCTGGATCATGACCTTGCCCTCGTCCGGGGTCTCTTTACCAGCCAGTATCCTAAGGAGGGTGGTCTTGCCGGTACCATTTTCAGCAATCAAGGCCGTTTTGTCCCCCCTGGATATACCAAATGAGAGACCCTCAAACAGCTGTTTGTCGGCGTAGTGTTTGGAAAGGTTTTCGGTTGAAAGGTATGTCATAAGTTGTCAGCAAAGATACGCTTGCGATATCAGGGTTATTTTTGGAAGCATGGAAGGTATTCAAATACTGGAAGAAAATCACAGGATCATAAGTAGTAATCCTAATAGTAGTGATTTTTTAAAAATGTGTAGTATCTGATTTGACATAATGATAAATTAGTGTTGATACCAAGTTAAGCCTCCCCAGAAAGTTTTTTTAAAAGACTTTACTGTCTGAGACCCTTCTTATCAAACACACAATAAAAACTAAATGAGTTTAATTACTCAGGATTAAACAATGAAACCAATTAAAACTATCGTCTTAATAATCGGTAGTTTGTTTTTCATAACTCTTTCAGTTAATGCGCAGGACTGTACCTGCACTGAAGCAAAGGTTAGTCAAATAAAACCGAGTACTGCCCTGTCGGTAATTGAGGAGGATGACTTTCCCAATTTTTTGAATGTTGAGAGTCTGAAAAAATATTCAAATGTAAAACAAAATGGAGAACTTAATCCCTTTAATATCACCTATTATGTGATTGAGAGTCATACCAAAAGAGTGGACCTTTATGCGAGATATTCAAAGAAAGGAGCCCTGATTAATAGTGTATACATCCGTAAAGATTGGCCACTCCCGTTTGTCATAAGACGCCAGTTAGCTACCGAATTTACTGGTTGGACAATGACTAATAACAAAATTGTTGTCAATGACTTTGATCGCCAAAAGACGGAATATGAAGTAAAGCTCCGTCAGGGTGATTTGAAACAGGTACTGTTTTTTGACCATTCCGGTAATCGTATCAATAAGCTCTCCCGAACGTGATAACGGAGTTTAATTTTTCAGCATTAAGGTACTAAGGCCATGCACTCCTTATGGCCTTAGTACGAACAAATCTACATTTCTGGAGCATTACTTAGCACTAATTACCTGTTAAGGTTTAGCCAGTCCAGGAGATGAATGATCAAAAATTTAAGGGTTAAATAACTAATATTTATTATCTTGGGAATAAATATTAGGAGCCTGTTATGAGATCAATATGGAAGGGACATATACAGTTTTCACTCGTTACCATCCCGGTGAGAATATACAACGCCTTTGATGCCGCCCAAAAGATCAAATTTAACCTGTTGACTAAGGAAGGGCATAACCCAGTTGGGTATGAAAAAAAGGACAAAGTTACCGGCAAACCGCTCAATAGCGAGGATATTGTCAAAGGATACCAATACGGGGAGGGACAGTATGTAATAATCACAAAAGAGGACCTTGAAAAGGTAAAACTCAAGAGCACCAAAGTGATTGAGATTGAGGGCTTTGTGGATGAGAAAGAAGTTCCACCGGTCCTTTTTGATACGCCGTATTTTATTGGTCCCGACAGCGAGATAGCCGCCAAAAATTATGAACTTTTCGCCCAGACCTTGAAACAGACGGGGAAGACGGGGGTAGGCAAAGTGGTGTTACGGGATCGTGAGCACCCGGTGCTATTGGCAGCACAAAATGGAGGGATGATCCTGTATCGGCTGCGCTATCCTTCAGAATTGCGAAATTTTGAGGATGTGCCATACCTGACTGAGGTGGAAGCCAACAAGGAGCAACTCAACCTGGCCAAGACGCTGGTGGATTCGATGTCAGTCAACTTCTCCGAAATTGAAATGAAAGATCGGTATTACGACGCACTAAAAGAGATTATTGAGGCCAAGATTGAGGGCAAAGAGGTGGTGACGGTGAGGGAAGAGGAGCCGGATGCTGTCGATATTATGACCGCCCTGAAAGCAAGCATTGAATCCGCCAAAAAGCCGATGGAGAAGGCGAAGGGTGAGAAAAAAGGGGCAGAAAAAAAGTCGGCCAAAGGAAAAAGTAAAACAGGCTGAGATAATATCAGATTATGAAAATTCTAAAACTGCCCGTTTCAGATCCCAAAAAGTTTGGTCCCAAACGAGCACAAAAAAAACGAAAGCTCGAAGAGGAGGGACAGCTTAATCTTTTCTCGGGCCGCGTTTTACCATTGCATGCCCGGTCTGCTTTCGAAGAAGCGTTGCGGCGTGATGAGAAGGGTGACCTGGACGAAGCGAAAAAGCTATACCACCAAGCGATCCGGAAGGACGATACGGTCTCAGATGCCTATTGCAATTTGGGAATTATTGAATCTGGAGAAGGGAATGTGGCGTTGGCCATTAATTATCTCACGCTCTGCCTAAAACATGACCCCAGGCATTTTGAGGCGCACTTTAACCTGGCGAATATTTATGGAGAGGCGGGAAACAAGGAGTTGGCAAAACTTCACTTTGAAATCGCCATTGAGATTGAGCCGGAGTTTCCGAACAGCTATTTCAACCTCGGTTTGTTGTTGGCGATGGAGCACCAGTACGCGAAAGCAGTGGAGGTGTTACAGACCTACTGCAAGCTCGTATCTGAAAGGGAACAGGAGACGGCCCTGGAGTTGTTAGAGAAGCTTCGGGCGATGCTTTGAGGATGGAGAATTAGAGAGTTTTATAGCACAAAATCAGACATCTTGTGGGTTATGAAGTCAATCCTCCCGTCCTTCCCAACAGTATTTGGGGCAGGTTTTGGAGCCGAGACCGACTACTGGCGGCAAGAGGGATTTAGGGAGATTGATCTTGCCTTTTTATTTAACATTTTATGACAGCCAAGAGAGGATCACCTAAATATCCAGTTCGATCTCGGCTTTGTTATACTCCCTAAACCATAGGGGCGTAATCAGGGCGGCGGCATAAAAAAGGAAGCCGATAATCGCGAAAGCAATACCGAACTGCAGGTCAAATTCAATCATATTCATATCCATGAGCAGGTTGCGCCAGTCGTGCGATTCTTTAGAAAGTCCCCCGATAAGGGGTAGCTGCTGTTGCCCGCCATCGGCAGCATAACCGGCAACTCCCAACCAGCTCAAGCCAACGAGCGTGAGCGAAAGTTGTATTCCTATCTTCTGCCTGTTGACCCAAGTGTAAAAAAGTATGGCCATTGGCAGCAGAATCTGGAAAAGAGAACCTCCCAGAATGGTGATAAAACGCACGCCCAGTAAACTGAAAAACGTATGACCCGCTTCGTGTACGATTAAAAGAAAATTATCGAGCAGGAAGTAGATAATATTAACAGGAAAGGAGAAGTCATAGGTTATCATAAAAAAGATATTGAACCGAAGCGCCCAGTATATCTGATGGATCGTCTCATAGATAAACGGCAAAAGCAGGAGGGAGCACCACCAGTCTTTAAGAAAATGAAGTGCTTGTTTTTTGATCTTTTCTGAATTCAAGATGTATCCCGGTTGATTTCCCGGTAAATATAAAATTGATATTAGAAATATTAAAAAGGATACTATATAGCAAAAGGGCGAAAAGAGAGACTACTCGTAAGACAACGTTTATAAAAAATAAGAAGGAGCGCTTGACAAAAATTAATCAAACAGCAACTCTGTAAATCGCCGTTTTCCTTTCACAAAGTATTTCCAGATGAGATTTATCGGTAGGATGGTGGGAGGATCTTCTTTGTTTGTACGAACCTTTTGTAGTTTTCCCCGTTTGCCTTGCGTTTCAGCAAGTGATTTCCAGAAGTGAAAATGTGCGCGGATAATGGCTCCTACTTCCCGCCATTCCCCGTAAAGTAGCGAGCGAAAAGCCGCAATGATATCCAAGCCATAACGAACCGGGAATCGCCAGGGCAGGGAGGCGCTGCTACAGTTTTTCCAGAGCATTTTCAGGTTGTTACGGTAGTTGTAGTATACTTTCCGGGGCGATCCCATCGGCATAGAGCCACCTCCCAGGTGGTAGACCACGCTGTCAGGGCAGTAACGTACCGTATGTCCCCGGTTCCAGAGTTGCCAGCATAGATCAATCTCCTCCATGTGAAACTCAAAATCCTCGTCGAATCCCCTCACTTCGTCAAAAAGCTCGCTTTTTATCGCCATGGCAGCCCCGCTGGCCCAGAGAATTTCTTCCGGAGTGTCATACTGTCCCTCATCTTTTTCAACAGTATCAAAAATACGTCCCCGGCAAAATGGGTATCCGTATTTGTCCAGGAAACCGCCTGCGGCACCCGCATATTCGAATTCATCGGGATTACTGAATGACCGCATTTTGGGCTGTATTGCAGCAGCCTCAGGATGATTAGTAAAGCACTGGTCCAGGTGGGTGATCCAGTCTGGCTCTACTTTTACATCGTTATTCAAAAAAACCAGGATATCGCCATTCGCGTGTTTAGCCCCGCGGTTATTTCCACCGCAATACCCATAATTCTGATCAAAAGTAGCCACTTTAACTTTGGGATAGTTTTCTTTCACCCATTCGGCGGATCCATCTGAGGAAGCATTATCTGCCAGGATTATTTCTATATCAGGATAATTGGTCTCGGCTACGGAGGGTAGAAATCGTTTTAGATGATTAAGGGCGTTCCATGAGACAATAATTATACTAAAACTGTGCATCAACTACGTTTTGAAGAATGAAAATATGATCGTTTCTTAAGTAAGAATTACATGATTTAGGTTATTTACAACCTGTGGAAACATCCCTATTATGTGTTCCATTTTGAAGCGCAATATGGGAAAGAAATTATAATGAAAAAAATCGGGCTAATATCAGATACCCATAATTATCTCGATCCACAGGTGTTCGAGTATTTTGGAGACTGTGACGAGATCTGGCACGCCGGTGATTTTGGCAACTATGAGATCGCCGATCAGTTGAAAAAAATTGCTCCTGTGATCGGTGTCTATGGCAATATTGACGGTCAGGATATCCGCAAAGAATATCCACAACATCAACGATTTAACGTGGAGGGTGTTGATGTCTGGATGACACACATAGGCGGCACGCTGGGTCGATATTGTATCCCGATCAGGGAGGAGATGGAAAATAACCCCCCGGATATGTTTATTTGCGGCCATTCGCACATCCTTAAAATCGGTCGCGATGAGGAGAAGGGGCAGATGCTGTTTGTAAATCCCGGCGCAGCAGGCCGACACGGTTTCCAGGTCTATCGAACTTGTGTGCGATTCGAAATAGGCGATGGGAAGATCCAGAATATGGAGGTTATCAACCTTGGAACGATGGGGCAGGACTAACTTAATGCGTGATCCGTAATGCGTAACTTTGCTGTTCTTAACGCATTAGGGATCACGTATTATGTATTATACCTCTTCACTAAAGTATAAGCATGACGTGCTGATAAGAGCACTAACGGAATTCCCCCTCCCGGATGTGTACTTCCACCCACCAGGTACAAGCCTTCCACTGAACGTGCTTTGTTACCCGGTCGCATAAACGTAGCTAACCGGCTGTTGGAAGAGGTCCCGTAAATACTGCCCCGGTTGGAGCGGTATTGTTTGTAAAAATCGAGGGGTGTTATAACCTTTTCATATAGAATTGCATCCTGCAAGCCCTCAAGTCCGTAATTTTGTAATTTATGCTTAATTAACCCAGCATATCCCGTTTTTTCGTTTCTCCAGTCTACATTATCGCTGAGATAGGGAGCATTCACCAGCACAAACAGATTTGCCCCACCTTTTACGGCATGTTCCGGATCAGAAGCAGAGGTATTAGCAATATAAATGGTAGGATCTTCAGCAGGGAGTTTCTCCTCAAATATAGTGCGGAATTCCTGCTCGTAATCACCCGAAAAGAACACATTGTGGTGTTGGAGTTGTTCATATTTTCGATCCACTCCCAACAGCAGGACGAAGCCCGAGCAGGATGGCTCTGTTTGGGAGATAAGTTCTTTTTTTAATGGTGGTACATCTCGGTGGGGCAGCAGGTGGAGGTATGTCTCGTAGGCATCTGAGTTCGAAACTACGAGGTCGCATGAAATTTTTGTGCCGTCGGCCAGCACAATGCCGGTGACCACCTCGTGTTCCATTTTTATAGCTTTTGCGGTACTATTAAGCCTGATTTCAGCTCCCTTTCTCTCTGCAAGGTTGGTCAATGCTTCAGCAATGCGGTAGATTCCACCTTTCACATAATACCCGCCGCGGTTGATCTCAACATGGGGAATCACATTGAGCGTTGCCGGTGCCTGATAGGGAGAAGACCCGTTGTAGGTAGCAAATCGTTTAAAAAACTGCCGCAGGTAGGGCGATTTGAAATAGCTGTCTATACGCTTGCTTACAGTACTCAGGGCATCGATATCGAGTAGATCTGCAAAGTTGAGGTTTTTTACATCAGTGAAATTAAATAGCGGATTAAACAGAAACGGGGTTGATACTTTCTCATAAAGCTCACGTGTATAGCTTAGAAACTCCTTATAGGCTGTACGATCCTCTGGAGCAATCCGCTGAACCTCTTCCAGCGAGCGATCCAGGTCTTGAAAATTATCAAAGATTGTCCCGTCTTTGTAGAAATAACGGCACAACGGTTTCAGGGGCTTCAGCTCAAGATAACTGTCTAAATTCTCTCCACAGCAGGTAAAGAGCTCTTCCAATAACTCGGGCATGGTCAGCAGGCTGGGACCGGTATCAAATCGGAAACTCTCTGCCTGGATTTCGTTCATTTTTCCTCCAACGGTGTCGTTCTTCTCGTAGACAATAACCTCATGTCCGTCATTGGCCAACAGGGAGGCTACTGCCAGTCCCCCGATTCCGGCCCCGATAACTGCTATTTTCATCCAGATCACCAGTTTATGTTAGAATGCGTATCAGTATAGATTTTTATCCATGTGTATCGCCAAATAGACAAAATTCGTTCATATAATTTGTTTTTCAGGGATTTGCATCAAGATTTAGCTGCACCCTCTCACAACCATGAAAAGTCCTAAACATATTTGGATTTGAATGGTAATGAATAGTACATTCGTTTCTAAATTCATTGGAAATAAAATGGGATCTGTAGAATGAGCTTATCAAGGGGCATGGGAATAATCTTAGTAACAGTTTTAATCGCCTTAACATCCGTAGGGTGTTCGCAGGAATCCAGTGGAGAGATGGAATCCAACCAAGAATACTATCTTTTTGTCGGAACCTATACGGGTGAAGGTAGTGAAGGGATCTATCTTTACAAATTCAACTCTGCTGACGGGAGCGTTAGCTCATTGATTGAGACCGCCGAGGCTTCGAACCCTTCCTACCTGGTTATATCGCCGGACCATGCCAACGTTTATGCGGTCAGTGAGGGGGGAGACGCACCAACAGATTCGGTCAGTTCCTTCGCATTTGATAAAGCGACGGGCCAACTCTCGTTCTTGAACCGGCAATCAAGCCAGGGCAAGGGCCCTTGCTATGTTTCGATAGATGCAAAAGGCCAAGCCGTTTTTGCCGGCAATTACGGTGGCGGTTCGCTTGCCATGTTACCAGTCAATGAAGATGGGGCGCTGGCCGAGGCTTCGGCAGCAATCCAGCACGAAGGCAGCAGTGCGAACCAAGCAAGGCAGCAGAGTCCTCATGTGCACTGCACTTATGTGTCTCCTGACAACAATTACCTTTTTGCAACAGACCTGGGCACCGACAAGGTTACGGGTTATGCTTTCAATGCTGATGAAGTTACTCTTGAAAAAGAACCGGCTTATGTGTTTGATGCCGAGCCCGGGGCGGGGCCACGCCACCTGACGTTTCATCCCAATGGGGAGTATGCCTACCTGGTGAATGAGCTGAATGGGACGGTCGTGGCGTTCAGTTATTCCGATGGCAGCCTTGACCCACTGCAAACTATTTCTACGCTGCCGGAAGGGTATGACGGTGCGATATCGGGGGCGGATATCCATGTTTCTCCTGATGGGGACTACCTGTACGCTTCCAACAGGGAGGACCTCAATAATATTGTGATCTACTCTATAGACCAGCAAAGTGGTGAATTAACAAAGGTGGGAGAGCAAGCATCGGGTGGTGTGCATCCTCGTAATTTTATGATCGATCCAACGGGACAATTTCTCTTGGTCGCAAACCGCCACACTGATAATATTGTGATCTTCAACCGGGATGAGGACACGGGCCAGCTATCACCCACAGGAACGGAAATCGAGGTATCACAGCCGGTCTGTCTCAAAATGATTCCGGTCGAATAGAACGCGAATGGCGCAGATATTAACCAGATAATCACGGTTTTAATATTCTCAAATCAGCGGTAATCAGTTCAATCCGCGTAACCCGTGTTCTATTATCTCAACTATCTCAACCTCAAGTTTGCCACGGTTTCGATGTGGTAGGTTTGCGGGAACATGTCCACCGGTTGTACTTCCAGAATATCATACACTTTGTTGAGCTCTTTCAGGTCGCGGGCCATCGTGGAACTATTGCAGCTCACATAGACCAGCTTGGGCACTTCCAGGTGCTTGAGATATTCTACTACATCAGGGTGCATACCGGAACGGGGAGGATCAGTGATGATACAATCGGGTTTACCATGTTCCGCAACGATCGACTGGTTGAAGACATCCTTCATATCACCTTTCACAAACTCCACGTTTTCAACGCCGTTGCTTTTGGCGTTGGCGCGTGCATTTTCAATGGCTACATCCACATTCTCAATACCGATCACTTTTTCTGCTTTTTCGCTCATAAACAGACTAAGTGTCCCCACGCCACAATACAGATCATACAACAGGTCGTCTGGCTGCAGATCGGCAAATGAGCGGGCTACCTCGTATAAGCGCTCGGCCTGGCCGGTATTGGTTTGAAAAAACGCGTTGGCATCGATATTGAAGTTGTAGCCACCAATAGAGTCAACGATATAGCCCGGACCGTGCAGCACCTTTTCATATCGGCCTACTGCCGTCGGGCTTTTGGTGTCGTTTACATTATTGATGATGGTCGTTATCTGGGGGAATTTATCTAGCAACGCATTGGACATTTTTTGCATGGTTTCCTGATCATCCTTGTAAGTGACGATATTCACCATCAGGTCGTCGGTGTGGTAGGAGTTCCGGACGACCACATTTCGCATGAACCCCTCATTGTCTATCCTGTTGAAGGGGGAAATATCGTTTTCAGTACAGTAGCTTCGGATAAAGTCGAGAATCTCATACGATATCGGTTCCTGCAGGTGGCATTCATTCAGGTTGAGAATTTTATCAAACCTACCGGGGGCATGGAGTCCGGCAGCAAAGCATCGGTCGCTTACATATTCGTCGCGTTCAATCTCTTCCCGACTGAGCCATTTTTTGTGTCCGATGGAATACTCCATCTTGTTCCGGTAGTAAAAAGGTTGCTCGCAACCTATTGTGGGCTCCACTTCAAGTTCTTTAAAACCACCGATCCGTTCCATGTGATCCTGCACCTGGCTCTGTTTGAACTCTAACTGCGAGGCATAATCGACGTGCTGCCAACTGCAGCCACCGCACATTTTGGCGTGTCCACAACGAGGCTCAATTCGCTTTGGGCCTCCTTCCAGCACCTTGAGAAGCTTGGCCTCGGCATGGTTCTTTTTCTTTTTGATGATGCGGGCTTCAACGCGATCTCCTGGAGCAGTATTAGGTACAAAAATGGCCAGACCATTCAATTTTGCTATTCCCTTGCCCTTGAAAGCTGTCGATTCAATTTTGAGCTCTACATCAGCTCCTTTTTTTAATTTCATAAAAGTACTTCTAACTTTGTTTTAAACCTTTTCATTTTCCGCATCATAGTAGGTGGCAAACTGAATAGAAAAAGCCTCGGCAATTCCTTTGGCCTCAATTAAAGCGTTGGTCGTTTTTTCGAGTTGTTTCATGGCAATCATTGAGAGAGTTTCCAGGAATTTTACTGCTATTTTAGGATGACGATCTCGCAGGGTCTCAAAATCGGGTTTGAAGAATCCGAGCAAAATTGAATCCGTAAGGCATTTGGCCGACGACATACGGCGGAGTTCATAACCAATGGAGAGGGCTCCGAAGCTCTCCGGTGCTTCAATGATATATGTGTTGGTGTCCTCTTTAGATCTCGCTTCGGGCTCCACAACAAGCTCGACCTTTCCCTCCTCGAGAAAATACATACCGGTACCCGGGTCACCCTGGTAGTAAATAAACTCTCCTTCGTTATAGCTTCTTCGGTGACACAACTGGAGAAATTCATAACGCTCCAACGGCGTCAAATTATCCAGGAACCTGGATTTAAAAACAATTTGTGCCTGTTTCTTTATCGTTTTGAACCGATCAAATCCAAACATATAATTCCATTAATTATGATGCTTCCTGTTTTAAAGGTAATGAATTTTAAGGCTGTCAATTATCATTTTAAGAAGTTAAAGGTCAAATGTCGCAGGTCAAAAGTTTTAAACTGAAACCTGTAACATTCAATTCAACTGTTAACTTTAATAGACAGTTCTTTCTGGTACTATTATCTGCACGGAAATAAAACTCTTACGGTATGAAATTAGAAAGAGTGACCGATACCAAAACTAAAATACAGTTTTTTATTGGTAAACCAGCCCTCATTTGGTGCCAGATCGTGAACACGAAATGCAAAATCAAAGCGTACGATCAGGTATTCCCAATCCAGCCGTAATCCCACGCCCGAGCCCACAGCAATCTGCTTGTAGAACTCGTCGGCATAAAATTTCCCCTCATTCAAAAGGTCTTGGGACTGGTCACCTCTGAATGAATTTCTCGGGCCGTACCATACATTGCCGGCATCTGTAAACAAGCCTCCGATCCAGTCTGCCGAAAGGAAGTTTGATATGAGGGTCTGTCGCACTTCAGCCTGCCCGATTAGCTTAATTTCGCCCCCAACTACAGGTGGCGTCCCTTCTACGGCAATGCCGCCCGGCCCCAGACTGTTGAAGTCCCATCCCCGGATGTCATTACTTCCACCTGCAAAGAAACGCTGGTTAAGTGGAATGGTATTGCTTCCACCAAAAGGCTGTGCATAGCCGGCAAACCCCCGGTAGGCAAACACAGCATTGTTTGATAACGGGATGTAGCGGCGGTAATCGGCAGTAAACTTGAAGAAACGACTGTAACTAAGACTGTTGTTACTAATGCGGGCAGGAGAGGGTAGATTCCCCTCTACCGTATCAGGGGTAACGATATGGCGGTCAACCAGGTAGGGTATATTCCCACCCAAAGCTGCTGAATATTCGCTGTAATACCCGTGGTCGCGCTGAATGAGGTCCGTATTTTGGCTGCGGAATGTATACCTGAGAATGGAGGAAACCTGTGGCCGGAAATCCTCCAACAAGCGGCGGTATTCAAACGAGGTTGTATCAAACTGCTGAATCAATGATTGGCGAAATTGTGCAGAGGGATCAGAGTCGAGTACGTCCAGTTCAATGAGGTCAAGGAAGCTGGTAAAGCGGTCACTGTGGTTGACTACATAGCGGAGGTTAAAGCGAACATCAGAGTTTACATCAAAATAGAGCTGGTTGGAGCGGGCCAGGGAAAGCGAATACTGGGTACGGGAATTTGAGAAGAACAGGTCATCATTAAGTGCGGTGAAGGGGAAGATGAGCCGTGGGAGAGAGTAATCGCCCCGCACTTCATAGCTTCGAAAAAGCTGATCGCCACCACCGAAAGTGGTATCAAGATTTTGCAAGGTTTCTGAGCCCACATATTCAAAACTGCCATTAAGTGACACCTGCAGGTTTTCCGCTTTCCCGAACAGGTTGTTGTTGGTATAGGTTACTCCGGCACCTGATCCAAATCCATAGCGGCGAAGCCCAAAAAGGTTAAAATTGAACGAATGTTTTGGGAGCGTCTGCAGGGAGAACAGGACCGGTATATCCTGCTGAGAATAGTCGGGGAGGGAACCATCCCTGCTGAGTCCAAATTCTCGAATATTGAGCATACCCAGGTTCTGGAACTCATTGACCGTCCGTACATAGCGATTGTTGTTGAATACATCGCCCGGTTTGAACAACAGTTGATCCGTAAGCAAACTGAACCGGGTTTGAGCCTCCTGCTCCTTTTGGATATAGATTTTTTTGTCACTGGTAGTCAGTGGTGGACCGTTGAGCGTGTCGGCCTGGTCGTAATTGGTTTCGGTGTCAGGCCCTTGAAGGTTAATGTAGAGATCATCAAAATAGTAGATACGGCCCGGATTTATATAAAAAAGCACATCCAGCTGGTGACGATCTGCAGGGTCTCGTTTTATCTGGGCCAGCACGGAGTCTCTCTGTATGGATGCATACCCATTATTTTTCAGAAAGTTGATAATCCGATTCCGCTCGTTATTGAGTGCATTCTCCGAAAATGGTCGGTTTACGGTAAACGTGGTATCGTTTCTCTGCCTGCGTGTCAGTTCGCTGTCCATATAGAAGTCGGGCAGTAGCTCCTGGTCGGGGAAACTGGGCATGCCGGAGTAGGAGATAGTCTGTACGTACGAGCGCTGTCCCTCGTCAATTAAAAAAGAAACCTCCACTTTGTCGGGACTAAACTCAACGATATTAGTATCAACGGAAGCCTCTAGATAGCCAACCGACTCATAATAACGGCGTATTCGTTCCATATCAGTTGATACCGTCTGTGGGACGAGATAGGCCGGGGGCTCGCCAAACCGCTTGGTCAGCTTCCAGATAAAATACCAGGGCGTAAATCGGGGAATCCCCAGGAACTCCCGGTTGGTATGTGTGCGTATTAATGTAGCAAGCGTGTTGTCTTTGACGTTGTCATTTCCCACAAAACGGATGACACGAACTACGTTATCGGTCGTATCGGGTTGCTCAGCCTGCAAATTCTGTGCGCGTAATTCAGCCACCAGAACCGAACAAGCAAGGAGCATCCCCAGGACAATTGTGGAAACAACACGTTGAAACAAGATAGAATGAGATCAGAGTACGGTTTCAATTTACAAAAAACGGCTGTCCCGTGACCGGAACAACCGCCGTAAAGATATGGAATAAACCGAATGTTTATAGATCAATATCTATACATCATCATAATCGAAGCCTTCGTCTTCCTCATTGTGGAAGAAATCTTCTTTACGGATATAGTCCGGCCAGATGTCCTCGATGCCTTCATACACCATATCTTCGCCTTCCTCTATTTCATCCAGTTCATACAGGTTATCAATTACCTGTTGTTGCAAGCCATTGCGTTCTGCCCATTCAATCAGTTCTTCACGTGTTGCCGGAAATGGTGCGTCATCTAAAGCTGCTGCTAATTCTACAGTCCAGATCATGTCTAATTTACTTCTTGTTGGTTTATTTAGTGTGTTATAAGTTCCAAAGCACCTTATAAAAAGGATTATGCAATAAAATTCAAGTCTTTTCTTTAATAAAGAGTGAAATATTTTTAATAGTCAACTGAAAGGTGTAAAAAAGTTTTGTTATCTTTAGTTGTTTCATACTAAAACAAATTTAAAAGAGGAATATTATGCTAGGTGGATTAGGCGGAACTGAGATCCTTGTGATCCTGCTTGTTATTTTGTTGTTTTTCGGAGCAAAGAAGATTCCTGAACTCGCTCGTGGAATTGGACAGGGAATAAATGAATTCCGAAAGGCTTCTGATCAAATTAAGAAGGAGATTGAAGAGGGTGAAAAGGAATCATTTGACTCCCAAACCCAACCGCAGGAAAAAAATCAGGGCCAACCGCAGAAACAAACTGAAAATTAAGATTTAGCCATTGAATTTTAGAAGTATTACTGACATCCGGAAGGCTGTCAAAACCGGAGAGATTTCACTTCAGGACGTTGTACGCCATTATGCAGACAATATCGAGCAGAATAACTCCGACATTAATGCGGTCGTTACTCTTGATGTTGACCAGGCCCTGGCTGACGCCGAACGCATCCAGGGGAAAATAGATAACAGCGAAGCCGGCAAGTTGGCGGGCGCAGTTATCGGTATCAAAGATCTTATTTGCGAGAAGGACAAGCAGACGACGTGTGCCTCGAATATACTTTCAAATTTTGAAAGTATTTATGATGCCACGGTCATTGAACGCCTCAAAGAGGAAGATGCTGTCCTGCTGGGTCGACTCAATATGGATGAGTTCGCCATGGGCTCATCCAATGAGAACACCATTTTTGGCCCGGCTCGCAATCCCCACGATACCAGCAAGGTGCCCGGCGGATCATCCGGCGGAAGTGCCGCGGCGGTAGCAGCCGAATTTAGTGCAGCTACGCTCGGATCTGATACCGGTGGTTCAATCCGGCAGCCCGCTTCTTATTGCGGCGTTGTGGGACTTAAGCCGACCTACGGGCGGGTTTCACGCTATGGATTGGTGGCCTATGCTTCCTCTTTCGATTGCATCGGGCCGCTGACTAATACCGTTGAAGATGCTGCAGAAATGCTGGAGGTGATTTCTGGGTATGACCCCAATGACAATACCTCTTCCAGTCGTGCAGTGCCGGATTACAGCTCATATGTTAAGGAACCACAGTCTAACATTAAAATAGGTGTTCCCGAAGAGTATTTTGGCGAAGGCCTGGATGCAGAGATCCGGGAAGGCATTGAAAGCAGGCTTTCTGCACTGGAGCAGGAGGGCGTAGAGCTCGTGCCGATCCATCTGCCACATATGAAATACGGCATTGCCACGTATTATATTCTTGCTACGGCCGAGGCATCCAGTAATCTGGCCCGGTATGATGGCATTCGATATGGGCATCGTGCTAATATCCGTGACGTAAAAGAGGAGCTCAAGAAAGAGAAGGCAGCCATTAAAGAACAAATGGAACTCGCTACCGGGGATAAAAAAGTAACCCTCGGCAAAGAACTCGAAGAGGTCGATTCTTCTCTGATTCGTCTCTACAAGAAAAGTCGAACAGAAGGATTTGGCACCGAAGTGAAGCGTCGCATTATGCTCGGCACCTATGTGCTCAGTGCAGGTTATTATGACGCCTACTATGGTAAAGCCCAAAAAGTACGTCGACTTATCAAAGAAGATTTTACCAAAGCATTTGAGGATGTGGATGTCATCGTCTCTCCAACGGCCCCAACCACCGCTTTTGATATCGGTTCCAAAACTGACGATCCACTCCAGATGTATCTTAATGATGTTTATACCATTACGGCCAACCTGGCTGGAATTTGTGGCATCAATGTACCGGCCGGGACGCATTCCAATGGACTTCCCTACGGGCTTCAATTTATGGCGGATACGTTTGAAGAAGGGAAGCTGCTGAATGCTGCCCGACTTATTGAACGACAATCCGAAGTTGAAACCATATAGTTTTGAAGAATCGCGTCAAAGGGAACTGGGTTGTAATAACCGGGGCAACAGCAGGAATAGGCAAAGCCACCGCCTGGGAGTTCGGGGAGCTGGAAAGCAACTTGGTCCTCACCGGTCGCAGGGAGGATCGCCTGGCGGAGCTGAAAAAGGAGCTTGAGGAAACCTATCCCATACAGGTGCAGACCAACAGCTTCGACATCCGCGATCGCGACGCCTGTCGTGATTTTGTCGATTCTCTTGAACAGCCTATCGATATACTGGTAAACAATGCCGGACTTGCACTTGGTAAAGATCCCGTCTATGAGGCAAACTTTGAAGACTGGGATACGATGATCGATACCAACGTCAAGGGCCTGCTTTCTATGACCCGCCTCATTTCTGAGAAGATGAAAGAACGGGACCGCGGCCACATCATTAATCTTGGCTCTACAGCATCGCATACCGGGTATGCCGGTGGCTCGGTCTATTGCGCTACCAAGCATGCGGTTAAAGCGATTACAGAAGCCACCAAGAAAGATTTGCACGGCACATCGGTTCGCGTTAGTATGGTCTCACCTGGAGCAGTAGAGACTGAGTTCAGTAAAGTCCGGTTCAAGGGAGATGAGGAGAGGGCCGATGAGGTCTATGAAGGCATGCAGCCGCTAACGCCCCAGGATATTGCTGAAATCATTGTGTTTGTGGCCAATCGACCACGCCATGTCAACATCATCGATACGGTAATCTATGCGGTCAACCAGTCATCTGCCACGATGATTTATCGCGATGATGAATAGGCTTTTAACATATTTTGGGTTAATTCTGCTTTGTGGGCCTGCAGTACTAACGGGTTGTGCAGACACCAATTCAACAGAGCGACTAAATTTTGAGAAGCAGGGCCGGGAGGTTCCAAGCTTCAACGCCGACAGTGCCTACCATTACATCCAGCAGCAGGTGGATTTCGGGCCGAGGTATCCTGGTTCAAAAGGCCACAAGCTTACCAAGGCTTACCTGATTGGGAAGCTGGCAGAAACAGCCGGAGAGCGCAACGTGTTTGCCCAGCACTTTACTCACCAGGGTTATGAAGGGGATACGCTGAATCTTACCAACATAATTGCTGCGTTTAATCCTACTGCCAGCGACCGAATTATGCTTTGTGCGCACTGGGATACACGACCACGTGCGGATGAGGACCCGAATGAACCGAACAAACCTATACTTGGAGCTGATGATGGAGGAAGTGGTGTCGGCGTTTTACTGGAACTTGCTAGAATGCTTGAAGAAAACCCACCATCCATAGGTGTCGATATCGTTCTTTTTGACGGGGAAGATTATGGAAAAAAGGGACAGATGGATCGCTACTTCCTGGGATCCCGCTATTGGGCTAATAATCCACCTGTGCAAAACTACAGCCCACGATTTGGCATTTTGCTGGATATGGTGGGTGGAGAAAATGCCCAGTTTCCCAAAGAACTCAATTCACTCCGTTTTGCGCCTGCGCTTGTTAACGAAATTTGGCAGATTGCTGACGGCAAGGGATACTCTGACACCTTCATCAACAGGGAAGGGGTGGCCATTTCTGACGACCACGTGGTTATTAACCGCATTTTAAGAATTCCAACTATAGACATCATCAGGCATGAACCCGGCACAGGATCGACGGTTAAATTTGCTCCCTACTGGCACACCCATAAAGACAATATGGAGATCATTAGCCGGGAAACCCTGGATTCTGTTGGAGAGGTCCTGGCCGAATTGATTTACAACCGAATCTGATCTTGGGAAAATGGGGTGGATGGGGGATAAGTCAAATTAACTGGGAATTAAGAGCATCATGTACTGGTACTTAAAAGTTTTACAGAATTATGCCAACTTTAACGGAAGAGCCCACAGGAGAGAATACTGGATGTTTTTCCTGCTCAATATGATTTTCTCGTTATCAGCCGCCATACTGGATAACATCCTCGGCCTGGCTTTTGGAGGGGTCGGATACGGCCCATTGTATATTCTTTATGCGCTGGCCCTTTTTATTCCCGGAGTTGCTGTTATGGTCAGGAGGCTTCATGACCTTGGGTTGAGTGCCTGGTTCATGTTGATTGGGTTAATTCCATTTTTTGGGGCTATTGTACTATTAATAATGATGGCTATTGATGGTGATTCCGGGGAAAACAAGTATGGCATGAGCCCGAAAGGGGCGGATGGGTAAAAACAAGTTTTAATGTCGAAAGTCTAAAGTCTAAGGTCTATTGAACTGAATTGTTGAGTTGTATTCAGTTTTTAAGCCTTTCATCCTCTTTGCTTTTCACTGCAGAATTTTAGAAATAATACTACGAATACGGATGTAGTGGAGCAATAATTTTGATTCGTATTTAATTCCATTAAACCAATATCTCTGTCAATTGAAATGCCCTTAGAAGAAATGAACACTACCCCAGGTAAAAATATCTATCGATTTTGTTTCTTACTCTCTGTATGCTTTCTCTTATTTTTTACTCATACACTGTACGCCCAAGACAGTCCTGTAGTGGCCGACAATGCCGAGCTTACGCTGGTATCCAACCGCTTTTCATTTACCGAGGGGCCGGCAGCAGACAGTGATGGCAATGTCTATTTTACCGACCAGCCCAACAACGATATCTGGAAGTATGGCATTGACGGGAATCTGACGCTCTTCATGGATGAGTCCGGCCGCTCGAACGGCATGTACTTTGATCACAGTGGTAACCTGCTGACCTGTGCCGATGCCAAAGGGGAGATGTGGAGCATCAGCCCAGAGAAAGAGGTGAGAGTGCTGTTTGACAACTTCCAGGGTCAGAGACTGAATGGGCCGAATGACCTGTGGGTCGATCCGAAGGGCGGGGTTTATTTTACCGATCCATTTTACCCGCGCGACTACTGGGAGCGAACGGAAAAAGATATCGAAGAGGAGCGAGTCTATTACCTAACGCCCGACAGGGAAGAAATTAAGATTGTTGCAGATAACCTGGTTAAGCCCAATGGAATTATAGGAACCCCTGACGGGAAAACGTTGTATGTTGCTGATATAGGTGATAAGAAGACGTATTCCTATTCCATCAATTCCTCCGATGCCCAGCTCTCAAACAGAAAGCTGTTTACCGATATAGGGTCCGACGGGATGACGATCGACAACCAGGGGAATGTGTATTTGACGGGCAATGGTGTTACGGTATTCGATAAAAACGGAAAACAAATTGAGCATATCCCGGTACCTCAGGGATGGACTGCCAATGTCACTTTTGGAGGCGTTAATCGGCAGATGCTGTTTATTACAGCCAGTACTGCTGTTTATACTCTCGATATGAAGGTGCAGGGAAGATAAGTTATAGGCCGATAGTCTGCGATATCAGAGTAATCGATAAGATGATAATATGCTCCCGTAGATGGGTAATACAACTATTATTACTATTTGAGGGCTTTGCAAAAACATTTAAAACACCGTTCAAAGAGGGTCGCATTCCCGTTTAACATGACTGAAAGGTCGGTAGTAAAATCATCTTCCAAAAAACATTAGGTTCTGCAAAGCCCTCTATTCCTCAATCCTAAAGAAGTATTTTGTGAGAACAGCTAGTTTAACTCCTTGATCTTGATATTCCTGAATTCCACACCTTGGCCCTCGGCTTGCAACCCGATATAACCCTCTTTTAAAAGCTTTCCATCCACTTTGATCTCAGGATCATAGCGGTTGGCCACGCCTCCACCAATCTGGGGTTTGGTGTATTCCAGTACTTTTTCCCCGTTCACTTTGTGAATCACCAGGGAGTCACTATGCACAATCAGGTCGGCCTGGACCCATTGATCCCACTTATAGGTATCAGAAGAGGAGCTAATGCAGTGCCTGGGATCCATCTCACCCTGGTAAAACACTTCGGTTCCCGGAGAACACATATTGCCCGTCGGGCGGGATTCGCCTTCTTCAGCTTCAGCAAGCATCTGGTACTCCACTGAGATCGGCCAGTCCTGTTCTTTCAGGATGGTCTGGGGAGCCTGTGAATGAAACATCACCCCGCTATTGCGATAGGTGTAGCTGGGCGCATCTTCCATCCATTGGTCGGTAAACCGGTATTCAAACTTCAAATGATAGGAAGAGAACGGCTCCTCATAAAAAAGGTGACCGTAACGCTCTTCGAATTGATCGTAGTCATCATAGTTCACCTGGATGGCCCCATCTACAACGCGGAATGTGTTGGCATAATTGACACCTGTTTCGTGATGATGAAATTTTGGGATCCAGCCACTGAGGTCTTTACCATTGAATAATGGCTGCCACTCCTCGGTTTCTACTGTTTTAGAGGTACAGGAAATGAGGATCATAGTAATGGCAAGAAGTAACAGGTTTTTCAAATGCTTCATCATGTTTGAAAGTTCGTAATTGTTATTTGTTGAATCGTTCTCGGTTTTAAACTGTACGTCTACGACCAGCAAAAGGGCAGGGAAGGTGATTATAAATCACACATGATCAGCGCCAATTTATGGTCTTGGGCGGCGTGCGACACCACTTTCAAAAGCAGCCTCTTTAACTGCACGAGATACCCTTCGTACCACTTTTTTGTTGAACACACTGGGAACGATATACTCCTCACTAAGGTCATTATCATCAATCTGTTCGGCAATGGCGTGCGCGGCTGCCAGCTTCATCTTTTCATTGATGTCGGAAGCGCGGGCATCGAGGGCACCACGAAATAAACCGGGGAAGGCCAACACATTGTTAATTTGGTTGGGATAATCACTGCGCCCGGTAGCGATGATACGGGCAATATCAGTGATCTTTTCCGGCCTGATTTCTGGTTCGGGATTGGCCAGTGCAAATACAATTGGATCGTCCGCCATCACCTTAACAGCTTCTTTCGGTATGATGCCCGGACCGCTGACACCGATTATTAAATCAGCTCCAGAGGTGGCCTCTAGTAGGGACCCCCCGAGATTATCAGGATTGGTGTTTTCTGCCAACCATTTTTTGCTCTCATTCAGCTCAGACAGACGATCGCGATTGATGATGCCGGTACTGTCCGTGCAGAGAATTGTTCCTGTACCGGCATTCTTCAATATCCGGGCTATTGCTACTCCTGCGGCACCGGCTCCCACAATCACCACACGGATATCGCTCAGCTGTTTTCCAACTACTTTCAGAGCATTTATAGTAGCGGCCATTGCTACCACGGCGGTGCCATGCTGGTCGTCATGAAAAACAGGAATATCCAGCGACTCCTTTAACCGCTGTTCAATTTCAAAGCATCGCGGGGCACTGATGTCCTCCAGGTTCACTCCGCCGAATCCCGGTGATATCAATTCTACGGCCCTAACCACTTCATCGACATCCTGGCTGTCCAGGCAGATCGGGTAGGCATCGACATCAGCAAACTCTTTGAAGAGCATCGCCTTTCCCTCCATCACGGGCATGGCCGCTTTGGGCCCGATATTTCCGAGCCCCAGCACAGCAGAGCCATCACTGACCACGGCTACCGAATTTTGCTTGATTGTCAGCGTATGGGCTTTTTCTTCATCTTCTGCAATCGCCTGGCAAACACGTCCCACGCCCGGCGTGTAGGCCATGGAGAGAGCGTCACGGGTATTGACAGGCACTTTGTTTTCGATGCGAATTTTACCGCCCAGGTGGAGTAGAAAGACCCTGTCGGAGACATTGCGAACCTTGATACCCTCAATTTTTTTGATGGCCTGAACAATGTCTTCCGAATGCTCTTCGTCTCGCGCACTTACGGTGAGGTCGCGTACTTTGTAGTTGCCCTCTACTTTCACGACATCAACAGCGCCCGGATCCCCTTTTTTATCAGCAATGACGTTCAATACTTTTGCAAGCATCCCTGGCTTGTTTTCTATATACAAACGCATGGTAAAACTGTAGCTAACACTCGGCTGGATATCACTCATGAAGAAATCGCTCCCGTTATTTTTGAGTTTTAATTACTTGAAATGTAAAGGATATAAAGTGAGGATAGTAAAAAAACTTATCGAGTGTTGGAGGCATCCTAATAAGAAACAGCTGGTTTCCAAGGTAAGGGAATTTCTTTTGTGTGAACAAATCCGCTGGCCAAAAGTCACCGCTACTACTACGCACAAGGCTTCGTAGACACAAGGTTTACACACCGAAGCTTTACGCGAAGGAGTGCTTCTTAGCCTAAAGCGGAGTACATTGTCACTGCGTTCGCTTCTCCCCGTTGGGACAACCATCGTCGAACACTGCCTGCAATGGGATACCACCGGAAGAGGAGATCGAATTCAGAAAAGTGAGGAAATTCATGCGGTGGAGAGCTATTGCCTGTTGACTTTGGAGGCCATATATAGGTTATACCCAAAGTTGAGTTCAATTAATCAAATCAATTTTGTTCTCTCGTACCTAACATACTGCCAAGCAGTTCCACGCATCAATCTTAATGCAGAATTTACTTGTCGTTCATCTTTAGAATTAAAAGGAGTAAGGTCTGATTTTTTCCCACTATGCATTAGTGCACATCGGAAAGCTTTGTAGAGAACTGTTTCAATATTCTTAATTTCATCTTGTTTCAATTTAACCCCCTGAGGAATTTCCACTTCCTTCAATAACTTTGATAAGGATTTAATTTTTGTTTTGCATACTACCAATTGAAGTGTATCACTTATAACAGTGCTATCGTTTCCTTTCCCTCTCACTCTTTTGCCGATTGAGTCAACTGCCAGGTAATAATTTCTGAATGAATCAAAAGGTCCAGTAGCTAAGTCACCTGCCCTCATATGAGCTGCACCTATGAGATCATCTGAAAGACTTAACTTCTTTCCAATTCTTGTATCGCCTGTAAACCAAGATGGTTTAGGAACTTTTACAACTTGTGCTTTTGAGGTAGGATTATCTAGGTCACTCCATCCATAAACTGGTTGAACTATTGGTCCATACTGGATTCGACTAAAAATTTTAGTCAAAAATAAGTTTACAATATCTCTTGCAAGTATTTCTGCAGTTTCGTGTGAATCACCTTCTACTGGATATATAGTTATTTCTCTTTTATTGGCAGGAAGTTCAATATTGTACGTATTGCCATTATATCGAATTTTTCTTCCTGATAGATCTATGGGACATGTTTTAGTAAGATGGAATTCGAATTTGTAAGAGTTCATAATTTAGCAAAATTGATTCCCCGACTTCTTTTGGTATAACGGCCTTCGGGATAAGCAGCGCAATACGCTCACTGAAAATGTTGATGAATTACATTGTAGCTTAAATCTTCAACTCAAGCAAGGCCAGGGCGAGTTGCGTCCGCTTGATGCCGTGGTTATGCCGTATTTTCGAACTTATTACTTGTTCGTTTCTAAAAAATTTTTTGATTCGTTGCTGTACCTCTTCGGGCATTGGGACCCAAGAGCCATTTCCTCGGAAGAGGTGCCCCTCTTGTATTGGTTGACGGGAATAATCAAGCAATTCCGAAATCAATTGACCGGAAGAGTCTCTCCAGAGTTCTACGATATCGTCACACACGACTACCGTCGGTAATTGAGTTTGCTCCCTAATGATTGTTATCCCATTAATTTCAACTTGGTTTAAACCAAATACCGATACGTCTAGGTGTTGACACTAAGTAAGTTGGAGAGTATCCGTTAGTGTTTGAGGATCAAATATCTCATCTAGAATTTTCTCTGCATCATCGATCGATGCCTCAGTCCTTGCTTCCTTTAATTAGTCTTACCCTGACAAGAAATAGAAGCGAATAGCCAGTACCACCACTAAGTACCCAATGCTGAATAATTTTAAACCAGTCAGTATGTTGATTTTTCATATCAACATTTTTGTCTATTTAACGTCAGTTCTAGATAAACACTGTTACGAACTGCTGTACGCAATTTTCTTGCTTCGTCCGCCTCTCCGCTGAAATTTTAACGTAGGCAGGGAATGCGGTGGAAGCCTATCTGATGCTTCCTCGCACTCTGCCGCCGTATATCTGAGAGGGACGATGGGACCAAGCATATGGGGTGTGGAGCAATAAGTGTTTATATCGAATCTCTTTAAAAATGAATTTTCCAGATGTTTTCAAAACTTTATCATTCACCGTTTATAATTGCGAGATGTTCATTCAGTCTAAAATAGACTGCATTATTATAATTGTGGCGATGGGGTACACCTCCACGGTGTACTCCATCTTACACCAAATAGTGCCCATTCAGGTACAACTCACTTGAAAAGTGGATCGTACAAGGTCAGGGCTTAAAATGAGAAATTACCGTATTGGGTTTGAAGTTAATCCCCAAATTTATCATAAATTATTGAGGCAAGAAGTTTTATTCGTCTATAACGCAACCAATGTAATGCTCCACAGTTTTAGGGGGCGTTCCGGTTAACAGTTTAACATGGTCGGTAACCTGGTCAAACTCCCCGTTATCGACGGCCCTGTACATGGAGTTGAGCACTTCAATTGCTTCTTCGGGAATATCGTCCTTGCGGCAAAGATCGGCAAACTCCATCTCCGTCACGTGATCATAGACTATTTTTTTGCCGGTAACACGAGAAATGATTTTGGCAAGCTCAGGCATGGATATCGCTTCGGTACCTGTTAGTTTGTATAATTTTTCCGAGTGTCCTGTTTCAATTACTGCAGCAGCCAGTGACCTGGCGATATCATCTCTTGAGATATAGGCCACTCGTCCATTTTTGACGGGATAGGGCAAACGCCCCATTTTTATTAGATCAGGGATCCAGTCAGCCACAGGATCAAGATACATGCCGTCGCGCAATATTGTCCAATCCAGGCCACTGAGTCTGAGTCGAGACTCGGCATACAGCAGGAACGGAGCGATTAGAAACTTAGAGGTTGGAGTTGCCGCCATAAAACTGGCAAATACAATGCGGTTAACTCCAGCCAGCTCAGCAGCTTCCAATGCATAGTGATGTTGCATAATCCGTGGTTCAACAGGAGCCGAACTGGGTATCAGCAATAATATGTCGGTGTCACGAAAAGCTGATGTGAGTGTATCAGGTTTGTCATAATCGGCATGACGAACCGTAATGCCTTTCTGTGCAAACTCGTCTGCTTTTTGTGGACTACGCACGCTCACAACAATATCATCTGCTGCCACTCCCTGCTCCAGTAATACGTGTACTGCTTTAGTCCCCAGTTGTCCGGTTGCCGCTGTTACATTTATCTTCATTTTAAGCCTCTTTTAAGATGGAGTTTGGGTTATGCCTACTGGGTACTTTGGGCTTCCTGTCGCAATTCCCGGGCTACTGTCAGGTAATAATTCCGGCCGGTTGCCGTAAGCAACTCATTGGCCAATTCGGTCAATGCATTAGCTTTAATGAGCTTCGGCTCTTTGGCATCCTTATCAAGAGCAATCAAATGGTCGCTTAGCTGTGCCGCCCATTGATATTCCCCCTCTTTCAGAGCTTGTTGGGCTTTAACCAGAAGCTGTTGCTGGCCGCCTGCTAAATCTGCCATCTTTGCAGCCTCATCGGCCGGATGCAACGAGAACAGTTCTGTTGGATTTCCATTGAACCACCCCAGGTATCCCGTAAAAATAGAGCGCACCCCCCATTCAATATTCCCGTAGTATTCCCGCAGGTAGTCTTTTGATGCCAACTCCTCAGGAAGTTGCACGTAATCGACCAGTTCATCCGGTGTTAGCCCTTTATTCATCCCTTCGATGGTTTTATCAAAAACAAACCTTATGGCATCCCTGTAGTCCGTGAGGAGTCGGGTCACTTCTTGCTCGCCAAGTACCGGACGGGTATGTCCTGGTACCAGGTATTCCGGGCCCTCCTTCAACATCCTGTCGGTTGCATCCGCCCAGTCAAGGACATCCCGATAGGGAACTCCGCGAATGGCATACAGATTGGGCCATGATTTATAAAAGTTATCTCCTGAAAAAACTACTTTTCCCTCTGGGTACCACACATATAATTGATCATAGGTTTCACCCCCTGCAGCCACCAATTCCAGTTGGACACCCGCAATTTCTACCACTTCTCTGTTTGTGGAAAACGTATGGGTTGGTGGGAGATACCCGGAACCGCCTTCAAAGGCTTCTCCGCCCCGATTTGGATATACAGCAGGCGCAATCCCATTATTTATCCGCTGTTCGGGTGGCAGTTTAAATCCACCCTGGCGAGCACCACGAATAGCTTGAATCGTCAATCCAGCTTCCTTCAACGTCTCTGATTCCTGCTTGATGTTGTCGCGTGCCCAGATTTCCGGATCGTCCTCTTTGGCAAAAATACTAGCTCCCCCGGTATGGTCGCCGTGGCCGTGAGTATAGATAATACCCTTTATCGGCTTTTGGCTGATATTGCGAAATTCTGAGAGAATTTCCTCGGCCGCTGATGTGGACATTCCGGTATCAATGATAATGACGCCATCAGTTCCAACAATCATAGAGACTGTTGATACAGTATGTCCCACAGAGGTATACACGTTGTCTGTTACATGAACAATATCTTTTTGAAATTCAGCATTTCGGGATTTGAGGAGTTCTGTCGCCTTGGTTTGCTGTGCATGGCTCTTCCCAAATATACCGGATACAAAGAGGAAGAAAGATAGGGTCAATGCATATGCTATCGGTGTGGAAAAGGTTGATTGTCTCATCGCAGTACTGTTTGGTTTTGAATGTTTGGGTAGACTAACTTCTTACTAATGCGTTTACCGGTAGAAAGTAATCCTATTTTATTGTGTCGGAAGATCAATCTCCCTAAATCCCTCTTCTCCAAGAGGGATTTCTTGAATGCTCATTAATCCTTTTGGGAGCATTTTTTTTCATCAGTGAGTTCCTCCTTGGAGAAGGAGGACAGGTGGATTGATTCTGGATTAACCAAATAGATGGCTAAAAAATTTGTTAACCGGTAAAAGAACTCTTATTACTCCATCTAAACTACCAAGCAAGGTGATTAGGGGAAATGTAGAAAAGTGAGAAAGAATGGTGAATATGCGCAGTTTAGTGGCGGTAAGACTCCCTGAACTCTTTTGGAGTAGAATCGGTATGTTTTTTAAAAAACGTTGTTAGATTAGAAGGATCATTAAACCCGAGGTGATAAGCTATTTCTTTCACATACTTGTCGGTATATGATAACAGGCGTTTAATCTCCAGGGTTATCCTTTCATCGATGATCTCTTTCGCTGTCTTTCCGGTATATTCTTTAAGCTCACTATTCAGTCTTTTTTCAGAAACACCCATCCTGCGGCAGCATGTTTGTACGGATGGTCGTTCTTCAATGTGATTTTCTATTTCTTTTCTAAAATCACTCAGCAGTGCAAACGCAACATTGTTTTCTATTGACGATTGCCTTCTTTTTATTTGCTCGGCTTTTAACAGCAAAATTTTTAACTCAGACCGTAAGATCTCCTCCTCAATTACATCGGATTGGATGGTGTAATCCTGGTGTATCCTGTACACAATATCTGATAAAACCGAACTTTCAGATGGGCTGCCGTTGATAGTAACTGGAGAGATGAGAGAGCTGAAAATAAGCAGTTCTGAATAGAGCGGAACCGATTTTAATTCATCCAGCAAAAAATGCGGAGTAAACAGCAGCATGTATCCCGTAGTGTTGGGATCGGGATAAAATTTTTGAACCTGGTGGACGGCCGCCGGGATGAGTGTCCCCGGTTTATAGGTTAATCTCTGAAAATCGATCTCATGTTCTCCCTCTCCACTAGTGATAAATATGAGCTGGTAAAAACTAAGTTGGTGGGGCTTTTGGGCCAGGTTTGAATGTTGGACGAAAAAATCCTCAAGGGGAATTATTTCAAATTCCAGTGATGGGTCTTCCTCTTTCTGAAAATATATTTCGTTAATTGATTGCATCGCATACTTAATATGGTTAGGCCGAAAAAGAATAACAAGCAGCCCTTGATTTCTTCCCCTTCCGGACGGAACCCGGATACCGTAGAATCTGCCAATAAACACGGAAAGATCTTATAAATGAATCAATACATATTAATCTGCAGTCATCCGCAATATCATAGTCACCTGTATTCTCCTAATATATTTATTAAAGTGTATTATCGTAAATTGCAATCACCAACGACTGCAAGTATTAAAAACCTATTGACTCGCGTATGCGGCATAACTTATAATTATATCAAAGAGCCTACCGAATAATGCTGTTATCTTCAAGTGTGTTTGAGTGCCATTATAGTGGACGAGCCCCAAAAAGGGATATTATACGCTGATATTATATCAAACGGTTTGATATAACACTGTGATATAATATTCCAGACGATTCAGCAAATAGGGTGGGACAGGGCAGGTTTGCCCCTGTGATCAGCAGTTGAGGAGAAGCAACGGTAAATGGACACTCAAGAAGCAGGGAGCGGCTGGTGTCAGTTGTTTGTTCGGTATTCCCATTGCCGTTAAAAAGATCACTATAGTAATATGAGTCTTATCACCATAGTGATGTGACCTATATCACCTTGGTGATGTAAGTTATATTACCATGGTGATGTAAGCTGTATCACCATAGTGATCATTGTCTTATAACGATTGGGCCGCATGGCGGGAGTGCTGGCATGCGGCCGTTTGGGTTATTTTGCCCCAGTCAGGTGACGGTAAGAGTCGCATTTAGGCTCCCCGAACGGAGACCATTTGTATTTTGGAGCTTGGTCCGGGCCTCCATGATATACTCCTAGCCCCTCCGTAGGGCGGAAGGGGGCAGAACAAGGAATTATATTGGATAACATTTAAATTTTTCCTTTTGCCGGTGAGTAATAACTACTCCAGTTTATTAGAACTCTGTGTTTTATAGCATAAGATGAATTTTCGAAGCCTTTCTGTCTGACGAGGTGCTGGCTGGTAATAAAACCAGCGGCCCGATCGATATCAGCACCGAGGAGTTATCCCGAAAGTTTTCGGGAGGGTTTTTAGTCCAGCACTGCTGGTTCCGAACCCCTTCGGATTTGGGCCAAGCCAAAATGAACACCTCCGACAGGGAATTGGCTCGAAAGAACAACCAGGAGGCTTCATCGATGTAAAGTATTCATTTTTTAGTGATAAAAATCCGCCGGTGGTCGGATACGCTCCGTAACAAACGCGGATCTCAGGCAACAATGATTTCTTTACACTACAGATAGGTTATTCGTCATTTTCTCAAGAAAACGCGGGTAGGCGACCTGAGCCTTCCCCCCAAAAGGGAGAATTCAATATTTTTATGCTCTCGTCGCCTGGTTGTATTGGTTGGCAAAGAAAATAGTGTGTAATCTTTGATCTGTCGACTGCCATAGCAGTGTGCCAGCGAGAAGAAGGCGGAGGCTAAGATCAGGTTATTTGGTAAATTAACGTGAGTTCGGGTTAAGAATTTGCTAGAATCCTGGTTTGTCTGTAAATAAAAGAGCTTTTGTAGCTGTTCATTTTTTGAACGACGAGAATCCGCCGGTGGGCGGACTAAAGAACTGTCCACCAAAAACGTCGCCGGCGGGTGAAATTTTTGTTGCGTTCCCTACTCCCGACAGCGGTCGGGATAAAACCATTTAACTCAATCCGCCGGTAGTCGGAGACGCTCCGCTGGAAGGCGCGGATCTCAAACAGAAATGGTTTCTTAACGCTCCGGCTCTGGTCACTCTGGTCAACAAAAATTTCGAAGGCCGGAGAATACTGCGGTTTTACTATATCTTTGAGCTTCTTATCCCGAGTTGACGTTAAACTAATTCAGGAGTCGGATGTAAACAGGATTGTTACGAGCAGCACCGCATCCGTTTCAGCACTGATGGAGTGGGGTTGCTTCCTGTTAAGATATAGCCAGGCTCCTTTGGTCAGCTCTTTAGAACCATCCTCAAGGTTTACCTGAACGCGGCCCTCGAGGCATTGTATGGACATCTCTCCTTTAACGCTGTGTTCGTCAATCTCTCTTCCTTTCGGCACAACCATCCTGATAACTTCCATATCCGGCGTTTTAATAAGGGCATAGCTGGCGTCCGGCGACATGTCCTCTTTTAACGTTTCAAGGCTTACCACTTCTCCCGCATCTATATGTCCCTGGTTCATAGTTACCTCCCTAACATTGTGTTTTTATATAAGGACTTATCCACTAACTAAACAATGAAACATACCCTGAAGTTTAGCATAAAATTTCTTCAGAGTTTTAAGTGTTTTTAATGAATATTATAACCTCAGAAAAGGCATAGTGTAGATAGGCTTATCGCGTTTTAGCAAGCCAATTAAATACTATTTAACGTCAGTTCGAGATAAAACCTGTCATTGCGAGGAATTAAGTTACCATCGGGATCCCGACACCTGTCGGGAGGCAATCTCTCAGTAACTGAACAGAAAACGAACGGGGAGATCGCCACTTCGACCTTATCCTTGAGCCAACAAGTCTCCTCGCGATGACAGTTACTATTTTGAGTGGTTCTTATGTTGAACCCAGGTTATTTAATAATATTAAGTACAACCCATTATCATAAAATCATTTTAGATAAAATTCCTGGTAGAAGGGTCGCGTACTATGGAAGTAGAATTGTAGACCATCTCCACTGACTTTTTGGAAATTCCCTAAAAGATTCTAGTTGCTAACACAGAAGGAGGTAAGTTGTCGAATTTAGTTGTTATGCCTTGCCCTTGTAATTTGATTTTATTAGCCCATTAACCAAGTCACGGAAAGAATTTACATCGAATTCATCCCGATTGGTTTCAAGCATAATTTTACCATTCAATTTTAATTTGTAGGGTGCACCTTTATAATCGAAATCGACAATCTCCAACTCTTGCTCCTTATCCTTGTAGGCTTTACTCACGTTATCTACAAAGTGAATTTCATAAATCAACTGCTGTTGCAGGGATTGAAATAATCGTTTTTTTTGCTTGTTCATAAGAAACCTCTCTAATTATTAAAAACAGTTCTCAACTCGACTTGTAGCTCAATGCAAACTTAGCTAATTGTATCTTTATGTGATCCAAACATATCTAGCTGTTGTAACTTTAAAAAAGTCAGATAGTTTGGAATAAGTAATGAAGATGTATTTTACATGGACTCAAAATATTCCACATATGCTTCATATCCTTCCAAGGCTTGTTCCTCTTTCCCTAAATGCTCAAATAGTTCGGCTTGCTTAAACATTGCTTTAGCCAGAAACTCTTGGTTTCGATTAGCCTTTCTGAATCGTTTTATCGCTGAAGTAATTACATCCAATGCCTCTTTGTGGCGGTTGTCCTGCAGGAGCATTTCCGCTTTGGAGATAAAGGCATGGTCTACCTGGGGGATAAACTTTTCTTCCTCAGAATTTTCCAGCCGTTCTATAATTGAATCATAAATCGGTAGCAGTTCATCTTTCCTGTCAAGTTTCTCTGCAAGCTGCATTTTTTTGATCAGAGCAATAGACCCATGACGATATAACTCGGGACTATCTGAATTAGCGAAACGTTTAATCACAGCTTCCAAGGCTGGCATTGCCTTTTCATACTGTCCTAAATCGAATGCCAATGCAGCCCTCTTAATATAAGCCCGGTTAAGGTAGTGGGAGTTTGGCTTCAAGCTACCGAGGTCGTTTTGCTGAGAAAGTTCTATGTCAAAAGGTTCTATCTGTTCTTCTTGGTCTTTGACCGAATTCTCCATAGACTTTCCACCATTCTGGGCTTGGTTTTGGGGTGAACTCTCTTCCGAAGTATCTACTGTTCTGGCATCAGAATTCATATTTTCTTGATTTGAGTGATTGTTCTTATTTTCCAGGTGTCCTTCAGTTGGCTCTGTCTCCTTTGCATTATCATCACTGGGTATTGATGATTCCTTAACGGATGGGATATCCTGTACCTTAGTAATCGGGGTTCCGTTACTTTGAGAAACCTCGACAGTTTCAGTACTGTATTTTTGGGCTATTTCTTTTACCACAGATTCAATAGAAGAACTTTCTGAGACTCGCTCCTCCAATACCAATTCAATATTCTCTGGTCCAATATAATTAACAAGTGCCTGAAAAGTGTTGGCCATATATTTGAGTATTATATCAGACTTTTCGGAGGATAAACCATCCTGTATCTGACCAACTAATTCATCCGTCGAAGAACTATACACTTTAGGATTCTTCTCGAAGAGGTCACTATAAGCCTGGATAAGGCCATACGCCAATGGCTGGGTTGTGTCCTGGTTACGGAATTTTTCTATTAACTCAGTTGGAGTACCGTCCTCCTGGATCAGGTTAAGTACCCTGAGCACTGGAAGAACCAGGTAGTCGGGGTCTTGATTGAAGCCTAACTCTTGGAGGAACTCCCTGTCAATAGAATCGGGAAGTTGGTCAGCTGTTCTTATTTTCTCAAAGATTGGTTTGAGATTGGTTGCATTAACTAGAAATTTTTCTGTGAGTCCCATAAGTAAGTAATAGCCATTTGTTGATGATTGTGCGAAAGTTTGTCACACGAGAAATATCATAATGATGATTTTTGGTATTTCTCACAATTAATTTACTTTAATATGCATTATAATCAACTGTTTACGCACAATTGTAGTAGATTCCCCTACGTATTCATTCGCCATCTCCTTACAAATTCGCAGAATTCAAAGCCATTTTAGAGTCAAGAGGACGATATGATTGTGATCTTGACATTAAGAAATTTTAATAGTCACTACTATAAGTTAAAGTTTAAACCTCCAGTAAATCCAAAGTCAGGAGCTGTATCATCAAGGCCGAGCAGGAGGTGGGCGCGGAGCTGGGTAAAATCGGCCAGCTCATAGTTGATGCCACTGCTGATAGCCGAGTAATCCAGGTCAGATCGTATCTTAAGTTCATTCAGCAGGTAAAGATTTTCCCGTGCCTGGTAGATAAGACCTGTGCCGAGATTCATCGATGCCTCGTAATCTTCTATCGCTGTATCCAGGAAATCGATACCCAGTGTACCTGTGAGAACCACATCTTCGCTCAGCGGGTGACGAAGAGCACCAAATAAACCGAAGTTTAGGTTGCCTTCACCAATATCTTTGCTACCAATGGGAACCGTGACAAATGCACCACCTGACAGCTTTGTTTGTTCTGCCATGAAATTATATCGACCATACACTGGAATATCTGCAATAGCCGATTCGCTGTCTACTTCATCGGGCATGCGGGTTACATAATAAACCCCTGACCCTATTTCAATATTAGGAGAGACTGCGTACCCGGCCTGGACGCCTGCCGTAGTTATATCAAGGAAATCATAGTTGGAATAGCTATAGAAACCGTTCCCATAAGGAACCTCAGAGATCGGGGCATCACGGAAAAAGGACTGGTAAAGCGGGACACGATCAAAAGTATTGCTCTGGGCATATAATGTTGAGGGTATGAAGATTAATACAGTAACCAACGCGTAAAAAGTCCTATATAATATTTTCATGATACCAATTGATCCAAAGAAGTTAAGATGAGTAAATGTATAGGTTCGGAAATTGATTTTACTGTCCAGATCAAACAGCAAGTTGTACCATGAAGTTCTAACTTCAGAATGGGAAAATAGTTTCAGTTTCTGTAAGTTTAACACCGATTTTGAGATACAAGAACAACTGTCTGTAACATTTTATGTCGGATTCTGAGCAACAAAAATCACAGTCCCCAAGAGAAAATCCTTCGGAAAGTAGTCTTGAGGACGATGTATTGGTAAAAAAAGCCATCGGTGGGGATGAAAAAGCCTATAAAAAGTTGGTGAATAAATATGAGCGCGCTATCTATTTCCACATCCTCAAAATGGTCAAGGATAAAAAGCAGGTAGAAGATCTTGTCCAGGAGACGTTCGTTAAAGCTTTTGATAATCTGAACACCTACAGCACCAATTACGCGTTTTCTACCTGGTTGTATCGGATTGCAACCAACCATACCATCGATTACCTCCGGAAGAAAAAGCTACAAACGCTTTCGATTGATGAACCGGTCAAGACCCGGGATGGCGATATGCAGATGCAGCTCCCCGACGACGATGCCTCAACCGACCGCAAGATCATTCGGCAGCAGCGGCAACAGATGGTGCAGCAGGCGATTGAGGATCTTCCGCCCAAATACCGCAAAGTCATACAGATGCGCCATATGGAAGAGAAGAGCTATCAAGAGATTGCAGAGGTGCTGGACAAGCCGCTGGGCACTGTCAAAGCGCATATCTTTCGCGCCCGTGAAATGCTGTATAAAGCCCTTAAAGATAAGAAAGATCGATTTTAGGAATTTCTCCAACGACACTTCATATTTATGATCTGGCAACAGGGCAGAAGAGGGCAGAGTTTATTCTCCAACGTCCCGATAAAACGATTTACGGAGAGCTTTACCCGGCGGGCTTTACAATCACAAATGATGCAAAATTGATTACAATAAACCAGAGTGGATTAAAGTGCTATAGCATGGATTAGCGGCTCCCCATAGCTCCAAAGGGAGCCTCAACGGTGTTCATTTAGTTGCGTTTCTTTTTGATGATTACTTAAGTTATTGCTTACAGTTATAGCATTCATCTTGAATTTTTCGAACCTTGCCCTTCGGATCGCACTGCCTTCAAACAGGGCATCGTACTGGTCAAGATCCAGCTCTTCCCAGAAATTGATATCGTGATTTAGAATTTTGTCTCTCGGCGCCAGGTCTTCCATTTGGGAGTAGCTCGCTTCGCGATTCCAGGGGCATACATCCTGGCAGATATCGCAACCGTAGAGCCAGTCACCGATGCTGTCCCGGTATTCTTCGGGAATCTGTTCTTTAAGCTCGATAGTAAAGTAGGAGATACACTTGGACCCGTCCACGCGATAGGGCTCATAGATGGCATTGGTAGGACAGGCATCGATGCAGCGTGTGCAGGATCCGCAGTGGTCGGTTGCCGTAGTGCTATAGACAAATTCTGCATCAACAATCATTTCCCCGATAAAGGTAAATGAGCCGATATCTTTATTTAATAGGTTCGAGTTCTTGCCGATCCACCCGATGCCGGCACGCTTGGCCCAGGCTTTATCGAGAACCGGGGCTGAATCCACAAAAACGCGCCCACTGAGGTTGCCGACAAGATTGCGTGTAAATTGGAAGAGCTTTTTCAGCTTCTGTTTATAGACTTTGTGATAGTCTCGCCCCTGGGCATACTTGGAAATTTTGGGTGACCCGTTCTGCTCTATCTGGCGCTCATGGTCGGGATGGTAGTAACTGCCCATTACCGAGACCACCGACTTGGCTCCGGGTACGAGCTTTGTCGGATCCACGCGCTTGTCGAAATAGTTCTCCATCCAGCTCATGTTGCCGTGTCGTCCCTGGTTCAGCCACTCTTCCAGGCGGCGTTCTTCCTGCTCCAGCCGACCCGCTTTGGCAAAACCACAGGCATCAAACCCCAATCGCAGGGCTTCTTCACGAACACGTTGCGTACGCTGGGTGAAATTCATAATGGAACGCGGATAAAGTGGATATTACGTATTACCGCAGAAATATAGGGAAGATTAGGTAGAACAATAAAATATACACATTTGTAAAAATCGTATTTCCTGTACAAACCTCTTAACCAACATTATCTGCGCTCCATTTTCGGGCATAGAAGACACGATAAAAAGAGGCCCGTTCCGGTAATTTTCATATTTGCAAGATGGCCGTAAATAATTAGATTATTACTTATAAGGGAGTGCAACATACCTATAAATATTTACGGGGCTGAGATGGGACATAATAATTAAAGGGGAGGCGTATATGTTCCAAGTATCATTTTACATTTCTCCTTTTATACTTCTCTGTTCCGTAGCCTGTAAAGGTGGCAAAGATGAACCCCGACTCGGTTTGTCGGATAGATTTTATCGGTGAGCAATAACCGATAACCAGTAACAAATGCTAATCAAAACAGCCACTATGAACTAAAAAAACGTTCAAGCGATGAAAACATCAATTATGTATAGCATAGTATTGATTTGTAGCCTCTCATTGGTATTAATGAGTTGCGGCACCAGCTCGGATGACGAGGCTAGTAATGTTATGGAGATTATTTCCATTAATCCGGAGTCGCCAGCCGACTTATCCTATGGTGAATTTGTGATCATCACATACGAATACATGATCGACAATTCAGAAGGTGCACGAATGTGGGTACAGCCCTATACATCCGGCTCTATAAGCCCGCGTTTTTTATACTCTTCATCAAGTGTTTTTCATGGAGATGGAGGTCGTGAGGTAGGAGTTTCTATTGATGATGGTGATGACCCTGTCACGGTAGATCAGCTCAGAGTTGTAATGGTGTCTCCCGACCAAAGCGAAACACTTTTCGAAACATATATAGGGGTAGAGTACAATTTTAATGAATAAAAAAAGGACGATTTAATTTTCTTAAAGGAGTGGGACGACGAAGGCAACTACCGAGCGTAGATGTCCAGGAATAAAGGGTTGGCAGGGCTAAAGAGAGATATAAGCCGGGATACCCAAAATGTGCAATCATTGATAATGGAACACGAATAAAAACAGTTATTTCAAATTATCACAGAAAGGCCTGTTTTATTTGTCTCATTCGAGTTCTACTACAGCTGTTGTGCTTTAATTTCCTTAATCTTACCGCTTTCCAGCTTAAGCGTTTTAAAGGGATATTGTTTGACCGTATCATAATCATGAGTCACCATAAGTACGGTCATGCCGCGGTTGTTAATCTGCTTGAGTAGCTGCATGATCTCAGCCGAGGCCTTCGGGTCCAGGTTGCCGGTGGGTTCATCGGCCAGCATGATGCGCGGCTCGTTGGCCAAGGCCCGGGCAATGACAACGCGCTGTTGTTCACCGCCGGAGAGGTCACCCGGCATATTTTTTCGCTTGTGGCTTAGTCCAACCATTCCCAACACCTCAAGCGCCCGCTGTTTGATGAAACTGCCTTTCTGTCCAGTGACTTCCAGGGCAAAAGCTACATTTTCATAGACCGTCCGGTCGGGCAGTAGCTGAAAATCCTGGAAAACAATTCCCAGCCGACGTCGAAGAAACGGCACCTTCTTGTCGGGCAGTGAGTTCACCTCCATATCAGCGACCCGCACCGTGCCGGAATCAGGCGTAATATCCCTGTAAATCAACTTTAAAAAAGAACTTTTCCCGGCCCCGGTCTGACCAATGAGATAGTTAAACTCACCGTTTTCAAGGGAATAGGAGATACCGTCGAGCACCGGCCGGTGATCATATCGAACCGAAACGTTATTGAATTCAATTACTGAATCGTAGGGCATTGTAACACCATAGTTATTCTTAAGCTTGACTCATCGGCATCAATGAGATCAAAATCCTCATATTTTGCCAATAATTTATAGTCGGTTTCATCGATAATGTCAAGCATTTCAGCTAAAGTATAAATTTTTTGCTCGTGAACTTCGTGGAATTTCTCAATTACAGTCTCCTGGTCTTCATCAAGCTTTTCGATATCAAAAGCATTGTAGTGAATGCGATTCTCGGGATCATAGCTGCTCTTACGGAAAAAACGGTAGTTCCCGGGGGCGTATCCCTCTTCGTTATTCAGGTACTCAATGGAACGTATAGAGTTTTTTGGGGTCGTAAAATCAAATACAAACAGGCTTTCAGGGGTCAACACTTTCTTTAACTCATTAAGCATACGAACGATCTGTTCCGGCTTGTGCAGGTAATTGACGCTGTCGAACGTTGAAATAACCACATCAAACGTTCTGTCGAGGTCAACATCCAGGAAATCCATTACTTTGAATTCAACATTGGACCGCTGATCCCGCGCCTTTTGTCGGGCTATTTCAATCATTTCAGCCGATTTATCGGTACCGACAATGTCGTAGCACATCAGTTCATCCAGTGAAAGAGCGATAGAACCTGTGCCACAGGCGATCTCCAGGATAGAAACAGGATCGGGATGATTGGTTTGGATGATTTCATCGATAAAATCTGCCCATACCTCGTAATCGACATCAGCCATGAGGGCGTCGTAAATCTGTGCCAATTTGCTATATTCCGGGCTGCTGTGCGATTTCATGCCGACTCTTTTCGTTTTTTTGCCAACGATTTCGCCAAGTCGTACGCCTGGCGGAAGGAATCGGGATTGGCCTTGCCTTGTCCCGCTATATCGAATGCTGTGCCGTGGTCGGGAGAGGTTCGGATGATCGGGAGTCCGGCAGTAAAATTAACACCGGCACCAAATGAGATTGTTTTAAATGGGATTAATCCCTGGTCGTGATACATCGCCAAGATGCCATCAAACCGTTTGTACGTTCGATTTCCAAAAAAACCATCGGCAGGGAAGGGGCCCTCCACAATATGGTGATCAGAATCGGCTTCCCTGATGGCAGGTGTGATGGTATCAAGCTCTTCACGTCCAATCATGCCCCCGTCCCCGGCGTGGGGATTCAAGCCCAATACCGCAATTTTGGGGGACGATATGCCGAAATCTTGTCTCAGGCTTTTGCTGAGAATATTGATATAACGAACGACCCGTTCCCTGGAGACCCATTTACCAGCCTCAACCAGCGGCACGTGCGTGGAGATAAGCCCGATGCGCAGCTCCTGGTTGACCATCATCATAATAAAGTCGTCGGTCTTCGTCTTTTCAGCTAAAAACTCGGTGTGCCCCGGAATATGATAGCCGGCCAGGTTTACCGCCTCTTTAGAGATCGAAGCAGTAACCAGGGCATCAGCCTGTCCGGACTTGCACAATTCAATACCTTTTTCCACAGCCAACATCGCACACTTCCCGGCCGTCTTTGACAGGGAGCCCGGTGCGAGCTCTATCGTCCGCTCATCCATGCATTTAAGCACATTCACCTGGCCCTCAACAACCGATTCCATGGTTCCAGCTGTGTTATATTCCAGTGGGATATCAAGCAAATCACTATAGAAATCTACAATTTTTGAATCACCTAAAATAATTGGTGTGCAATCGGTTAGCTTGTTACTCTTGAGTGATTTTAAAACAACTTCGGGACCTATACCATTGTAATCTCCAATGCTGATAGCAATACGTACGCTCATGTTATTCTATTTGTGCTAATTCAAACAGTAATGTGATGATTCAGGAACTTTTTACGCAGTGCAAGGATACTGCATACGGTTATAAATTGTAAACCGACGCAACTATTTTTTTAGTCTTAAAAAGGATTAATTAGAAACCAATTTGAACTCCCCGAATCCACTTACAGCCCTAAAAACAAACTTTCGGTTATCATACTGCCAGATTTCCACTGCAGGCTCTCCGGGCGGAAACCTGCGCTCTATATTTTTGGGAGGGCCGAACCGGATGTAAATATTTCCCTGGTCAGTATTATAACCCTGAACATTGATTGTTGAAAACTCTTCGTAGGCATAATCAATTCTGCGATAATATTCAGCCATAAGCTCATTAAACTCAGTTTTCGGGGTGGGATCCCGCTTCTCCCAGAATGCCCGAAACTTATTCTCTTTCTCCGCATTCGACCCTGATTTCATCTGTCGGACCGTTTCTTCTTTTTCAATAAACCGCAGCATATCTATTGCCACATTTACATTCAGTAGACTTGTAGGCATCTCAATCCATCTAGAACGAAAAACAGCTTTGGCTACAGGTTCTTTCTGTCCTTCCTTGCTAACTTCCAGTAGATATTCTGCATTCATAAACCGGCTGTTGGGAATGGTTAGCAGTGCATAGGCTGACCCGTTTGAAACTTCTTTTAGTACCAGGTGTTCTAACGAATTTTGCGTTGTCAATTCCGGTTTTATGCTTCCATAGATCTGATCCTGCCTGATGTTACCCGAATGGATCAATTCCTTTTTTGTGGTATCGCGTTCACTGATATCCACTGTATGAACATTGAAGCTATAGTTGTCAGACGGCTGGAACCCAGGCAGATGAGCAAAGGCGTAAAAATCCTTCCCGTAATAAACGTTTGTTCCAAAATTGAGCAGTTGAATAGAATCTGAGGTTCCCGAGCCGGTTGCCTTGTCTACGCTTTCAGCCAGGATTATATGGCCTGCCTTCTTTTCTTGATAGGGTTTAATTTTTACAAATCTTTTCCTGGATGTTCGTCCATCCACCTGCTCACCACGGGTAAATTGCAGAATATAGCTGTAATTTCCCGGCTTTAGCTCGGAAACCAACTTGCCAGTGATAAATTTGTTTTTGGATTTCGTCTGCTCATAGTTTTCGGCATAGGCGGTATCCTTCCAAAAAGTTCGGTCCACCGGTTCTAGTCCCTCAACAGAAAAATCCCTGTTGCGCCTGCGTTTTTCCGGTGGATTGGGATCTCGGAATATCTCAATATTCATCCCGATAGTACTGAAAAAGTTTCTCCCTTCCTCCGAACCGTCATATTTTTTAAAGGGCAACAGGTTATAGTCGATTCGGAAAGTCGTAACAAACTGCACCGTTCCCGCCTGGCTGCCGGGCAGAGTAAAGTTGTCAATGAATATATTCTGCTCTCTCTGCTGGTTTGCCAGTTGCTCATACGAAATACCCCGCTGAGCCTGAACCGGTAAACCTATCATCATTAGTAGCAACAAAGAGAGTATTGTGTAGGATACCTTTTTTGAGATAGTCACGTATTTGATGATTTATTTTTTAAACAGTTTCGATAACAATTTAATATTCCCGTGCAGCATTCTAAAATTTGTTTACCTATTCTATCTAACTTTCCTGCTCATCGGTTATTGTTTGTTAGAACGCATTTAGAATTGAGTATTATTCTACTTTGAAGTGATTGCTAAATTAAACTCAACTATGCAATTTATTGTTGTTATAGCTACGAAAAATGCTCCTTAAGAAAACTTGTTCCAAAAAAAGTTCTCATTCGCAGAATTTTAATTCTTCGATTCATCCTTTTGTCAACTGCGTGTGATTAACTAAAATGGAAATTACCTGCATGAGTATTCAACTTGCCTATACTGAAGATTTTTCAATTGGCCTGAAACGATTGATGATCAACGAGTGCAATACGGCACTGGATTATTTGAAAAAATCTGATACCATGGACGAAAAGCACAAAGCAGTCCACGAAACACGAAAGGCGTTTAAGAAAATCAGGGGTTGCCTGCGGCTGGTTCGTGACCATATTGAGTACTATAAAAAGGAGAATGCCTGGTTCCGGGATCTGGGGCGGGAGATTTCTGGGATACGGGATCGTACAGCCAATATTGAGACTTTAAATGTTCTGTTGGAGCAGTATGACTCTCAACTGTATGAGAAGTCATTCAACGTTCTGGAAGACGAATTACAGCAAGATCGGGAGAAGGTGGCTAAAAAGGTATTCCGAGAAGAGAATCGACTTGAAAAAATAAGGAAATCTGTAGAGAAAAAGATTAAAGCAATATCCGGATGGCCGATCGATATTAAAACATTCGATGATATACGTCCGAGTATTAAGCGCACATACAAACGAGGTCGCAAGGGATTGCAAAATTCAAAGAAAAATGGGGGCGTTGAAGATTTACATGAGTGGCGAAAGAGAGGAAAGTACCTGCGTTATCAGCTTGACGTTCTTAACCGCCTTTGGCCCCAAATGTTTGAAACACTCGAAGATGAATTACATGATATTACCAATTTTACCGGTACGTTTAAAGATTTGCATAATCTTCACCTTGCCATTAAACAACTTGGTGAACCCTTCACTGATGAAACTGAGAAACTACTATTCAATGCTATTGTAGAAAAACACAGGCGGTTAATGAAAGAACACGCCCTGATGAAAGGGGAGAAGTTCTATTTTGATACCCCTGGTGATTTTTGCGATCGAATAGAACTCTACTGGAACATTCATCAGCAAGAGATAAGCAATGGCATAATAGTACAACCCAAGAAACTGGAGCATACGTAGTTTATTTATAAACAGATCTCGAACTGATTCAATGATTAGTAACAGGTGGAGAATTTGTTTATTTTTTTGACGCCTGCAGTCTCTTCACAGCTAAAAAATCGGGTCAGTTACTATGAGTTCTACGAATGATTCATCAGAATTACACGCCATACAGTCTAAAATAAAAGAGATACAGCAAGCCGAGTCGGAGATAAAACAGGGAGGAGGGGCCCAGCGAATTGAAAAACAGCACAAGCAAGGTAAACTCACCGCCAGGGAACGTATCCAACGGCTTATCGATCAGGGTACCGAACTAAATGAGCTGGGACTTTGGGCCGGTTTTGAGATGTACGAGGATGAAGGCGGATGCCCGGCCGGGGGTGTTGTCATTGGAATTGGGCAGGTATCAGGTCGGCAGTGTGTGATTGTTGCCAACGACTCCACGGTGAAGGCAGGGTCTTGGTTTCCGATTACGGCAAAGAAAAATCTGCGGGCCCAGGAAATTGCCATTGAGAACCATCTCCCGATCATTTATTTGGTGGATTCAGCCGGTGTTTACCTGCCGATGCAGGATGAAATATTTCCCGACAAGGAACACTTTGGGCGTATTTTCAGGAATAATGCTGTCATCAGTGCCAAAGGCATCCCGCAAATTGCCGCCATTATGGGGAGCTGCGTAGCAGGAGGGGCTTACCTGCCAATAATGAGCGATGAGGCTCTGATCGTGGACGGGACAGGGAGCGTATTCCTGGCCGGCAGCTACCTGGTAAAAGCCGCTATAGGAGAAAATGTGGACAATGAGACACTGGGCGGCGCTACTACTCATACCGAAATCAGTGGAGTCACTGACTACAAAATGGAAAATGATGAGGAGTGCCTTAGTACAATTCGAGACCTCGTGGATAAACTCGGACCGTTTGACAAAGCTGGTTTTAACAGGAAAGAGGCGAAACCACCAGCCAGGGATCCAAAAGATATCTTCGAGGTATTCCCGGAAGATCGGACCAAGGCGTATGATATGAATAACGTCCTGGAATGTATCGTCGATAAGGACAGTTTTACTGAGTTCAAAAAAGGATATGGACAGACGTTAATTACTGGTTATGCCCGAATTGACGGGTGGAGCGTTGGGATCGTAGCCAATCAGCGAAAAGTAGTGAAAAACAAGCAGGGGGAGATGCAGATCGGCGGCGTCATCTATTCCGACAGCGCCGACAAAGCAGCCCGGTTTATTATGAACTGCAACCAGAAAAAAATTCCCATCATTTTTTTCCAGGATGTGACGGGATTTATGATCGGAAAACGGGCGGAGCACGGGGGTATTATCAAAGATGGAGCCAAAATGGTAAACGCTGTGGCCAACAGTACGGTCCCTAAGATTACCATCGTGATCGGCAATAGCTACGGGGCGGGTAACTATGCGATGTGTGGTCGCGCTTATGATCCACGGTTTATGTACGCCTGGCCTTCTGCACAGATCGCTGTTATGGGTGGAACGCAGGCCGCCAAAGTGTTGACACAGATTAAAGTCAGAACACTGGAGAAGCAGGGTAAAGAGATCACCGAAGAAGAGCAGGAGGAGATCATGAAAGAGATCAGCGAGCGCTACGAGCACCAGACAGATGTTCGCTACGCTGCGGCTCGCCTGTGGATTGATGCTATCATAAATCCCGTGGAGACGCGTGGCAAGATTTCCAAAGCCATTCAATGCGCCGATCACAATCCTGATATTGAAGATTTCAAAACGGGAGTAATACAAGTATAAGTCTATGCACCACAATAACTTAAGGTGATTAGTGTTAATAAATATAGTTATCTCATACAAACTTATTCCGGGTAAAGTATTTTGACGTATTGAATTTCGTTGCGCAGGGTAGCATATTGCATTAACTCCGGTAAACCCTGCTTAAGGAAGGAGTTCCTAATGCTTATAGTTAAACTCCGTTCATGTTATCTTTTGGTCTTGTTGACGTTCTGGTTATTTGCCAATGTAGAAACTATTTGTGCCCAAGCTTACACGCCGGACGGCCGCATTGCCACAGGACCCTACTGGTCACCAGACGGGCAAAAACTGGCCTTTTCAGCCTCCTACAGCGGAAACTACGATGTGTATATCGTTAATCTCAGTGATGATTCTATGGAGCAAATCACTGATCACCCCGCGAACGATCTTTATCCCGCCTGGTCGCCCACTGGACGAAATATCGCCTTTTATTCCGACCGCGAAAGCACTGTTCCGCCACATCCTCCTGACACCATAGTCTATAAAATCAAGGGGCTGTATGAAACATATGCCCGGGATGGTTACCTGCCAAACTGGTCGCCAGATGGCCGAACAATTTTAGCTCATCTACGGAGTGAAAGAGGAAATTATGAAATCTACAAAATGAACCGGCGGGGGAGAGACCGACAACCGTTGACCTGGAATGATGCAAGTGATCTTCAACCGCGTTTTTCACCAGATGGAAAACGGATCGTTTTTGTTTCGGGTCGCGACTACCAGCCGGAAATTTACGTGATGAATGCGGATGGGACCGAGCAGACACGGCTAACCTATTCTCCTGCATATAATCTCGATCCCGTTTGGTCTCCGGATGGCAAGAACGTTGCGTACATCTCAAACGAATCCGGATTTTTTGATATTTGGGTGATGAATTCCGATGGGAAAGACAAACGAAAATTGACTGATAATCCTTCCTACGACATTTCCCCGGTATGGTCACCAGATGGCAACCAAATTCTATTTTCTTCAGATCGTGGAGACGGGGGATTCGACCTCTTTATTATGGATTCGGATGGAGAGAATATCCGGCGTTTGACCTATGACGAAGGCAATGAATATTGTGGAGCCTGGTCACCTGATGGCAGGAAAGTTGCTTATCTGTCTACTCAGGAAGGAGAAACCCGGCTTTTTATGATCTCAACCGACGGTACAGGACAAGAACTTGTCAGCAATTAGTATTTTGTACTATAGGACCATTTCCCTAACATGTATTTACCTTAATCGATTTAAAAAGGTTTGCCTCTCTGGCAACCAAAGTGTTCTATCGCTAATATCAGGTTTGTACGCTGAATAGTTAATCCTTCAATATAAGTAATTATGAAATTCTTCCGGGCGGCTGCCATCCAAATGAACAGTCAACCCAACTTTGAACACAACCTGGAACAGGCGTATGCGCTAATTAAGAAAGCTGCGGGAGAAGGTGCCTTGTTCGTTGGCTTACCAGAAAATTTTACCTTTTTAGGTGATTTAAATGTGAGATTAGAACAGTCTGAGAAAATTGCGGAACGCACGCCTGAATTTCTTGAACAAGCAGCAAAGGAATTTGAGATTTATCTCTTGGGAGGGAGTTTTTCAGCACCCGCGGAAAATGGCAAGGTATACAACCGGTCATTGCTTATCGATCCAGATGGGAGGACAGTGGCCAGGTACAATAAAATTCACCTTTTTGATGTGGAGCTACCGGAAGGAGAGAGCTACCGGGAGTCTGACTATGTGGAGTCGGGCAGAAATCAGCCCGTTGTAAGCAGGACGCAGGAAATAGGGAACATCGGGTTAAGTATTTGTTACGATTTGCGATTTCCCGAGCTCTATCGTTCACTAACCGAACGGATGGCAGAGATTCTCTGTGTGCCGTCGGCGTTTACTGCCACAACCGGCAAAGATCACTGGGAACCGCTGCTGAGGGCCAGGGCCATAGAAAACACTTCGTATGTATTCGCTCCCGCACAAACCGGAACACACGGGAAAAAGCGGAAAACGCATGGTCACAGCCTAATTATCGATCCCTGGGGGGATATGCTGGCTGATGCAGGTACAGGAATTGGGATGGCGATCGCTGAAATTGATCTCAATCGTATAAAAGAAGTGCGCAAACGTATTCCTTCTCTTGATCACCGCAGAATTTATTAGACCTGGTAGGATTAATTATTAAAGTTGAATCACTGGTTGGTAGAGCTCAAAATAGAAATTAGCTGGCTCACTTCTTTTTTTATGCGACTGAACGCTTCTTCCGGCTCCATGTACTGAACGTCCGGCACTTCCCAATACATGATCTCAGCTTTATTTTTGGGAAACCGCTTGTGAAGCATCGGTTCGTGCTCCGTTCTGTGCAGGCAGATAACCATATCATGTACTTTGAGCTCTTTTTCTGCCACACTGCGGGGGTAACGATTGCGGGTGGCCACCGGGTAGCCATTTTTGGTGAGCATATGGACCGCATGTTCAGAGATCGGGCCCTCATTTGGTGATTTTGACATGTCCTTGCGGAGTCCTGCAGATTGAGCTTTCCACGGCAGTTCGGTAGCTTGGGCCCAAAAATTAAAGAGTTCTTCCGCCATCCGGCTGCGATAGTAATTACCGGTACAGAGAAATAGAACAGAATTCATAAAGAGGGATCGTAAAGTTGGAATATTCAGCCCCAAAGTTTATGAAAAAAAGTCCTGGAATTCACCTATTCTTTAACTCTGATAAATGGAACTTATTTAATATAAAAAGTTAAATAAACCGTAGATTCAGCTACTTAATTTTAAATCAAATGAAGTACTCCGATCATTGAGTCACTTATGAACTCCGGCATCAGCAAAATAGTTTAATCGTGCCGGGTATAATGAAAATTAGAGATATGTTGAAACAGATAGTTACAATAACTTCAGTTTTTTTACTCCTGTTGGGATTATTCCCTGTACAAAGTGAAGTAAGGGATGACTCAGCTGCCAAAACTTTTCTAGAGACAAAAACAAAGCTTGATTCAGCAATTACTAATGGCGATAAGCAGGAGTTGATCGCCGCCAAGAACAACTTTGAAGGGTTTATTCCAAATCATGAGTACAGCATGCTGGCCAATTACTATATCGCATACGCCAATTACCGGCTCAGCAGCTTATTTTCCGATATTCCAGAGGATAGAAAAGAGCAATATCTCAATGCGAGTATTAAAAAATTGGAAAAGGTAACTGAAATGGATCCAACTTTTGCTGAAGGCTGGGCCTTGCTGGGGAATTGCTACGGTATGAAGGCCACAGGAATGATTTCCGGGATGCGGTATGGACCAAAATCAGAAAATGCGATTAAAAAAGCGCTGGCGTTGGTCCCACAAAACCCCAGGGTGACCATGATTAACGGTATCAGCCTGATGTATAAACCCGCAATGTTTGGTGGAAGTATTGAAAAGGCAATTAAGACGTTTAAAAAGGCTAGGGATTATTTTGGACAATGGAGCTCATCCAGTGAACCGTATCCCGACTGGGGTGAAGCCGAAAATTATGCGTGGCTGGCCCAGGCTTATATTGAACAGGAACGACTAGCACTTGCAAAAGAGGCCTATCAAACTGCACTTCAAATTGATCCGGATTATTACTGGGTAAAAGAGGTACTTCTACCGGAACTTCAACAAAAAATGGAATGAGTTGTCGGATAAGTTTGAACTATTCTTAAGAGGTTGAAATCCTGGATTTGGTGTAATCCACCATAAACCACCCGAATTTAAGGGTGATCTAGTATTGTTTTCTAGTTATAGGCGCTTAGAATGGAAATTTGAGCTTAATTGATATTACAATCTTAAATTTGTCGATTTTCGGATACATGGAGCATTTTACCGCAGTTAAGACTCGGAAATGAGATAAGGTGGGAGATTGGAAACAATTTTAGCTTTCATCCATCAATTTTTCTTGAGGCTTATAATGAAGGGTGCTAGAAACAAAAATCTATTTTGTCTCGATTCGATATTTACTACAATTCTAATGAGGATTATTTTTTTTCGGGAAAAGACTAGATGGATCTTCATTTTTAAGCCGTTTTAAGTAGGGCTTCCTCAGGCGAGTGCTAAGTCATTATTTACCAATACCTTGGGAGACTAAATTAGCGATTCAAATGCAAGGTTTTTCCGCTATTTCCCAAAATACCTTGCATTTGATACGGTTGTGATAA
>NZ_JAMQKA010000024.1:0-79595 GCF_031569985.1 Aliifodinibius sp. S!AR15-10 | reverse complement strand
ATGACGTCTATTTTTGCCATCAACAAATTCGAACAATTACTGTAAATCAACATGCTAATTAAAAAGTGTAAAGGATCTCCCCGAACGGGTGTAAACCATGTCCCCGAACAGAACATTCGAAGGGGGATTTTCGTGCTAGTACAAATACGACCAGATATACGCGCCACAAAAACAGGGGGAACTCGCTCACTATAGATTTTTCGTAACACTAACGTTCTTAAGTTACTATTTGTGAGAATGGGGCTAACTAAAGCTGTCGGCCTCAACATACGCTTCGATAAGGGCCTTTTCTCCCTCTTCCCCATCACCGGCATTCCCGTGCTCCATGCCCACTATGCCATCGAATCCCTTTTCGTGGACATATTTGAACACGTTTTGGAAATTGATCTCCCCTGTTCCGGGTTCATTTCTGCCGGGGACGTCTCCGACCTGCAGGTACGCAATCTCGTCCCAGCACAGCTCCATATTGCGAATCAGGTTCCCCTCGTTTTTCTGCATGTGATATACATCATACAGGATCTTGCAAGAGGGACTGTTTACCGCTTTACAAATTTCATACGTCTGATCGGAATACCGCAGGTAAAGATCGGGGGTATCACTAAGCGGTTCCAATACCATAACGAGGCCATGGGGTTCAAAAATCTCAGCCCCTCTTCGAAGGGTCTCAATCACATTGCTGGTTTGTATACCCATCGGCAGTGAGCGGTCAAAGTTGCCCGGCACCACGGTCATCCACGTGGCATTCACCCGTTTTGCTACCTCCACTGCCTCCTTACAGGCATTCACAAAAATCTCAGTGTATTCAGGGTTTCCCGCAGTAAAAGAGTTTGCCGAATTGCCGCCTTTGTCGATGACGAATACGCCCATCTCCATGCCCAAATTCGCGAGCTGGCTGCCCATTTTCTCCTGCATTTCCGGTGTACGCCTCATCAGGCCGTTATCCTCAAAAGCAGTGAATCCCTGGTCGGCCATAAACTTTATCTGGTCGATCGGATCATTACCAGCATGGTTCCTGAACATGCCCAGGTGTGGTGCGTATTTTAACTTGAAGGAATGTTGCGTATTTCCTTTTGAAAAGCTTTTCCCCGATGCATGTATGTTCAGTGGAGCAGCTGCAAATGCTGATCCCGCTAACAAGCTATTTTTTAAGAAGTTTTTCCGATCCATAATCATCACATATCGTTTGGTTAAAAATAAAGGCAAAGTAGCTTACAGGTCTAACCCCGGTTTCCTATGACGCTTTTGGTTGTAAAAAAAAGATGCAGGCCGTTTCACCGACCTACATCATAATAATAAAATTGTGTTAAGTGAGTATTAGATCAATGCTATATCTCAGTATAAGATATTCACCAAGTATTTAGCAACGCAATACATCACAGTTCTGGATTAGTATCCAGGGTTTTGAGTCAGTTGATCATTCCTGTTGATCTCCTCTAGCGTAATCGGGAGGAAATACAACTTGTCATCCCAGACTCTTTCCTGTATCACAGGACTGACTTCATACTGGTAGTTTGTATAGCTTGATCGGTCTGCACGGGTCTGTCCTTCAACATATATGTCCATACCGCGTATGCTAGTATGCACATCAGGTGCAATCATCCAGCGTCGGATATCGAAGTAACGCTGTTCCTCGTATGCCATTTCAACACGGCGTTCATTACGGTACTCATCAATGAGTGCTTGACCACTCGCAGTAATATCCGGCATGTGAGCACGCTCGCGCAACTGGTTGAGTGCATTCCGAGCATCCTCTTCTTCGCCCAGTTCAATAGAAGCCTCAGCATAATTCAACAGTATTTCACCATATCGGAAATAGATCCAAGGGATTTCCTGGGTCGTTCCGTTGGCATGGGCTACGGTTGGATCAATAAATTTTCTCAGGTAATAACTCGTGTAACTTCCGTTCCAGTCTTCGATAGGACCATCACGGGTGTCGATACCTGGTAATACCGTGCCATCCGGAAGGGTGATTTCACGGAAGGACTGAATAATATTATGAGGATCCAGGCCTACAGCATCCGGGGGACGCTGTCGCCAATTGGAACCATCATGCAAAACTGTGGCATCGAACCGTGGGTCACGGTTGGCGTAGGGATCGGAGGCATGAGCCGGATTATTCCAGTCAAACTCCGTGCCATCGGCCATCCGGAAGTCATCGATGAACGCCTGTATCGGTGTATTACCGGCCCAGTTGTGGTATCCATTGGGTCCGTTTTCCAGTCCCGGGTAGTTCCCCATCCACTGGTGCTTTCTGAGCAGGTATTTCTGCATGATTACTTCTTCACTGTTTTGCTGGAGGAAGAGATCAATGAAGTTTTGGGTGGCCTCCTCATCGTTTGCCGGACTTGGCCGGAAGAGGCTGTACTCATTCAGATCCATGACAGCCTGCGCTGCATTTTTGGCATCACGCCACATCTGCGTACGATCCTGCCCGCTGGTGTAACCAGTTTCAGGATTACCTGATGGATTGTCGTGGTACAAATCACTTGCAGCGTACAGAAGTACTCGCGATTTCAATGCCATAGCTGCACCAGCACTGGCACGACCTAATTCGGAATCAGAACGTGTAAGAGGGAGCATACCAGCTGCTTTATCCGCTTCAGCGACGATAAAGTCAACGGTCTCTTTAAAGGAATTTCTAGCGGCAGACATATCATCGTCCAATCCATATGGTTCCGTAATGAGAGGAACCCCTCCATAGAACCGGAGCAGTTGATGATAGAAGAATGCACGCAAGAAATGCGCCTCACCCGTCATTTGATCAATAAATTGCTGATCTTCAATTGTGCTTTCGGGTAGCTTGCTAAGCACTACGTTCGCTTCACGAATGGCACCATACAGACTACCCCACTCAAAGTTCTCGTACCTGTCATTTTCAAAAGCACCGAGGTTACTTGGAGTGATATTGGCCTGCAAGAACTCAGCCGTACCGTAACCGTGGATGAAGTGAGCTTCATCGGTGGCCCCGGCTAGCATAGTTCCCTGATATCCATGGTACATTTCCCAGTAGATCTCATTTACATAGGCCTCAACCAAAGGCGGATCATTCCAAACCGCATCTTCTGAAATCTGGTCCAGCGGTTTTTGATCCAATAACGAGTTAACATCGCAGGCTAAAACCCCCAATGTTAACACGCACATTGCAGTTATTTTAAATATTGTGTTCTTCATAATTTCTCTCGTCTAATAATTAAAAAGATGCGGTTAAACCAACGTTAATCACACGCTTCTGAGGGTAATACTCTCCACCCTGAGAACTGGCTTCCGGATCCATCAGTTTAAACTTGTCAAAAGTCAACAAGTTGAAGCCATTGGCGTAGATTCTCAGATTTCTCATACCGAGCTTAGTCATCAGGTTATCCGGCATGTTATACCCGATCTCAAGGGTTTTAAGCCTGATATAATCCGTATCCCGGTAGAAATAGGTGTTACGTTGCTGAATCCAGTATTCTTCCTCACGGTTGAACGTACGCGGACCTGAAAACTCACCGTAGTCAGGGTGCGGACTCATACCAGAAGCATCATTGGGATCGGGTCGCCATCTGTTTTCCGCATATTCCTGGAAGTAGTTGCCAAACTCACCAGACTGGGTCTGGTAGTATTGAGAGGCGCCTGCCGCTCCCTGGAAGAAGATCGTGAAGTCAAAGTTTTTATAACTTCCGTTGATATTGATACCACCAGTCCATTCCGGGATATCATTTCGTTCGATCCTTCTGCGATCATCAGCGGTGATAGAACCATCCCCGTTAATATCTTTGAAAATGACATCTCCAGGTCGTGCACCCGGCCAGTGTGGTCGGCTGTCAACTTCTGCCTGGTCCTGGAAAATACCATCAGCTACATAGTACAGGTCGGTATCCATCTTGGCACCGGTAGACTGCTGCCATGCGGGAGCACCGGGAGCTTCATCCCAGAACTTGATCTCGTTGGTTGCCCAACCGGCATTCAGCGATATGCTGTAGAGGAAGTCGGAACTTGCCTGGTCACGCCAGGTAATCGATCCGTCATATCCCCAACTCTTAACTTCCCCAATGTTCTCTTCCGGCAGGCTGATACCCGCTGATTGTGGAACAGAAGCATTTCGCTGGGTCAGAATATCTGTACGAAGATAATTGAAGTGATCGAGTTCGAATGACAATTTATCATCCAAAATTGCCCCCTCAATTCCAATATCAAACTGATTGGCTACCTCCCAGGTTACGGCCGGGTTCGGTGTACGTGTTTGATAAAGGGTCTGAACTTCATTACTGACACCAAATACGTTCCCAAGGTCTCCAAATGCATAAGTAGCCAGGAACTGATAAGGATCAATACGGTCGTTACCCGTTTGTCCCCATGACGTACGAAGCTTGAGCTCATCAAAGAACCCAACATTATTTGTGAAGAACTCTTCTTCTGTCAATCTCCATCCAAGTGAGAACGCAGGAAAGAAGCCGAAGCGTCCTTCTTCTGGGAAGATATAGGAACCGTCATAACGTCCTACAAACTCCAGCAGGTATTTATCTTGGTAGTCGTAATTTAAACGGCTGAAGAAATTAAATCGAGAACCCTGTGAAGCGGTACCAAAATTTTGCCTCAGGGCTTCTCCACCGGCAAATAATTGGTCAATAGCCGTAGAAATATAATTTCTGCGGAAAGCTTCAAACTCAGCTTCTTTGAATCTTTGCTGCTCAGTTCCAACCAATATTCCCATAGAATGATCATCAAAATCACGCTGATACTCGGCAACCAAGTTCAAGAGAATATTGTAGTTATCCTCATTTGACTGCGTAAGTTGGGGCTCCTGTCCACCTGGTCTGAGTGACCCGGTAAGGAAATCAGAACCATTGGCCGGGTTCCCTCCTGCATCCATATAGGCTGCTTCATCAAATGTATACAGTGTCCACGGTGTGAACCATTGTCTTCTTTGGCGGAAGTCTTTGTCATACGCAACATTGGCGCGGACTCCAAGTCCTTCTATACCTGGAATCTCAATGTCTACTCCAAGATTTGTCTGCAAGTAATATCGATCATCAGCATCATACCCTGTAACATCGGTACCCGTAACCACAGGATTCTGCCCGTTTTCGATATCGGGACCTGGGGATCCATCTGGCCAGAACGCTGGAAGGTTTGGCTTACCTCTCATTATCATCCGGAACGTTGCACCAGCAGGCTGTGTAGGGAAGTTACGATCTTCATACCGCCCGTTGACATCGAAACGCACGCTTACGTTGTCTGAAATCTGGCCGTCAATGTTACTCCTGAAGTTGTACTGCGAGTAGCGTGTCGAACTGCGCTCGTAATATCCATCTTCGGTAAGACCGCCAATGGACAAGCGATATTGCATATTATTACTACCACCTGAAACGGATGCATCCATTCTTGTCTGGTAGGACATCGGCTTCAGAGCTTCGCTAAACCAGTCGGTGTCGTGATACAACCATGGATCCTGCTGCCCGATATTTTCATGCCTTTGAATCTCTTCTTGGGCATATCGTGGAGCACGCCCCCGGTAAATATCGATTTCGTTCAGCATTCTCAGGTACGTAGGAGCGTCCGCCATCTCAGGAATACGAGTGGGCTGGTTAAAGCCCTGGTTGAAATCGAGCGTAACCTGCGGGGCCTGGTTGGCACGTCCACGTTTGGTTGTAACCAAAATTACCCCGTTGGCAGCCTGCGCACCGTAAATAGCGGCAGATGCATCCTTAAGAACTGAGATATTTTGAATATCTCGTGGGTTAAGACGGTCAAGTCCACCAGCACGATTTGGAACCCCGTCAATAACGATCAGGGGACTGTTGTCATTCAATGTATGGGCACCGCGGATTCGAATAGTAGAACCATCATATCCCGGCTCACCACTGTCCGTAACGGTAACAACCCCGGGCAGACGACCGCCAATTGTATTGGAAACGTTTGAAACGGGAGTTTTTTGAAGTTCTTCACCTCCAACAGCACTAACCGACCCTGTCAAAGTCTCTTTCTCACGGGTACCATACCCTACAACTACAAGTTCTTCACCTGTAAACGTTTCAGGGACCATGGTGATGTCTATCTGGGTACGACCGTTAATAGCTACCTCCTGTCGTACAAAGCCGACAAAGGAAAACATGAGGGTATCCTGCAGTGAAGGAACGCCAAGTTCCCAGTTCCCGTCTGGCCCTGAGGTTGTACCCGTTGTAGTACCTTTCACTACTATGTTAACCCCGGGAAGAGAAGTTCCTTCCTCATCGGTGATCTGTCCGCTGACCGTCTCCATGGCAACTTCTGTTTCCGATTTTGGAACAATACCGAACAAGCGGTTATCCAGTTGTTTTAATGCAAGAGGATAATCACTAATTACGCTTTGTACCCCTTTCATAATACTGTTTTCTGTAACAGCTATCTCACGATTTAATCGCTTAGATTCCAGCAGATGATCTTCGTATAAGAAAACCACATTGTATTTGCTTTCAATTTCTGCCAGTGCATCACTTAACAGTGTACCCGTTTTAACCAGATGTACTTTTTTCTGGTCATTCAGGGTAAACACATTTCCAATACCATCCTGGGCGATCGTTTCCGGCACGAACAGGCAAGTCACAATCAGGACAGCAACTATTGATTTTAGTATTTTCATGGTCCCTGTATTTATATATTAGACATTTTGATTTTGGTTGTCTTTTTAGTGGTTTGTTTTTTGTAGTGTAGTATGGTGATTTCCCCTTCTTTTGGTTATTAGTTGGTATTCCCGAAATAAACTATTCCATTGCTATAGGTAACCTTTGCTTCAATAACTTTTGATATGGAAGCAATTACATATTCAAGGTCCTTCAATTTTACCGTACCGGTAAGTGTGCGTTCGCATAGTTTTTTGTCCAGCACCTTTATTTCAACGCCATATATATCTTTGATGCGACTTACCATAAAAGTGAATGGAGAATGATCAAGTAAAAGCTCATTTTCCGTCCAAGAGGTGAAAATTCTAATATTTTTAAACTCCCTAACTGATATCTCCTCCTTACTTCTGCTGAAAGTGGCAAGTTCGTTAGGCTTTATCTGATAAGAGCCTACAGAATCTTTGGTTCCGTCAGTATTTTTCAGGATGGTAACAGAACCTTCTTCAAGGGCTACATTCGTTCTCTTTGGCCCAGTTTTAACGACGAATTTCGTCCCTAAAACCTGTATGGTTCCATCAGGGGTTTGAACCTTGAAGGGGGGTACATTTGGTCCCTCTCGCGATGCGATTGAAAAATAGGCTTCACCCTTTAGATGAACTTCAGTAACATTACCCCGAACCCAGCCTGAAGGATATGTAATCGAGGAATTGGCATTTAATGTAATTGATGAGCCGTCGGAAAGAACAATCGTTTTTTGTTCCTTGAATTCCGTTTTAATGGTTCTCCACTCAAGCGGAGACTGCTTCTGCGCCAACTGTCTTTCCCGGGTACTGTTGTAAATAAAAAAAGATGTGACACCTGTTACCGCTGCCATTAACAAAATGGCGGCAATTTTCAGAAAAAATATACTTCGTGAATTTGAATTACGACGGGCCCAATAACTTCTTAGTGATTTACTGTCAATTCTAACTGCTAGCTCATTCCACTCTTGATTCACGTCCTGGTAATCGGGATGAACAAAGTCTATTCCCAGAACTATTTGCTGAGCTTTCCTGGCCAATTTTTCATTCAATGGACATTCACCTAACCACTTGTCCCATTTATGAATCTCAGCTGGTAATGCTGTACCCTTAACCCAGCGGATAAAAGAGATGTTTTTTGACAACTCGTCAACAGACGTAATTTTATTCCCCATCCGAGATCTTAGATTAGTAGTTATTCCATTAATCACATCGATAGTAAAGAGCAAAGAGAAATGGCTTTGTAATGGTTTTTTCATAAAAAAGAATAAAAAAATATTTTTACTACCTTTTGGTAGGATACATAAAGGGCTTTATTTTATTACTCTACACTTATTGAACTTTCTATATTTTCGCTTCTATATTATCAGAGAGAGCTTATTTTCGATCTTACAGATATTTTTGGGGAAGGGGAAAAGACAATGAAAAAAATAAAAGGGTAATCTTATATCTGTACTACATCACTCCACTTCATCCGAAAGATTTTCCAACAGTAAAAAATAGGGTCCTCTCTCCCATCGGTTTTTAATAGAATCTGCCGATACTATAGGCCCTTCAGGGAAATTAGCCAGGATGATGTCGTCTCTCCCGTTGCCTGTCCAGTCTGCGACATCCATAGTCAACCATCTTCCAATGTCAGACCGGGGATGATGATATGGAGTAAAAGAGAAATCACCTTCATTTTTGAAGAAGATAAAGCCCTCTTCCGGTCTGTTTTCATAATCAGAAAAGTATGATATAACTGCGATATCCAGCAGACCATTCCCACTGAAATCCCGGGCCTTTGCATTGTAAGCCCCATTAATGTGATAAAACCATTTTTGAGCAAACTGGTCTTTCCCATCATTCAGATAGATGTAAACTCCGTGATATGGCTTGAAGGTCTGAGAAAAATCAGCATTGTCTCCACTGGTGTACAGGATATCAGGATGCCCATCGTCATTAAAATCGTGTATTTCAAATGAGCTGGACCCGGCTGTAACTTCAAATTGCAACAATGTTTTCCTCCGGAATTTACCGTTGCCCTCGTTTTCGAATAGATACACTGCCTGATCGGTTTGGGAGCAGAGCGCAAGAATGTCCTCATACCCATTTTGGTTATAATCCATAACATATGACTGAATACATCCCGGCTTGCTGATCAATACCCTTTTTTCGGGTTTCTTTCCTTCTCCCTTGTTCTCCAACCAAAACAGGCTGCCCGCCCGGTGACCGAATTCGTTTACAATTAAATCTTTCAGCCCATCCTTGTTCAAATCCGCATATTTGCTCTCAACTGGACGTGCAAGATTATCCCAGAGCAGGGAATCCTTCTTAAACTCCATCTTTAACGGATCAAATCCCCCCCGCACTACCGAACCGTAAGGCGCATCACTCGGATCAAAGTTACCGATAAACGTTAATAATAAATCACGCGGTATTTGCTTTACTGTGTCATTAAGAATCTCAATTTGAGATAAGGGGGAATCGATTGGACGGCTGTTTATGAGATCCAGTGTCTGGTTAAAAACCAGCAATTTCTTCTCGTTAGAATCACCCAGATAAATCAGCTTGTTCTTGGGGTCAAACTCCACAGCCGAAACTGAAGGCAGGTTCTTGGGCCGATAAGTAGGATAACTGGCTCTGAAAAAGAGAGAGTCCTCTCGAATTCGAGGCTTCATTTCTTCAAAGGCCAGCTCTTGTGGTGCTACATAAAGGTAGTAATTGCGAATCTTTTGCCATTCCTCTTGGGTAACCTGGGGTTCTGATGGATATATATTCTTCGGTATATAGGGATTACTGCGCTGATCATGCGAGCTACCACTGGAACTGGGATCTTTAACACCAAGGAATGGCGCCATTGCCCCCAGAGTCTCAAAGCGCCAAGTCCTCCATGGGAGTAATTTCGGGTTTGGATATTTATGGCAGGTGCTGCAGTGAATTTCGGATAACCGTTTGCCCTCAAGCAAATCAGGGTCATTAATAGTTTGATGAGCACCTGTATCCGGTTGTTGTGTATTAATCGACAATTGTAACAATATTGCAACTACAAACAGCACTCCCACTACTATAAAAATAATCTTCGATTTTCTTCCCATGATGTTATGATGGATATTTTATTCGTAACGTCGGTATGATCTATTAGAAGAAAGCCCTCATTTCCCAAATGAAACGAAAAAGCTGTAATCTAAAATTAGTTTCAAAACCCTTTTTTTCTCATTTTACTTACAATAAGTAACATCAACAAGTGTAGAATTCGCCCATGTCCAGGTCAAATAAAAGCTCGCGAGAGAGCAAACGTTATTCGGCATTCTGGATCGCAATTGTTGGGATAGTATTCATCGGTTTGTTGGGATTAGGTCAATACAGCGGTTTATACAACATTCAATTTCAAAAGCTGCCTTTTTTTGACTCTCCCAAAATTCAATTGGTGGATATAAGCCTGGATTCCGGTTTAGGTTCATTTAAACGCGCCCCAATTTACGCTGCCAATCCAAGCTATATCGAAGTGATGGGCGGCGGGGTTGCCGTAGCTGATATGGATAACGATGGATGGGAGGATATCTTTTTTACCGGTATGCCCTCTTTTGATCCCGAATTTAGCGAGCCTTACTCACAATCGGCTCTTTATCGCAACCTGGGTAATGAAACGTTTGAAGATATCACAGCCAAAGCTGGCCTCAATAGCATAAAGGGATATCCAATGGGAGCCCTCTTTTTTGATTTTGACAACAATGGAACCCAGGACCTCTATATCGCGGCATATGAAGGTGGACAGCTCTTTAAAAACAGTGGAGGGATTTTTTCGGATATAACGGAATCAGCCGGAGTAAGCCTAGAGGGACTTTGTGCCCCTCTTCCCTGCCTGGCAGCAGCGGCTTCGGCAGGTGACTACAACAGGGACGGTTACTTAGATCTCCTGGTCGTCAACAATGCCGCCTGGGATATAAATAATCCTGCTCATTTTGGCGACGGTGCACTTATTCCCGCAGCTTACAATGGTCAGCCATCGGTACTGTTCCGCAATAACGGGGATGGCACCTTTACAAACGTAACGCAGGAGGCTGGAATTACAAACCAGGATCAAGCGGGATACCGCGAGGATGGCAAGGGGCTCTCCGCGATCTGGTCGGATTTTAATAATGACGGCTGGCCCGATATCTATATCGCCAATGACATGTCTCCCAATCGGCTATACCTGAACAGCGGGGAAGGCACATTTCTTGAAATAGGCAAAGCGGGGTTTGTAGATGAGTTAAAGAGCAGTATGGGGATCGATGCCGCTGATTTTAACCACGATGGGCACATGGACCTGGTGGTTACAAATCTGACACTTCAAATGACTTCTTTATTTAGAAATTATGGCAATCTTCGGTTTGATTATGCCACTTTTTATACCGGGATAATACCCAGTGCGAGATCATCGGGATGGGGTATTGCGTTTGTTGACCTGGATCTGGACGGGCACCTTGATCTGTCAATGGCCAGCGGTCCGATCTGGGATCAACACGATGAGGCGGAGAACCTGTTTTTCAAAAACCTGGGGAATGGAAAATTTGAAGATGTCACGAAAACAGTCGCCAGTTTTTCCAATGATAAGCTTACACGAGGGTTAGCTGTAATAGATATGGATCGGTCCGGAACACCTGACCTTATCTTTTCCAACATTGATGGGGCCTCCCCCCAACTTCTAAAAAACAAAACCGCTGGAAACAACTGGGTTAGAATTGATCTGGAAGGAACCGTTTCTAACCGAGACGCCATCGGGGCCAGGGTTACGATTGAACGAGAAGACGGGTTAAACCAAAGCCAGATTGTCGTGGCTGGCAATTCATACCTGAGCACTGGCAGTAAATCGCTGTTTTTTGGGTTGGGGAGTTCAGCCATCAAACAGCTTTCTATTCAATGGCCTTCGGGGCGTACCGACACACTCACAGATGAAAACATTAATATGAATGAAATAATACATATCCGGGAAGGTGACAATCCCAATAGCCCGGTCGAAGTAGCCCATTACAAGCCCTAGGAATCAAACGCCGAGATGTTCTGTAGATAGCAGTATTTGACTTACCCAGGGCCTACTCAAAAGTCTGAATTTATAGTTGAAATAACCACAATTCCCGGACGACGGCACCCCTCAAAGTCCAGAAAATCCCTGCAACAAATTTATTTTAAAGCGAACGGTGTAGAAAAGCGATGGTCTCTAATAAGCTCGAAAATGAGAATATCTGGGATTTTTTGGTGACTTTTTTGGTCATACAAAAAATGAACATACCTATTTGGTTAGCAGCTTCTTGCTAAAATCGGGAGTACCCTACTGTTCATGGACCCTGGTGAAATGCAGGGAAATTCGATTACAGATCTGAAAACCTTGCACTAAGCTGGCATGTAAAATCCAGGAACCATTGAATACAAATACTTAAATGGGGTCTGAGGAAGTCCTAACTAATCCACTCAGAGACATGGTACTTGAAACAGCCCGGTATTACCTTCAATGTCAATATAGGGGAAGGTTTTACTGATAATACCTCCAAAATATCCTACCCCGTTTTCAATATTTGATATGCCTTCCGGCAAGGCAATCGTATGCCTGTCAAGAGATAGAAAGTCAACCCATTCGGGGCCACCGGAGGCAACAAAAACATTCCGCTCAGTTACTGAAATATTACAATACATCTCCCTGATTTGTGAACGACCAAATTCCGGGTTTATGGGAACACGATAGGTGGCCTGTGGGATAAAAATACTGAACTCCAAATATGGAAAAGCAGCTTTAAACTCTTCAGCAGTTCCATCACGTTGGATAGTATAAACTACCTGCACATCGGCCAATTTTTCTACTTCTCGGATTATCAGTATGTCAGCCCCAAACTCAGGCTCGCGAAATTGGGGAACGGGAAAATCATGTGGAAGAGTGGCTTGTGCCTCGCTACTATGACCGTCGTCACCAGTAGCTGTAATCCGGTATGTTTGTTCCGGAAGGATATCCATGGTGGTCCAATAAATATATGCGTATCTATCTCCTGCATAATTAAAAACTGAATCATTCATAGTCACCATTTCGCCACTTTGTATATGTTCAAGCGTGACCGCGGGAGCTGTTAGGTTGGCGTCAAGATCAAGAGTTTCTCTTACAGGCATAACTCGAATCCATTGTGTATCGACGGAAGCATCAAGATAGCCGTTTATGGAGAAAAAATGCCGTACATTTTCCTGAACCGGTTCAAAAGGTTGTTCACAGGCTGTTATGATAAGAGCTACCCAACAGCAGAATAGCAGGTAGAAATTATGTGAAGGAACCAACTTTTTATAACCATATAATCTGGGAACGTTCATCAATTGTATCCTAACTTTACAGACAAATAGGGTGCCAGCGGCAACTGATCAATCCTTCGATGAGTATACACATCATAGTAAAAAAGGTTGTTGTGATCGTACAGGTTGATTGCCCCGATTTGAAGAGTCAAGTCTGCTGAATTGAACCTGAAAATACGTTCAAGAGAAATGTCCAGGCGATGGTATGAGGGCGTTCGCCCTTGGTAAGGTTTTTCCAGTATTACCCGAGAGGTACCAAATACACGCTGTAAATCAGGAAGCCGCTCGTTATAAAAAAAGATTTCATCAAAACCGATTGGGCGGGTGAAGGGCACTCCGGTTCCAAACTCCCAGCGAAGGGAGGCGGTATAATCGCCAAAATTCACACTCACCAAACCATTTACGTTATGGCGACGGTCGTGTGACGGATGGTATCTTTGTACCGGCTCTCCAAACCAAACATTAAAGTGATCTTGTGCTGCCTCATATTGAGTCCAGGAATACCCATAACCGAGAAAACTATAAAATGTGCGCCGGTTATATTCCAGGCGGATATCACTGCCATATACGCGACCATCAGCTAATGCGAGATCAGTCGTAAATTCTGCCAACGTACTCCACACCGCAACGGGGATATTCCGAAGCCATTTATGGTATCCTTCAAAAGATATTTGGAATCCGCTGCCCAGCGACTGACTCCAACCCAATAACGCATGAATTGACTCCTTTTTCGCCTTTCCAATCGGGGCAGCCATCCAGGCAGTAAATACGGAACTCGCGTCTCGTGTGTCGCTTAGCCCTACCAGTGATTGGGTATACCTGCCGAGGGCCAAATTTAGTTGTGCATCTTCAAGCGCAGGGGGATGCCAGGAAACCCTGAAACGCGGCTCCAGTCCTGTCCTGTAATTCTCACGATACAGGGTAAATACGGATCCTGGGTAAAAATGAACCTGCTCGCCTAACGGAATGGTAGCCTCCATATATACTCCGCCATTCAAAAGATGATCGCTTGCTTGTTGTGGAATCTGGAACTGATCCTTAAAATCGTACTTCAGGGTCTTTATGTGTACAAATAACCCGTAATTTAATCTTGTTTGCCGAATGTATCTCGTAATATTAGCGTCAAGATTAAACCGTGTAATCCAGGAAAACCTTTCTGGATCATTAATGCTACCCACAGCGTTCGACACGTGAGAGAATCCCGTATTCAAATCAAACAATAAATCTGTGTCGTTGGGAAGTACTACACAGCGACCGCCAAGCAGGAAATTTTTCCATTCTGTCACCTCTTCCTGTTCAAAGTCAAGCTGTCCACGGTCAAAGGTTCGAAGAGCCATTCCAGAACAGCGAGTATCATTTACTCCAAAATGACTTAACTTCAGATACTGGCTTTCAAACTCAACAGGTTGTTTTTGCTCGAGGAACCATGGACTTGTAAATTCTATCAATGATCTTCGAGCTGAGGCGATAAAGGAGGACTTTCCCTGTTTTAAAGGTCCTTCAACCAACAGCTCCCCCACGAATGGGCTTACGGTAGCATTACCTGAGGGCTGGTATCGGTTTCCGTCACGCATTTTCACATCCAGAACCGAGGAAATGCGCCCACTGTATCTTGGGCCAAATCCACCGGCATAAAAATCCACTTCACTAACCAAGTCTGACGGGAATACTGAAAAAAAACCCAGTATATGAAACGGTTGAAAGATTAATGTGCCGTCTATCAAAACCATATTTTCTGTTGGCGTCCCGCCCCGAATGTAGAACTGTCCTCCCCGATCTCCCAAGGCAACAACCCCGGGCATTGCCTGTAAGTAGCTAGCAAGATCTCCCGACCCAGAGGGCGAAGGAACTCTTTGAATTTCCACCGACGATATCTCTTGTCTACCGGCTTCGAGTCGGGCAGCTCCCCTGGTGGGAGATACCACAACTTCATCGAGCTGTTCCTCATCAGGTTTTAGAGCTACGCTGACAGTACGAATTTCCCCTTCTTCTACGATGAGCGTATCTTTGAAGGTTAGGTAACCGACAAAACTAATTTGAAACAGGTAAGTACCGGCCGATATACCCGTAATCTGGTAGAAACCATTGTCGTCTGTTGCTATTCCGCGAATACGCCCTTCCTCTTCCACTGGTAAAATCTGCAGAGCTGCGTTAGCACCTTCCAGCGGTCGTGCAGAAGCACTGTCTGTCACTATTCCCTGGACAAGAGAAGTTTGTGCTATTCCCAAATTTATGGCCATAATGCTGATAAAAGCAGTGGTCAGCAGTAGAAAGGCGGTTCTGTAAAAATTGAAACCGGAATACATCTTCGTCACCACTTCTTCCGGAATGGCCAGTTATTGCAATTGATCACCTGTTCCTGGTCTCTATTACTCCCTGGCATTCACCGGTTTTATAATAAAAACGAAGCAGGTCCAAAGGCTACTGGACCTGCTTCTGAGATAAGTTATTTATGAGTGCCGTTCGCTGGGCAATTACCAAATCCTTCAACAGGAATTGAAGCATCTAATCATATTTACATTGCTCATCAATGCACTCATTTTTATTAAGATTTAATACCCCGGATTCTGCACCAGCTGGTCGTTACGATTGATTTCATCGAACGGTATCGGGGCAAAATAGTGGCTGTCATCCCAGGCCCTGTCCTGAATATGCAACGTCGGATCAAAGGTGTAGTTGGAGTAGGTGGACCTGTCCCTTGCATCAGTAGCCTCAGCGGTAATCAAGATTCCACGGGCATCTTCGTACTTTGTGGGAGCGGTTTTCCATCTACGGATGTCAAACAGCCGATGCTCCTCACCAAACAGTTCAACACGTCGCTCGTTTTGATATCGGTCGATCAATGCTTGTCCACTGTCGGTGATATCCGGCATTCCTGCCCGGGCCCTGATCATATTCATTGCATCACGGGCATTTTGCTCCTCACCGAGCCCGATACATGCTTCTGCATAATTAAGAATGACCTCGGCATACCGCATGTAAATCCAAGGGGTTTCCGCTCTCTCCTGGGGTGGCAGGGTCGGATCGATAAACTTCCTCAAATAATATCGGGAATAGCTACCGTTCCAGTCCTCAATAGGGCCGTTCCGGGTATCAACCCCAACTACCTGGGAATTATCGGGAAGTGTCACACGCTCAAAGGTTTGAATATGACCATCTACATCGTAAGGCTCCCTGAATGATGGCGGCGTTACCCATGGTGCCCCGTCATAGAGGATAGAAGCATAAAACCGTGGATCCCGGTTGGCAAAAGGATCAGACGCATGGGCCTGATTGTTCCAGTCAAACTGGGTTCCATCGGCCATCTCGTAGGCATCTACGAGCGACTGCAATGGCGTGTTCCCCGCCCATCCGCGATAGCCGTTTGGGCCGTTGAACTGGTGGGGTAGGAAACGGTCCTGCCAGTCGCGGCTACCCAGGAAGAAACGGGCCATAATCGTCTCTTCATGGTCTTCATTTACGATAAAGAGCTGTTCGTAATTTGTTGCCGGATCACCTTGCACCCGTTCAAAAAGACTGTAAACTCCCATGTCCATCACAGCTTGGGCAGCGTCTTTTGCAGCCTGGTAACGAGCCTCCTGGCTTCCGGATGTATACCCTGTTACTTCAGGAGTTGACCCGATGGGATCTGCGTACAAATCACTTGCAGCATGGATAAGGATTCTAGCTTTAAGTGTTAATGCTGCGCCTTTTGTTGCGCGTCCCAGATCTCGTGCTTCCACCGGTAACAGTGCCGCGGCTCGATCAGCCTCTTCAACAACAAAATTGACGCTTTCTTCAAAGCTGTTGCGCGGAACCAGCAAGTCGTCATCCAGGTTGTAAACCTGCGTAATGATAGGAATCCCGCCGTAGTTGCGGACGAGGTTGTGATAGAAGTAAGCACGCAGGAAATGCGTCTCCCCCTTCACATTATTCCTAAACTCCTCAGTTACATTGGCATCGTCAATATTCGCCAACACAATGTTGGTTTGACGGATTGCACTATACAGATGATCCCATCTGAAATGCCTGAGATCACCGCGGCCCCAAGCCCCCACATTACTTGGACTTGCAATCCCCTGTACGATCTCGATTGTGCCGTAACCGTGAATGAAATGCGTGTCGTCTGTCAGGGACGATAGCTTCACTTCGTCAATCCCGTGGTGCATCCTGCGGTAGATATCGGCAAGATATAGATCAATTAGTGCGGGATCCTGCCAGACGGTCTCATCGGACATTTGATCCGTTGGACTGACGTTCAAGATATCCTCACTGCATGACCCGAAAAGAAACAGGACGCACAGGATTCCCAGAATCTTATATTTTAGATTTTTCATTGTTTTTAATTTCTTCATCTTATTTCCATTTAGCTTCAATAGTTAAAAAAACTTATATCCACCCAGGCCTTCTAAAGATCTGGGTGGATACTGGCCAGCCTCTAAAATGATAAGGACAAGCCGAGATTAATCACCCTCTTCTGTGGATAATAGGAACCTGAAGCCTCACGAGCTTCCGGGTCCATCCAGAAATCACTGAAGGTGAGGAGATTAAATCCATTCGCATAAATTCGTAACCTGTCAAGCCCTATCTGGCTGGTGAAAGATGACGGTGCGTTATAGCCGATTTCCAGGTTTTTGAGCCTCACGTAATCCGTATTCAGGTAGAAGTAAGTATTTTGTTGCGAAATCCAATACTCTTCTTCGCGTTGGAATGCTCTCGGTCCTGAAGCATCCGGGTTGTCCGGTGTCCACCGATTCTCTGCGAACTCCTGGAAGTAGTTACCGAAATCACCAGATTGCGTTTGTATCCATTGGGATGCACCTGCGGCACCCTGGATTAACATGGTGAAATCGAAGGCCTTATACTGCCCACTGATGTTCAAGCCTCCATTCCATTTTGGAACATCGGTTCGTTCAACCCTGACTCTATCGTCTGAATTGATAACGCCATCATCGTTCACATCTTCAAAAATCAGATCACCCGGCCGTGCATTATCCCAGTGAGGATAACTCTCAACTTCAGCCTGGTCGTTGAAAACTCCTATAACCCTGTATAAAAGGGGAGCTTCCATCATTCTGCCGGTTGATTGCTGCCACTCAGGGGCTCCAGGCGGTTCATCCCAGTACTGTATTTCATTTGTGGCATACCCACCATTCAGGGATAGGTCAAGCAAGAAGTTTGAACCAAACTGCTTTCGCCAAGAAACCGTACCGTCGAAACCCCAGCTTTTAACTTCCCCGATATTTTCCCTGGGCAGTTCGAGGCCTGCTGTTTGGGGAACAGAAGCATTTCTCCACCAAAGGATATCTTCCCTGAGATAGTTGAAATAGTCGAACTCGATTGACAACTGATTGTCAAAAACAGCGGTCTCTATTCCCACATCAAACTGGTTGGCTACTTCCCAGGTCACATTCGGATTTGGCGTGCGTCCCGGGAAAATACTCTGCATCACAGAGTTGTTAAAGATGTAACCACCGCCGAACGTATATGTTGACAGGAATTGCCATTCCTCAATGCGGTCGTTTCCTGTCTGCCCCCAAGAGGTACGCAACTTTAACTCATCGAAAAAGTTATTCGTTGCGTTTTGGAACCAATCTTCCTGGCTAAGTCTCCATCCCAATGAAAATGAGGGGAAGAATCCGAATCTTTCACCTTCCGGGAAAATGTAAGAGCCATCATACCGACCAACAAATTCAAACAGGTACTTGCTCTGGTAATTGTAATTCAGCCTCGTAAAGTAATTGAGCCGGGCTTCTTTGTTATTTTGATCAATAACATCTCTTGAGCCACCACCCAAATCCTGCTGATCTTCACCACCAACATCCAGGATGTCGATCTGTGTGGATGGGTAGAATCTTCTAAAGGCCCAGAATCCTGCATTATTGGATTCCTGGCGTTCTGCACCCAACAACACGCTATACGAGTGGTCCCCAACATCCTGCTGATAGGTACCCACGAGGTTCAGGAGAATACCGTCGCCTGTTTCTGACCACTGCTGCAGGTTTGCGTCCTGGTTCGGAACGAGGCTTGAGTTGAATACCGGTTCTCCACTGCTGTCCATACCGTCAGCAACTCCGTCACCGTTGGTGTCGAATCCCTCAAGTGAATAAAGGGTCCATGGTGTCTGCCATCGCTTGCGCTGCAGGAAGTCTTTGTCGTAAGAAGCAGTTGCTTCAAACGCAAGTCCGTCTACGCCGGGAATATCAACCTTGAGCCTGACATTACTTTGGAAATAATAGCGTTCATCATCGTCATAACCGGTGTCATCGGTACCCGTGACAACCGGGTTGGTACCGTTTTCGATATCAGGTGCAGGAAGTCCATTGGGCCAGAACCCGTGTTCATTCGGCTTGCCACGCATTAACATACGGAATGTTTGCCCAGCACTCTCAGTTGGGAAATTTCTATCCTCGAAACGACCCAGCGCATCGAATGATAGGCTAATATAGTCGGATAACTGACCGTCGATATTACTGCGAAAGCTATATTCATTATAGCGTGTTGCACTGTTCTCATAGTATCCATCTTCGGTCAGTCCGCTGAATGACAAGTAGTATTTAACCGATTCACTACCACCTGAAACCGACATATCTGCGCGAGATTGGAAAGAGATCGGTTTTAATGCCTCATCAAACCAATCAGTGTCAGGACACAACCAAGGATCTTCCTGGTTTCTATGGCAATTGATTTGTTCCTGAGAATACCGGTCGCCGAGTCCCCTGTAATTGTCAATCTCATTCAACATCGTCATGTAGGTGGCAGCATCCGCCATCTCAGGTATGCGGGTAGGCTGGTTGAAGCCTTGGTTGAGGTCCAGCGTGAACTGGGGCGCCCCAACTCTTCCCCGTTTCGTCGTAATGAGTATTACCCCGTTTGCGGCTCGTGAACCATAAATGGCTGCTGAGGCATCCTTCAATACGCTGATATTTTCAATATCCCTTGGGTTCAGGCGATCCAATCCACCCGATCGGTCCGGAACACCATCAATAACCACAAGTGGTTCATTGTTATTAAGCGTATGCTCACCACGAATACGAATTGTGGCTCCATCATACCCCGGTTCACCACTTTGGTTGACTGTAACGACGCCAGGTAGTTGGCCGGTCAAACTGTTCGCCATGTTCGTTACGGGCACTTTTTCTATACGCCCCCCAGAAACAGAACTCACAGATCCGGTCAGCGTTTCCCTGGTTTGGGTGCCATAACCAACAACAACTAGTTCTTCACCGGAGTACGTTTGAGGAACCATGGCCACGTCTATTTCTGTTCGCCCTTCAATGGGTACAACCTGTGTCTGAAAACCTACGAATGAAAAGACAAGTGTATCCTGTAATGACGGTACATTTAGCTCCCAGTTTCCTTCGGTATCGGATGTGGTACCAATAGTAGTTCCACTAACCAATATGTTCACTCCCGGCAAAACCTCACCTGCGTTATCTGTAATCTGTCCGCTGACGGTCTCGATATACCTCAGCTCGGCACCTTCAGCCTCTAAAGCCCAAATCCCTGAACTATTTGAGTTATTCAGGGTTAGAGCATTATCAAACCCATCCTGTGCTACAGTGACCGGCACAAACATGCCAGCAACAACCAGAATGGCACATATAGATTTTAGTATTTTCATGATCCCTGTATTTAATGTTTGGTATTTAGATATTGTAATCCCACGGTATGTTTGAAATGTGATTTTTATCCTCCCTTTTTTATTCTTGGTTGAAATCCCAAAAACAGCCTATCCGTTTTATATGAAGTGATAATCAATCATCCCCAATAAATAGACTGCACGTCATTCGACAGATCTTCAATCGTTATGTCCCTCGTTCTTACTTGATAAAGATTATCAAATATGAGAGGCACTTCGGTTCCATACGTCTCTTTTTTCCAAGACCCTGTAACTTATAGGAGAGCTGTCAAGTATTGACTTTTTCTCGTACCAAAAAACATTGTTGTAAATAGTTTTTTTCTCTAAAAGATCATCTTGGGATACAGACTTCTTAAAAGCGGTGGGCAAATAATATTTAGTGATATTGAAGTCAATATCCAGATAACTAATATTCTTTTTAAAACTGGATTTTCCAGACCTTTTTTCAACCATTTTAACAACATGGCCATTACTATTTGAAGAAATGGTGCTGCGTTGCTCCCTCTCATTCGGTTTTATCGGCAAATATGTTAATAGGTGAGCTGGGTTATCATATCGGAGTCCAGTCTCTCTAAGTTTCCATAAAAAATTATTTTCTTGTTTCTGTTCTCCAGATAAATTGACGTTTATACTGAGAAAAGCAATGCCAGCAACAGCAGAAATCCAGAATAATTTTGTAAATAGTAACAGTGATTTCCGTCCTAAAATCGCAGTCTTAGTGCTGGTATCTTTTTCTTTATTAAATTTAATTCTCGATACAAGCTGATTCCACTCTTTTTCTGCATCACAGTGACTAGAACAGGAATTGGTAAAATCTATCCCAAGTACTTTCTTTTGCGCCTCTTTGGCCAATTTTAGATTTGTTGGACATTCATTTACCCATGTGTCCCATTTTTCGGCTTCACGTATATCTGCATTGCCTTTAACCCACCGGATAAAAGAAAAGTTTTTGGACAGTCCCTCTATGAAAGAGATAATTTCCATTTTTTCATCCCAAAAGGAAAAATAAACACCCAAAAAGAAATGTAGTGCCTTTACTAGTAAAGAACTATATCAAAGCACTTTGTAACCTATCTTAACAAAAAAAATAAAAAAATTACATTGCAGCCTTCTTCGGAGAGGTAAAAATTTTATCTTCAAACTCTTTTTTCAATGCCTTAACCCCATGATAAACGTAGTTACGCGCCGTCTGATAGCTAACTGACATTATTTTTTCTATTTCACTATACCCCATGCCATTAAAATATTTAAGGTAAATGGCTTCTTTGTGTCGTTCAGGCAGTTTATTCAGGGCTTTGACCAATGCTTTCTTTTGTTCTCTTTGTTTCTCTTCATGAATCATAAAATCTTCAGGTGTGAACGCTAACAATCTGGAATAAGAAATAAAATCATCCCTATTGATTTCTTTGTTATCATTATTGATAGCTTTAAAAATATCTCTGCGAAGTGACACCCACAGATAGGCTTTCACAGAGGTGACATCGGACAAATGGTCCTTCCTGTCCCAGATGCGATAGAACAATTCCTGTACGCAGTCTTTTGACAGGTAGGTATCTCCACTTACTTTGTAAGCGTAACCAAACAGATCATCATAATAGCGTTCAAACAGAACCTTCAGCGATTGCCGGTCCCCTTCCTTAAGTGTTTGCCATATTTCTGAATCCGACATTTCATAATAACAGTCGCCATTGTCCATATATTATTTCCCTTCCCCTTATTTATAGAGCTTTGACCACCAAAATTTTATCGTAGTAGAGAGGCACGTGGCTTAGTTTTAAGATAGAATTTTTTGTTCCCAATGCAACTTTTTTGTTAAAACCCTTTGCATAAACTTGTAAGCTGAAACCCTTAAGTGTTTTAATCACACTAGATAAAGTATACTAATACCACTTCTTAAAGTAAACAGATGACATCCACTTAAGATGTCATCTGCATTTTTAATTGGTATTTTCCTGGAATTCTATGCAATAACCTCCGTTTTACCCGGTACTGGTACAGGATATTTGCCATCTTCATTGGGCACTACGGGGGGCGTTTCTTCCCATCCATACTTTTCTGGCATCAGGCTCTTTGGGGAATTGAGCGCATCTTCCCAGTTGATAACTTCACCGGAATAGGTCGCCATGCGTCCCATCAACGCGGTTAACGTACTTTTGGCTCCGTATTCGGTATCATTGATATGATCACCATTACGGATGGCAGCAAAAAGTTCGTCGTGTTCTTGCTGGTATGGATTCGGATCAGTGTCAGCGTTGTGGTCATACAGGGTTTCCCCGTCCCAGCTTTTCAAGATACCGCGGTCGCCACTGGTGTCAATGGTTCCCTTGGTTCCCTGGAAAAACTCGGCAACCCGACTCATCGTGTTGGGTTGATGTCGGCACTGGCTGGCAATGACTGCTCCGCTCGGATAGGTAAACTCGACAAAGTGGTGGTCAAAAATCTGCCCGTGATTGGAACCCGTACGCACTTCGCGCCCTCCCATCCCCTGGGCAGATTCCGGGTATTCCCCTATGAACCAGTTGGCCACATCAATGTTGTGGATATGCTGCTCCATAATATGATCGCCGCAGAGCCAGGTAAAGTAGTACCAGTTCCGCATCTGGAATTCCATCTCATTTTGATGGGGCTGGCGCTCGCGTACCCACACACCGTCGCTGTTCCAGTAGACCTGGCCCGATACGATATCGCCGACGGCGCCATCATTAATTCGATTTATTACTTCGCGATAGCTATTCTGGTAGTGTCGCTGCAGACCCACGACTACATTTAAGCCTTTTTGGTCGGCCATCTTGCCGGCTTCCATGATTTTTCTGACGCCTGGAGCATCTGTAGCCAGCGGTTTTTCCATAAACACATGCTTGTCAGCCTGGATAGCTGCCTCAAAATGGTCCGGTCGGAATCCGGGTGGAGTCGCAAGAATAACAACATCGGCGAGTTCAATTGCATTTTTATATGCATCAAACCCAACGAACTTGTGTTCTTCAGGTACATTTAGCTTTTCAGGCTCATCGTCAAACACCTTGTTCAGTGTTTCGAAACTCTCATCCAACCGATCGCGAAATGCATCAGCCATGGCGACGAGCTGAACGCCGTCACCAGTGCTCAGTGCTTGCCGGGCTGCTCCTGTACCCCGGCCTCCACAACCTACGAGGGCTATTTTCAGGGTGGCTGTCCCGCCGGCGTAGGCCCCTGCCCCAACCGGAAGTGAGCCCAGCAAGAGTCCTCCAGCTGCTAAGGAGGAGGAGGTCTTAACAAAATCCCGCCTGGAAATTTTATGCTTCCCATTCATACCATCTTCCTTTTTACTCATAATATCCCACTGTAATTAAAGATTAGAACCCCTTTACTAAAATCCCTGTCAAAGGGCTGCAATTACTTTTTACTGAAGTAATTTATGTTATGGTTAACAACCATCAAAATTATATTCAGCTCACACTACAAAATTACTGGAAACAATACATTTAAATCTTATAAAAGATCGACGAATTAATAGCTAAATCCAGTAAACCTTCAAGTTCTTCCAGATGTAACTGGAGGCAGATCAACAAGTAGAACTATTTACAAATATGTGTTAGTTATAGTCTTCGATAGCCTCAATCCAATACTGCTCCATTTGCTCTTTCGGAGGCTGTTCGGCCGGGCGCACTACACGAAATCCCAGGAATGGAGCATCCGTAAGCCACCAGCGGCTTTTGGGCAGTTGTGGATCACGCCGCTTCCACCGGGTAATTGACCCATGCCTGTTTGCACAGCGAAGCTCCGAGGCCTCCTGCGACCATGATCCCCCGCGCAAAGATCGGGGATAGAGCTCATCCGGAAGGAATAATGGGTTTTCAGCACCATCTTCAATTTTACTGAAGTAATCCTCAAAGTACTGATCCATAGTCCATTCGGCTACGTTGCCGTGCATATCATGAAGGCCTAGCGCATTCGGCTTTTTCTGACCCACCTGGTGGTATTTGTCTTCGCTATTGCCTTCGAACCAGGCATACTCTTCCAGGTTGCCGGCCTCATCCCCAAAAGAATAGGCGGTGTTGCTGCCCGCTCGACAAGCATATTCCCACTCAGCTTCCGTGGGCAACCGGTAAAAGTGATCGGTTTTGGCCGTCAGCCATTTCGTATACATGACAGCGGCATAATGCGTCATATTTATGGCCGGATACCCTTCGCGTCCCATTCCGAAACTCATATCAACATATGGTGGTGTGGGCAGGGATACGGCATCCGCCTGCAGATCTACACCGTTTGCTGATGATAACTGTTCCTTGAGTTTTTCAATCTCCTCTTTAACAAACAGGTCGTATTGATCCCATGTTATCTCGTGAACACCCATCCAAAATGAGTCCACAGTTACTTTCTTCGGTGGACCTTCATCCTCATTTTCCGTACTCCCCATAGTAAAGGTCCCCCCTGTAACCGGTGCCATTTCAATAGTCTGGTCAGATCCCGGTATTGGCTCCGTGTATCGTTCGAAATCATCAGTTTGAGTGGTAGACGGTGCTCCATCAGTATAATAACCAGCTACTGCAATAATTAAACCGGCAAACAGATACCAACTTTTCACGATAAAATGGTGCATGAATGATACAGATTATAAAGTTCTCAACGTTATATACTAAATTCCAGCTTAACGGCTTATCATTCGGCTAAACCTACCCTTAATAAAGAGAATTAAAGAACCTTATTGTAATGTCTTTTTTCAAATAGTTCGATTTAATTTCTCTGTTTTTTTTAGCAGGTACTCAGTCATGTTCATTCGAATCCCGTTAGATTTTACCTGATTAAAAGAAAAAGATACAGTGATATCAAAAAGGTTCTATAAATTACTTTAGCTCTGCGCTATTTTTTATATTTTTAGCTGCCTTAATATCGACCGGAAACTTTTGTTTAAATTCAATCCATGCCGAACGACAAAATTACGATAACCTTCCCTGACGGGTCTGAAAAGCAGTATCCCAAAGGGGTTACCGGCTACGAAGTAGCAGAATCTATCTCAAAAGGATTAGCACGAGAAGCACTCAGTGTCACTCTTGATGACGAAATCCTGGACCTCGATCGCCCCATAGAGCGCGATGGGACCATCACGATAAATACATGGAATAGTGAGGACGGCAAGTACACATTCTGGCACTCTTCCGCTCACCTTCTGGCTGAAGCCATTCAGGAACTCTATCCCGATGCCAAGTTCGGTATCGGACCGCCTATTGAGAATGGGTTTTATTATGATATTGACTTTGGAGACAAATCGGTTGGCCAGGACGACCTTGACAAGATTGAGAAGAAAATCATTGAAAAAGCCCGCCAGAAATCCGGCTTTGAGCGGAAGCCCGTTACCAAGGAAGAGGCTCTCTCCTTTTACAAAGAGAAGGGCAATGAATATAAAGTCGACCTGATTAAGGACCTGGAGGACGGGAATATAACGTTCTATACCCAGGGTGATTTCACCGATTTATGTCGCGGTCCGCACATCCCCAATACCGGGCTGGTGAAAGCGGTCAAATTGACGAATGTTGCCGGGGCTTACTGGCGTGGCGATGTAGACAGTGAGCAGCTGACCCGGATTTACGGGATCTCCTTTCCAAAGCAGAAGTTGCTGGAAGAGTATATCCACAAGATGGAGGAGGCCAAGCGCCGCGATCACAAAAAGCTGGGCAAAGAGCTTAAGTTGTTTATGATGGACCAGATGGTTGGGCAGGGTCTACCTGTTTGGTTGCCAAATGGAACGATCATCCGTCGGACGCTGGAGTCATTTCTGCGGGAAGAACAAAAAAAGCGGGGCTACAAAGAAGTAATTACCCCGCACATCGGGAACCTGGAGCTGTATAAAACCTCTGGGCACTATCCCTACTATCGGGAATCGCAGTATAACCCGATACAGGTGGACGATGAAGAGTACATGCTCAAGCCGATGAACTGCCCGCATCACCATCGCATTTACTCCAACGAGTTGCACAGCTACCGCGATCTTCCCCTGCGGCTGGCTGAGTTTGGAAGCGTTTATCGCTACGAACAGTCGGGCGAACTGAACGGGCTATCGAGGGTTCGGGGTTTCACCCAGGACGATGCCCATATATATTGCACGCACGAGCAGCTGAAGCGTGAGATCAAGAACTGTCTCGATCTCACGCAATTTGTTTTTAGCATATTTGACATGCCGGTGGATATCCGCCTCTCGTTCCGTGATGACAACGAGGAAAAATATGGTGGAGAGGATGAATACTGGGAGCGGGCCGAACGGGAAATCAAGGAGGTGGCCGATGAAGAAGGCCTGGACTACAAAATTGCCCGCGGCGAAGCCAGCTTTTATGGGCCAAAAATCGATTTCATCATCCGCGATGCTATAGGGCGAAAATGGCAACTCGGCACCGTGCAGGTCGATTACGTGATGCCTGAACGGTTCGACCTGACCTATATAGGTTCTGACAATGAGAAGCACCGTCCTGTTATTATTCATCGTGCACCGTTCGGATCCATGGAGCGTTTCTGCAGCATCCTGATTGAACATTTTGCCGGTGATTTCCCGGTTTGGTTGGCGCCCGTGCAGGTTAAAATGATTCCTATTGCTGATGATTTTAACGAATATGCTTACCAATGCGCTGCGAAGCTGAAGGAACATGATGTGCGCGTAGAAGTGGATGACAGAAGCGAGCAAATTGGCGGAAAAATAAGGGATGCTGAAACGAGTAAGATTCCTTATATGTTAATAGTAGGTGGAAATGAAGCAGAAGATGGAACCGTTTCTGTTCGCCGGCATAAAGAAGGCGATATTGGAACTTTTGATTTTTCTGATTTTATTTCTAACCTAATTGATGAGATCGATAGTAAACGAGTTCCCGATCACTCAAATTCTAATTAAAATAAATAGAGGTAATTATCGGAAGAAGTAGACGACCACGTCCGCGAAAAGATCCGGACAGACCAAATGTAAATGATGAAATCCGGTCAAGGAAAGTACGGGTAATCCGGCCTGATGAAGAACATGAGATCGTAGATATAGATCGTGCCCTTGAAATTGCACGATCATATGATCTGGACCTTGTCGAGGTGGCCCCCAAAGCCAAACCACCTGTCTGTAAAATTATTGACTTCGGCAAGTTTATGTATAAGAAGAAGAAGAAAGAGAAAGAAGCCAAGAAAAAGCAGCACACTGTTCAGGTTAAAGAGCTTCGCTTCCGTCCCAATACTGATGATCACGATCTGGAGTTTAAAACTCGGCATGCGCGCGGTTTTCTGGAAGATGGTGACAAGGTCAAAGCGACTGTCCAGTTCAGGGGTCGCGATATGCTTTACACTGAGCGGGGTGAAGAGTTGCTGATGGATCTTGCCGAAGAACTCAGTGATGTTGGGGAAATTGAATCCAAGCCAACAATGGAAGGGCGACGGATGATCATGATGCTCTCCCCTACATCAAAAGGGTAACCTACCAATACTGATTTAAAGTCGAGTTCAGTTATGCTGATATCACCAACATAAGGAAGATGTAAATAATCCTTTAATCAGTTATTGATATTGCTTATCTTCGAACTCTTTTGAATTTAAGTTTAAACGGGTGATTATTATGCCTAAAATGAAATCCAATAGTGGAGCTAAAAAACGTTTTAAGGTTACCGGTTCCGGTAGAGTGAAGCGTAAGAAAGCGGGGAAACGACATATCCTCACAAAGAAGCGAAGCAAACGTAAGCGTAAACTTGGCAAAGATACCCTGGTTGACAAGACCCAGGAAAAGAATGTCAAGAAAATGCTTCCTTACAAATAACCAATACTAACTTTAAACACATAAGACAAAAATGCCACGAGCAAGAAACAAGGTGGCTTCCCGTCGCCGTCGCCGTAAGATTCTGAAACAGGCGAAAGGTTACTGGGGCAAGCGTAAAAATGTGTATAAATTTGCGAAAAACGCGGTTGAAAAAGGGATGCTGTACCAGTATCGCGACCGCAAAGTTCGCAAACGTGAATTCCGACGACTCTGGATCACACGCATTAATGCAGCTGCCCGTCAGAACGATACGACCTATTCCAAATTGATGGGAGCCCTCAAAAAGAAAGATATTGAAATCAATCGCAAAGTATTGGCCGATCTGGCCGTGCGTGATCCGGAAACGTTCACCGCTATTGTTGAAGAAGCAACGGCATAAACGGTTCACAGTTTGATTTTATAACCGGCAGATCTTATTCAAAAGGGTAAGGTTTGTCGGTTTTTTTATTTAGGATAAAACCAAAATACTCAACTCCATCTACCAGCAGTACGCAATACGAAGTACAACAAACTAATTATTATATTTCCGTGCTGACTATTTGTACTGTTTATACCGACAGATAATATTTGTGATGCTTGATTATATTGAAACGATAAAAAACGAAGTTGAAGCGTTTCCTATCACCGATGAGGAAGAGCTGGAGGCTTTCCGACTGGAATTCCTCTCCCGAAAGGGCAAAGTTCAGACGATGTTCTCCAAAATGGGTGAAGTACCCAATGAGGAGAAGGCGACAGTTGGAAAAGCGATGAACGAGGTAAAGAATCTGGCACAAAATAAGTTTGACGATGCCAAGGAAAAGCTGGAAAAGAAAGAGGCTCGTCAGGTAAGTGCGCTCGACGACCTCACGCTGCCAACAGCCCCTATGACGGTGGGCTCCTACCACCCACTGACCCAGACGCTGAACGAGATGAAGGAAATTTTTTACCGGCTGGGTTTTTCTATTGCCGACGGACCCGAAATTGAGGACGATTTTCACAACTTCACAGCACTGAATTTTCCGCCGAATCACCCGGCTCGTGACGAACAGGATACGTTTTTTATCCGCAAGCATGACGACCCGGAAGAGCAGGACCTGGTACTCCGTACCCACACCTCCCCTATTCAAATCCGGGAGATGCAGAGGCGGGAACCGCCCATCCGGATCATAGCACCTGGCAAGGTGTATCGAAATGAGGCTGTGAGTCCCAAATCGTATTTCCTGTTTCACCAGGTGGAAGCGCTATACGTAGATACGGATGTCAGCGTAGCAGAGCTTAAGGAAACGCTGATCAGCTTTGCCAAGCTGATGTTCGGCAGTGATGTTACGTATCGCCTGCGTCCCGGTTTTTTCCCGTTTACGGAACCCAGCCTCGAGATGGATATCTGGTGGGAAGCAAACGGGGACGGGAAATGGCTGGAGATTCTTGGCTCCGGTATGGTGGATCCAAATGTGTTTAAATCGGTGGACATTGATCCAGAAAAGTACACTGGATTTGCCTGGGGGATGGGTGTGGACCGTATAGCCATGCTACGGCACGGTATCAATGATATACGCACATTCTATGAAAATGACACCCGCTTCTTAGAACAATTTGATTAATGAAATTGGAACACGGTTGACACGGTTACACAGATAGGTTTGCTGATTTAATTTATCTGTGTAAATCCTCACAATCAGCTTTAGCAGTGTTCCATTAAAGATTCAATGTTAAGCAATGAAGATTTCATATAACTGGCTAAAAGAATTTATTGATTTCGACCTGAGTCCCGAGGAAACGGCAGAAAAGCTGACGCTCATCGGGCTGGAAGTCGATTCCATTGAAAAAATAGGCAGCAGTCTCGACGGCGTTGTCGTAGGGAAAGTGCTGGAAGTTAGCGAACACCCCAATGCCGACCGACTGCGACTTTGTAAAGTGGACTTGGGTAAGGAGCGGGTCCAGATTGTATGTGGCGCCGATAATGTAGCTAAAGACCAAAATGTGCCGGTCGCAACTGTGGGCACTACCCTGCCGCTCAAATTGGAAAACGGTGAACCTTTCGTGATCCGGGAAGCCAAACTCCGCGGAGAAGAGTCAAGAGGGATGATATGCTCCGAAAGTGAACTGGGCATCAGTGACGATCACTCGGGTATCATGGTGCTCCAAAACGGCGTGGAAGTGGGAAGCCCGATCAGCAGTGTGCTCGATCTGTATGAAGATACCGTGATCGATATTGAGATCTCTCCCAATCGCCCCGACGCCACCTGTCACCTGGGTGTGGCCCGTGACTTGGCTGCAGCATTAGACCTGGAGCTTAAGAAGCCGTTTGAAGAGGATTTTGATGATCCGAAACCGATTGAAAAAGAGATCGACATTCAAATAGAAAATGAGGAAAAATGCCATCGCTATGTGGGCAAGATGGTGAAGGGCGTAACCATCGCTGAATCTCCCGCATGGATTAAGAATCGGCTCAAGGCCGTTGGCGTGCGACCGGTAAACAATGTGGTCGATATCACCAACTACGTACTGCTGGAGCTCGGTCAGCCGCTTCACGCCTTTGATTACCAGACGATCCGCGGTAAGAAGATCGTCGTCAAGGATTTTGAGAAAGAGATTGAGTTTGAAACATTGGATCATATAAAACGAACATGCCCTGCCGGCACACTTTTCATCTGTGATGGTGAAGGACCTGTGGCGATCGCCGGTGTGATGGGTGGCGTGGATTCCGAGGTGGATGAAGAAACGACCGAGATCCTGGTGGAAAGTGCCTATTTCGATCCCGGGACCATCCGAAAAACAGCCAAAGAGCAGAACCTGCAAACGGATGCCTCATATCGTTTTGAGCGGGGTATCGATCCACAGCTGCAGCGCATTGCCGCCGAACGGTGCGCTGAACTTATTGCAAAAGTAGCCGGCGGTACTATTGTTGAGGGCTGTACTGACGTGCATCCGGTGAGAACGGAGTCTATGGAACTGGATCTGCGTCTCGGCTATGTAAATCGCTTGTTGGGCACCGAGCTGGATCTCGGGGAAGTAAAGGATATCCTTCAAGGGCTCGAACTCGAACTGGTTTCCGAAGATGAGGAAACGCTCACGTATAAAATTCCCACATTTCGACCCGACCTGGAACGTGAAGTGGACCTGATTGAGGAAGTGGGCCGTTTGTATGACTACAATAACATTGAAGCACCGAAACACGCCAAGTTTATCTCACCCGAGCCGATCAGTGACCATGAAAAACTGATGGTTCGCATTCGGGATGCGGTAAAAAGCCTGCGATTCAAAGAGATTTACACCAACTCCCTTATGCCGGAAGAGGATGCCACTTATCTCGGAGAGCTGGATCAGATGATTAACACCCTGAATCCAATTTCCAAAGAGATGACTACCCTCCGCCCTTCCCTGCTCTACGGGTTCCTGAAAGCAGTTGCATACAACTTCAACCGGAAAAACAGCGAAGTGCGATTCTTTGAAGTTGGAAATACATTCCAAAAAGCTGAGGAAGGCACTTATTTCGAAGGGATACAGGAAGAAACCAGCTTGCTGATAGGGCTGGCAGGCCTCAAAAACATTGAGTACTGGAATGCCGAGCCTCAGCCCTATGATCTGTTTGATTTAAAATCAAATGTAAACGCATTGTTAAAACAGCTCGGGATACTCCGGCATGTAAACCAAAGGGTTGATAAAGAACGCTTGATTTATGCTGTGAATGAAGTAGAGATTGGATCGCTTTACGAGGTTAAGCAAGAGATGCTGGAACATCTTGAGATTGAACAACCTACGTTTGCAGCCGAATTCTCGGTCACTAAAATTGAGCAGTTACTAGAACAATTATCCCAGGAAGGGTACGATCCTGTTTCAAAATATCCCCCATTCGAGTTCGATCTAGCGGTGGTAGTAAATGCAAATATTGCCGCCGGCGATTTGATGCAAACAATTGAGGATACCGCCGGAGAAAAGCTCAGAAGTATCGATATATTCGATGTATTTGAAGGAGAATCGATAGGCGAAGCGAAGAAAAGCGTCGCTTTCCGTTTGTCTTTCCTTGATAAGAATAAGACGTTGACTATCAATGATGTAGAGCCTATTATTGAAGAAGTATTAAATGTGCTGAAGGAACAGTATTCTGCAACATTACGAGCGTAATTCATTAGGTGCTGACAAACGATAGTCCATATCATCAACAGTTCAATAAGCTTCTCAACCAGATCCGTGGTGAGGTTGACCAGCTCAAGGATCAGATCAAAGAGCTGGAAAAAGAAAACAACCGTCTCCGCGAGAAAATTGAGGAGATCCAGGACGGCCAAACCGATATTTTCTCGGCAATGGCGGAGAGCGAGCGGCTTGCGTTGCGGCACCAGGTATTGGGACTTATCTCAAAAATTGACGATCACCTGGAGGAAAACGGGCAATGAAATCAATAAAAATAACGATCCTCGGGAAACAGTATCCCATCAAGGTTGAAGAGTCGGAAGAAGAGACAATGCGTCGAATTGCACAATATGTCGACGACCGGTTTATGCAGTATAAAAAAGAGCTCAAAAAGCAACAGGAGACTACTGTAATGGTCTTGGCGGCACTCAGCCTTGCGGAAGAAATTTTCGAAGAACGCCGGCGTAACCGTGAACTCAACAAAAAAGAGGATAAACTAATGCAGGATGTTAATGAGTCCCTTGAAGAGTTCATTGAAGAAATAAGCGTAAGCCAATAAGCCTGTTTTACTGAGCAATGTATAAGAATCATTCCCTTTCAGCTGCCCAACTACAGCTTTTAGTATCTCAATACCCACTTCCCCGTCTTTAAAATTCCCATTCTGAATACCATTTAATATTCCTTACCTTTGTGCTTCTTATTTATCGAACTCTGCTAAATGAATTTGATGACTACCGGTTCTAAAGATCAACAAACCGGAGATTATTTGGATTATGAGTAAAAAATTGAACATTCTTTTTATTGGTGATATCGTCGGTGAACCGGGCCTCAGCCTCCTGCAAACGGTACTTCCCGGACTTATTGAGAAGTATGAAGCCGATTTTGTTATTGCCAACGGTGAAAACTCGCACGAAGGGCACGGGATTAATCGCTCAATTATAAGCAACCTGCACGATTTGGGCGTCCATGTCATTACAGGTGGAAACCATTCTTTTGCCAAGTGGAAAGTCTTCTCCTACATGAAGAACAACCACGAGATCCTTCGGCCGCTCAACTATCCCAAAGGAAATCCCGGTTATGGATACGGTATCTATGAGATCCCTGATTTTGACCATAAGATCGGAGTGCTTAATCTCCAGGGAAGAACCTTTATGCAGGCTATCGATGATCCCTTCTCAACTGCTGATTGGGCCTTAGATCGAATTAAGGAAGAAACCGATACCGTTTTCATCGACTTCCACGCTGAGGCAACCGCCGAAAAAATGGCCCTGGCATGGCACCTGGATGGCAAAGCTGCCGTTTTTGTGGGCACTCATACCCATGTTCCTACCAACGATGCCCGAATCCTTCCAAAAGGGATGGGGTATATCAGTGATGCCGGGATGACCGGCTCGTTTGACTCAGTGCTCGGAATGGACAAAAACGTCTCAATGAAACGATTTATGCTTGGTACCCACCAACGCTATCAAATTGCCAATGGGAATAATCATGTATGCGCCGTTAATTGTGTTGTGGACCTGGAAACAAACAAATGCAAGCATATTGAGTCGATAGTATATCCCAGCTTCAACAACAGCACACTTGAAGAGTGATCAGTAATTCCCATGGAAAACAGCCCCTCAATACTTACCGGCTCGAATATTGTGAAGACCTATCCCGCCAAGACCGGCAATGGAGCCTTAACAGTACTTAACGACTGTACGATCAGAATTGACTCCGGGGCTATCGTCTCAGTTGTAGGCCCGAGTGGAAGCGGAAAAAGTACCCTTCTGCATGTGCTGGGGGGATTGGACCGCCCCGATTCGGGTGAAATTTTGTGGAACTCAAAATCGATATATGATTTGAAGTCAGAAGAGCTGGCTGATTTTCGCAACCGGCAACTCGGCTTCGTATTCCAGTTTCATCACCTTTTGCCCGAGTTTTCGGCGCTTGAAAATGTGCTCATGCCAGCTCTGATAGCAGGGAAGGAAATTAAGCCCTCAGAAGAGCGCGCTATGGAGCTTCTGAATCGTTTCGGCATTCCGGGACGAGCTGAACACCGTCCCACCGAACTATCGGGCGGCGAGCAGCAACGTGTATCTATGGCCCGGGCGCTCATGAACAACCCCTCCCTCATCCTGGCTGATGAGCCTACCGGCAACCTGGACGATGCCAATACTGAAATTGTACTTGAATATCTTTTTGAGCTCCGGGAAAAAGATGGCGTCAGTATTTTGCTGATCACCCATGAAAAAGATATCGCCGGGCGATGCGATCAGACGTACGAACTTAATAAAGGAAAGCTTAATCCGTTAAATTAACGAGACAACCGAACAAAAATAGAAGCGGTCAAAAGAACAAATATTCTATTTTGGGAAGTGCCAAAACAATACTAATTTTGACCACTCAAAATTTCAGCTCAAAATTGATATACGAAGGTTACAATGGCTAAACGACGAATGACCAAAGAAGAACTGGAACAGGACCCGCTGATTCAATCAGTTGAACGGGTTCAGGGCGTATATGAGCAGAACAAAAATGCAATTATTGGTGGAGCTATTGCATTGATTCTGATCATTGCCGGGGGCATTGGGTATTATTACTACTCCCAATCCCAGGAACAACAAGCACAACAGCTTATGGGCCCGGCTGAGACTTTTTTCCTGCAGTCAAATTTTCAAAGTGCACTTACTGGATCTGACGAAGATTTTACCGTGGGATTTGAGCAGATTATCAATAATTACGGCGGTACTAATGCCGGAAATTTGGCGCGCTATTATGCTGCTGTTTGTGAATATAATTTGGGCAACACGGAAGCGGCCCTCAGCTATATGGAAAGCTATGAAGTTCCGGTAGGAATCCTGGGAGTTGGCCCACTCTCTTTTAAAGGAGTTCTTTATACTGACTTGGGTCAGCATGAACAAGCCGCTCAAACCTACCTAGAAGCAGCCGAATGGGATGAAAACGACTCCACAACCCCGTATAATTATTTGGAAGCGGCCAACGCTTTCTATGATGCAGGCAATACTGCACAGGCTCGGGAATATGCCCAGTTAATTCTGGATGAATATCCCAACAGTAACCAAGTGCCGGAAGCTGAGCGACTTATTGGAATTCTGGCCGCGGCAGCAAAATAATTTGTCAGCCTTTCAAATTAATTTAAAGCTCCTGAACTCTTATCAGGAGCTTTTTTTATTACCCAAAATTCCAATTAGTGGAGAATCTCTTAAAAATTACCCAAAAAAATCCGCCCACTTTCGCAGGCGGATTTTAGAATCAAGCTATATGTGGGATAAGGTTAGGAAGGTGGTGTATAATCGACATCCACCCACTTACTTTTCTTGCCACTTTCAATCACTTTATGAATAAAATCTACGCCACGTGCCCCGTCTTGCACCGTTGGGAAATCGAGATCCAGTTCACCGGGATCTTCGCCGCTTAACTTGGCTGAAAGAGTATTGGCAAAATTGACATATATATTTGCAAAGGCCTCAATAAATCCTTCAGGGTGTCCGGAAGGAATTCGGGAATTATGCTTAGCAGCTTCTGTTAAATACTCATTACCGCGCTTATAGACCTGCTCCGGTCCATCTTGGTAGAGTACGTGCAGATAGTTGGGATTTTCCTGCTTCCACTCAATCGCAGCTTTGGTTCCGTAGGCTCTTATACTAAGGTTATTTTCTTCGCCGACTGAGACCTGAGAACAGTATAAGATTCCACGCGCTCCGCCTTTGTAGTGAACCAATACGTTGGCATCATCTTCGAGCTCACGGCCCTCTACAAATGAACTGATGTCTGCAATAAGCGATTCAATTTGCAGGCCTGTAATATACTCAACAAGATTTTCTGCATGTGATCCAATATCACCTACAGCAGAAGAAACACCCGCCTTTTTAGGATCCGTACGCCAATTGGCCTGTTTGTTGTCGACCTGTTCGGCCAGCCATCCCTGTGGATATTCTACAACCACTTTTCGTATCTCTCCCAGTTTCCCATTCTCGATCATCTCTCGTGCTTCCTTAACCATGGGATAACCGGTATAATTGTGGGTCAATGCAAAAATCACATCATGCTCATCCACCAATCGACAAAGTTCTTCAGCTTCTTCAACCGTTTTGGTCATCGGCTTATCACAGACCACGTGAAAACCCGCCTCGATAAAGGTTTTCGCTACGGGATGGTGCAAAAAGTTTGGCGTCACGATAGAAACAAAATCGATGCGTTCATCTTCGGGTAACTGGCTCTCTTTTTCAGCCATCTCCTGGTATGAACCATATACCCTGGAAGGGTCCAGGTTTAACTCTTCCCCCTTCTGTTTCGATTTTTCAGCAGATGAAGAAAAAGCGCCCGCTACCAGTTCAATTTTTCCATCCAATGCGGCTGCCATCCGATGCACTTCTCCGATAAAAGCGCCCGGACCGCCTCCGACCATACCATATCTCAGTTTTCTGTCTAGTGTCATTTTATCCTCTTTTTTTACTTTTGTTGAGAGGCGCAAATACCCAAAAACAATAGTGAAATGCAAGCCTTGAAAATCGAATTTTATGAGGGTTTTGGGTAATTTTTATAATCTGTGCAATAAATTTGCAAAATATAAATAGCTAATCTATGTTGCCTTTCATCGAACAGAAGTATTAGTGTTATACAAGGAAATATCAGCTTATGCATATCTCACAAGAAGTCAATAAATATGATGCGATTGTGGTCGGTTCCGGGATTTCGGGGGGATGGGCCGCCAAAGAGCTCACCGAAAAAGGACTAAAGACCTTAGTTCTGGAACGTGGCCGTAACGTGGAGCATGGAAAGGATTACATTACGGAACATAAAGCGCCATGGGAGATGGAATTTCGGGGTCGTGGAGACCGCCAGTTCCTGGAAGAGGAAAAGCCGAGGCAGCTCCGGTCGGATGTAGTTGGAGAATACAACCAGCATTTCTTTGTCAACGATAAAAAACACCCTTATGAAGTGGAAGATGAAGATAACCCCTTCCTTTGGGTGCGTGGTTACCATGTAGGTGGTCGGTCGCTGACATGGGGACGCCAATCGTACCGTTGGAGCCCGATGGACTTTCAAGCCAATGCCGAAGAGGACATCGCGGTTGAGTGGCCGATTAGGTACGAAGAGATCGCTCCGTGGTATGATTATGTTGAGAAATTTGCCGGCATTAGTGGTCAGGAAGAGGGCCTGCCGCAATTACCGGATGGACAGTTTCTGCCTCCCATGGATCTGAACTGTGTGGAGCAAGATGTCAAAAAAGCAATTGAAAGTAATTTTCCTGAGCGAACGCTCACGATAGGACGAGCAGCAGTACTAACCCAGGCACATAACGGACGCGGTGCATGCCATTACTGCGGCCCCTGCTCGCGCGGCTGTTCTGTCGGAGCCTATTTTTCTTCTCAAAGCAGCACACTGCCGGCTGCCAGGGAAACCGGCAACATGACGCTTCGACCCGACAGCATCGTGCATAGTGTCATCTATGATAAAGAGTCGGGTAAAGCTACCGGCGTCCGGGTTATCGATCGTGAATCGAAAGAAAGCATTGAATTTTATGCGGATGTAATCTTTCTGAACGCCTCTACGCTTGGTTCAACACAAATTTTATTAAACTCCAAATCTGATGTTTTCCCCAATGGAATGGGGAATTCAGGCGGGGTGCTGGGTCATTACCTGATGGACCACCACTTCCGTGTTGGAGCTAATGGAACCTATGAAGGGCACATGGACACCTACACCTTTGGAAATCGTCCAAACGGATTTTATATCCCCCGCTTCCGAAATATTAGTCCTGAAACAGAACAGCCTGATTTTCTGCGAGGTTATGGATTCCAGGGACGAGCAGGTCGTCCAAGCTGGAGCCGTGGACTGGGAATGGAAGGTTTTGGTGCTGATTTCAAAAAACAACTGCGCGATCCGGGACCATGGAATGTGGGCATGACCGCATTCGGTGAAATCCTGCCCAACTACGATAACTATGTGGAACTTGATGAAGAGAAAACGGACGAATGGGGTATTCCACTGCTTCATATCAGTGCCTCAATCGGTGAGAATGAACGAGCTATGCGCAAAGATATGGCTGAAACGGCGGCCGAGATGCTGGAAGCTGCCGGTGCCAAAGACGTAAACGCATACGAAGGTGAGTACCTCTTTGGAGAAGGTATCCATGAGATGGGCACTGCGCGTATGGGCAACGATCCTGAGACTTCGGTACTCAACGGCAACAATCAGCTTCATGAGGTCCCCAATGTGTTCGTCACTGACGGCGCTTGCATGACGTCAGCAGCTTGCCAAAATCCATCGCTGACCTATATGGCTCTCACCGCCCGTGCAGTTGATTTTGCTGTAGACCAGTTGAATAAAGGAAATCTTTAATTTAGTTCTGGGCCATGATTCCTGAGCCATGAGCTATATTTTGCTGCATGCTTATGGCCAGTTACTCAAGGCTCTATACTCACTTACATAAGACTAGTACCATGAAACGACGTGAAGCTTTAAAACGAATTGCACTGCTTAGTGGAGGAGCACTCTCAATGTCAACTATAACAGCCGTCATGAGTGGTTGTAGCTCCGGGCCTGGGGGGTATACACCGCAAACACTTTCGGCTCACCAAGATGAACTGGTGACCCAAATTTCTGAATTGATCATTCCCGCCACCGATACCCCTGGGGCAAAAGCGGCTAACGTAAACCAGTTTATTGACAAAATGCTCACCGACTGGAATTCAGAGGAGGAGAAGAAGCATTTCCTGGAGGGGCTTAATACCATAGATCCAACAAGCCAAGAGCTTCATGGGGCTGCTTTTCTTGACCTGTCGGAAGAGCAACAGGTCGCCGTACTCGAGCAAAAACAGCAGGAAGCCAAAGATAATCCAATGTCTACTTCCGGCCTCAAGTCTTTCTTCGATATGATGAAAGAATATACGCTCGTCGGATACTACACTTCTGAAATCGGTGCTACCCAAGAGCTCGAATGGAATCATGTTGCCGGACGGTATGATGGCTGCTATCCATATAGCGAGGTTGGACGCGCTTGGTCATCCTGACCTGAGGCATACTTTTCATCAATAATTTCACTGGCTGCTTGCCGGTTCTGTTGAATACCCATTAATTTGACGCTTAGGGAATGGAGTCGATAGCGAAGTAACGTAGGGAATTGCTTTGGTTATCGACAAACTACGATGGGATACAAATCAACAAACCGGGAGCAGCCAGTTTCCTTTTTTTAGTCATCATGCACATCTTTAAATAGGGCATCTTTAAAAAGTCACGGTAGCCTTTTTCCCCAGCAGAGTTGTTCCTTTTTGTATGAATAAATCCGCCAGTAAAAAGCCAAAAATCACCGGCGGGGATTTCTTCACGCCTTCGCTACTTTTGCCTCCGGCGGCTCACAAATCCGTAGGCCGGAGGAGATACAACCCTATTTCAGTGGCAGTGGCCCCAAGTCCAGAAAATCCCTGCTATATATGCCCTGAGTGGTAACTACTGTGGAAAAGCACCTTCTTTGTAAAGGCGAAAGAGGGGAATATCTGGGATTTTTTGGTGAGTTTTTTCCTCAACGAAAAAATGAACACCCCATTCCCCGGTTATGAGTCGTTATCTTATGGCATGATGCAAGGTGCCTGCCAGAACCGTATCACATGCAAGGTTCTTGAGGAATTCGCAGATAATGGTGCATTTGAATTACCCCATTTAAGCTTGTAAGATACTAGTAAATATTGACTTAGAATTCGTCTGAGGATGCCCTAAATATTGGACTTAGTCTCTCCAATTGGAAGAAAGCAGAATTATTGAGAGTATCTCCATAAAAAGTCCCTCTCGGTGTTTTCTGAAAGGGACTTCAATAAGTTTAAAGGAAAATATCCCTGAGGCTCCCCTACTCTAATTCTTTTATTTTAATATTTCGGAAATCCACCTTATTGCCGTGGTCCTGCAGGCCGATATATCCACGGTGGGCCGCTCCAAATTCCGGGTGCGGGGCGAACTTGCTTTCCTCCAACATCTGGTACCACTCATCGGTCCAACGCTCATATTCGACGACTTTCTCCCCGTTCATCCAGTGCTCAACATGCGCACCGTCATTTTCTACTACTATACGGATCTCATTCCACTCTCCAAAGGGATTTGCATTTTGTGGATCAGCGGGTATCAAATCATACAGTGACGTGGCTTTGCGATTCCCATTTTTTCCACGGGTGGCATCTGGGTGGTTGGCGTTGTCCAAAATCTGAATTTCCGGCGCCGACCAGTAGATGGCTTCCCCGGGCTGCTCGAGGGCCGCATAAAAAATACCGCCGTTGGCTCCTTTCGCAACTCGCCACTCTAGTTTCAGGATGTAGTCTTCAAATACTTCGTTGGTGATAATATCTCCACCCCCGCCGCCTTCCACGACTGAGAGCATCCCGTCTTCTACTACCCATCCCTGCTCAGGGAAGCTTTCTTTGTTATATCCGCGCCACCCATCGGTGGTCTCCCCGTCAAACAGGAGCTTCCATCCCTCCTGTTTTTCCTTGCTGGTCAGAGTATTGTGCTGGGCAACACTTAATGAGGTTGCCAATGCCAAACAGAGCGTTACTAAAATGATACGTTTAAAATCCATAAGAATAACGTTATATATAATTTCTGGGTTATTTAATGCTAATCAGATGTCTATGAGCAAATATCAAATATTGTTTGGATCGAGTCCCACATGCTCCAGCACCTCGTCTGGACACCCCTGCCAGTCGTTCGGCTGGTTGCCGATGTACCCGATATCCTCAATGCCGATCTTGCTCGACCAGAATCCCGAGGCCACCAGGTCCCGGAACTGGTTGAAAAAAGCAACGCCATGCTCCATTTCGGGAGCAGCAACATCGGGGTAGGCTATTTGGTCGAGCATCGTCACCTTTTCCTGCTCGCTGCAGTCAATAAACACTTTGTCGAACTGCTTCTGGCACTGCACGTCCAGCCACCGGAGCCCGCCCCGAATCGGCGTTTGGTACTGGGGGCGATCCAGCATCATAAAGTCGATAAATTCCGGCACGCCGGCATCCTCGGCATTTCCGGAACGCTCGTCTGCGGGAATGATCAGATTGGCCAGCTGGCGGACAGTCTCAAATTCGTGATCAGTGAAAAACTGGGTCTCCCACTTTTCGATATCCTCTTCGGTCACATGAGCCCAAAATCTCTCCTCGGAGCTGGTCTTGGAAGGAGGCGTCTGGCAGCCGGTCATCACAAACGTGCTGGCCAGGGTCCCCAGCGATAGTGTCTTTAACGCTTCACGTCGATCCATAATATTCGTATTGAGTCTTGAGTAGTGAGGCCTGAGTATTGGCATTAGTTTAATCTATTATAGCCCAGGGCTCGACTAGCTTAATTAAAGGTTTCCTTTATTCATCTGGTCAGCGATGTAGTTGGAGGTACGCATCGACAGGGCCAGCAGGGTCCAGGTAGTATTTTTGTGGGGTTGTGAGACAAACGGCCCGCCGTCGGCTACAAACAGGTTGTCCACATCGTGGGCCTGGCAGTATTTGTTGAGCACCGAGGTCGAGGGGTCATCGCCCATCCGCGTGGTGCCCACCTCGTGAATAATTTCTCCGGGCGTGGAGATCCCATACCCGTCCTCTTTCCCCGGCATATCCCACAGTGGCTGCCCACCCATCTCACCGATGATCTGGCGGAACGTTTGTTGCATGTGGCGCACCTGCCGGTATTCCTGGTCGCTCCACGTGTAGTTAAACCGCAGCGTCGGGATGCCCCACTCATCAACAGAATTGGGGTCAATTTCACAGTAATTGTCCTCGTAGCCAATGCTCTCTCCACGGCCGGATAACCCAACAATTGAACCGTAGTAGCGACGGTAATCCTCTTTCAGTTGCTTGCCATATCCGCCGCCCCCGTTGGGTCGATCCTGGTAGAGATCACTGTAGTTTTGTATGCCACCCATAAATCCATAACTGGGCATGCCGCGGCCACCCCACAGCTCCACGTGGTAGCCCCGGGCAAAATCGAGTTTGCTGTTGTCGCCCCACCACGGGATATACAGGTGCATCCCACCGGTCCCATCTTCGTTATGGGGTGGTGAGTCCATTAGCTGCGGGATAACCCCGGCCACGGAAGTGCCGGTCGTATCCATCAGATATTTACCTACTTTGCCGCTGGAGTTGGCCAGCCCGTCAGGAAATTCACTGGATTTGGAATTCAGCAAAAGCCGGGCTGACTCGCAGGCACTGGCGGCCAGGACCACGATCCGGGCCCGTACTTTGTATTCTTTACCATCCTCTTTGTTTACGTAGGAAACGCCAGTCGCCTTCCCATCCTGGTGGGTGATCTCCCGGGCCATAGCATGCGTGATAATCTCCAAATTGCCCGTCTCAAGGGCCGGTGGCAATAAAACAGAAGGACTTGAAAAGTTGGAGTGGGTGGAACAGCTGCGGTTGCACTGCCCGCAATAGTGGCAGGCCGCCCGGCCATTTTTAGGTTCGGTCAAAATAGAAAGCCGGGAAGGAATGCAGGGAATGCCCATATCATCGCAGGCATCCTTGATCAGGTGTTCATAGCAGCGCGGTTCCGGCGGTGGCTGGAAAATGCCACCGGGTTCGTTATAGATGCCCTCATTTGTCCCAAAAACGCCTATCAGCCGGTCAATTCGGTCGTAGTAGGGTTTGAGTTCTTCGTAGGAGATCGGCCAGTCATCGCCCATCCCGTCGATGCTGCGCACCCGGAAATCATCGGGGCCAAATCGAAGCGAAATGCGTCCCCAGTGGTTGGTGCGTCCCCCCAGCATGCGACCGCGGAACCAGTCGAAGTCGGTCCCCTCAGTCGAGCTGTAGGGTTCGCCCTCAATATCCCAACCACCAAAGCAGGCGTCGAACTCCCCGAACGGTTGTCGCCGGGTGCTGGCTCCGCGTCGCGGCGACTCGTATGGCCAGGTGAACATGGCAAACTCCTCCGAGTCGAACCACCCGCCGGCCTCCAGCATCACCACATCGGCCCCGGCTTTGGTAAGCTCGTGGGCTGCCATACCACCGCCTGCTCCCGATCCTATGATACACACATCGTACTGCTTCGAACTTTCTTTAATCTGCATTTATCTTACTATCCCCATTTTTTTAGAATCAGTGCAAAAATTATTTGATATTCCCCTAGTTCTGAGAAGATATCGAAGGCTAAGCACCAACTTTTTCGAGCAACGCCTTGGTAGCTTTTATACCTTCATATTCACTAAGTTCGCTTCCCTCATATTCAACACCTACGTAGCCGGTATATCCAGCCTCTTCAACAATGGAAAGCATTTTCTCAAAATCTATCGTGGTTTCGTTGCCACTGGAGTCAAAATTGTAGCTTTTGGCACTAACCCCTTTGGCATACGGCATTAACAGCCGTGTTCCCTTGTAACGATCATAGGACTCATTTTCAGAGATGTTAAAGTTGCCAAAATCAGGTAGGGTTCCACAACGAGGGTGATCTACTTGTTTCATCACACCGACCAGCCATTCAGCATTACTGGAGAGACCGCCGTGATTTTCCACAATCACGTTGATGTCATGCTGAGCCGCAAACTCCGTCAGGCTTCGAAGGCCATCTGCCGCCCTGCTCATCTGCTCATCCCAGCTGCCACGACTCTGTGCATTTACACGTATGGAGTGACATCCCAGGTACTTGGCCGCAGTAACCCATTTATAGTGATTTTCTACTGCTTGTTGTCTTTCGCCTGAATCAGGATCGCCAAGAGCTCCTTCCCCGTCACACATAATTAGTACGCTTCGTACTCCATTATCATCGGCACGCTGTTTCATCTGTTTGAGGTAAGAGGTATCCTCGGCCTTATCCTTAAAAAACTGGTTTACATATTCTACGGCACTAATTCCAAATTCATTTTTGGCAGTAGCAGCAAAATCAAGATTATCCAATTCTCCCCCAAACAGTGCCTTGTGCAATGACCACTGAGCAAGTGAAATGTCAAAAAACAGATCATTATTGGAGCTGGAAAAAAGGCTACCCGCCGGCAAACTTGTTAATGCGGCTGTTCCCAGCATCGCTTTCCCGACTGTTGTTAAAAAAGTCCTTCTATCCTGATTCATTAAATTTCCCCTCGTTCATTAATGTTTATTTTATCGGTATTAATGTGTCGACTTGTTTGCAAAAAATCCAGTTGTTTATGCAAATTTATTTAAAATGGTAAAACATTTTACCACCACTGACTCTAAGATTAAATAACAGATCGTTTAGGATTCGATCGTACGAACCGAAATGGTAAACGCCTTTTGAGGGTTTTCCCTTACCAGCATATCAATTTCTTCCTCTGTAAAACCGGCGCGTTTAAGTCGGGGGATAAACTGCTCAAAAATATAGGTATAGGGATCAAAATCGCCCGGGCTTCCACCCGGTTGCCCCACCCTGTACCAGCCAGCATCGTGAGAAATGAGAACCCGATCCAGCAAACCATCCTGCCTCATGCTGTTTATGAGCTTGAAATGATAGTCCGCTGAGCCGGGCCCGATGCCGTCAAACTCGACCCATGCCCCCTCTCGAGCTGCCTCTTGGTGAATTTTGCTATCGTCTTCATTTTGGGCATGAATCCAGATAAAAGCTGAGGGATCTATGCCGTGGTCCTGCAAAATTTCAAGCTGTTCCAAAGCTGTGGCGCCGTCGGGGGTATGCACACCTATGGTGAGCCCGCTGGCCTTGTGCGTTTGGGCCGCTGCATGCAAAAGCTTTTGCCCGGTTTCAGAAATTGGACTCTCATCCACCCGCATCTTGATAAATCCCGGTTTCACACCGGTATCTCCAATCCCTTCCTTCCATTCCGTGATCCATCTTGCCGCCAGTTGACCTGCCGATTCTTCATAAACGTGATTCGGTAGAAACTGCCCTTTTTCATCACCGTAGTATCCGGTATTTGTTAACAAATTGAGGCCGGTTTCCTCAGACAGTCTTTTGAGTAATGCCGGATCTCGCCCCAGGTAATTGGGTGTACATTCAATTAGTGTTTGTCCCCCAGATTTCCAAAAATCCTGCAGAAAGGGCTTTACCATTGTAGCTACAGAATCGAGATCATAGCGGTCTTTACTAACGCTATCCGCCCCGATAAAATCCACCATGATATGCTCGTGTGGCAGTGTGGTTCCAAGTGCTGAAGGGGTAACTGGACCTTTTACCGTCATTACCTTGCCAGTGTGTTGGGCAACAGATGAATTGAATTGAAGGGCAAAAATAAAAAGTATTCCTAAAACTATAGATATTCCTGATAACTTATTTTGTGTCATAGCATTAACAAGTTTATTAAAAACTATCTTTGATTCCTCATCTCGAATAATATTGGTGTATCGTCATTCCTGGCAATGAATAACACCGGCTTTCCCAACCCGTTTAATTCTATGATTTTACGTATTTCGCCTTCCGTCTTAAACCCGGATAATCCCGGTTCAACAGGAGTCAACTCTCCTTTGTTTACCGTAATTGTAACACCGTAACTCGCATCATAAATACCTATCTCTGGTTTAACATTATGCAAATTTCCACCCATTAAAATTTCTGTCTTTTCATCACCATTCAAATCGCCGGCATAGATCCCATACATTGGGGATAGCTGGGCTTCCATGGGGAGCTCCTCAATCTGGAAGCTGCCGGATCCCATGTTCCATCCAACCACACTGGCCAACTGGTAGGCAACCGAATGGTCGGAATTATCTAGCATCTCCTTTGAAAAAATATCGTGTACATTTTCACCGGCAAAAGATTCATAGTCCGGATATTTTGATTCGAGTGAAGGAATTTGGTCTATCAAATTATGGCGCAGGGCCATAGGGTAGGCTTCCCCATCTTTTTGGATGGTGAGGACCTGCTCTACTGTGCCACTCTGATCAAAATCTCCGGTCCACAGTTGGGCCGGTTTCTCTTTTGAGGCTTCAAAACGGGAGTTCAATCCATGGTTGCCTGCCACAAAATCGAGGTCCCCATCCCGATCCAAGTCGTAAAATAATACGGATTTCCACCACCCGTCTGTTGAGTCAAGTCCAGCCGTAGTGTTTACTTTTTGAAGGCTCCCGTTCTCATTTTTAAATAAAGTCAACGGCATCCATTCCCCCGCTAATAGCAGATCAAGATCCTTATCATTGTCCACATCCCCCCACTGGGCATCGGTTATCATCCCGGTCTCCATCAGGGCCGGCGCTGCCTGTTTAGTGACATCCTCAAACTGTCCATTTCCATCATTGGCAAGCAGGTATCCCCGAACCTTCGTTCCCACTGCAAAGGGGCGCAGCCGAACTCCCACAAAAAGATCGATGTCACCATCCCCATCGTAATCCGCAGCACTAACGGTGCTGCTCGATTCATACTGCCATCCGGGCAACGGCTGTTGCGATTTTATAAAGCTCCCATTTCCATCATTGATGTAGAGCCGATCTCCCAGTGCTGAGCTGCTTGCCGGGAATTCATTACCTCCACTGGCCACATAGAGGTCTGGGTCGCCGTCTCCTTCCGCATCGAACCACGTGCAGGCAGTGTCCTCGCTCTGACGGTCACTGGCTATTGCTTCATTGGAAGTGGAAGAAAATTGCCCGTTCTCCTGCTGTAAAAATACTGTTCCCGGCTGGTCTTTTGCTCCGCCCAGATATAAATCCTTCAAGCCATCCCTGTTCACATCGGCACTGCACACCGGTGGACCCTCAGTAGATCGCATGTGAAACAGAAGCTTGTCTCTTTTAAAATCTACAAACCCATTTTCACGGTGTTTCCAATCAAGGATCTGGTTTGCCTGTATCTTTTGGATGTATGGCTTTGGGGGAGCCTTATCATTTTGAGGTGTCACAAATTTATAGGACTCACCAATTTTTTCAACATCAAATGCAAGTAGAGTATCAACGGGCAAGTTATAGTGTAATGTTTTTTGCCCTTGCGGCCAGCGGATCATCAATGAATCCAGCTTAGATATTGCTTTTCCCAACCCAAAATGGATCCTTGAATCCATGGTTGACTGGAATCCCCTGATCGGCATCTGTTCGGCAAACCAGTGCTTTCCATCAGCCCATGCAGTGAGCTGGGCACCAAGTGCATTGCTGTTTTGCGCTGTTCCCTTTATATCAACCATCAGCCAATGATTTTCAGGCCTGATTTGCGTTACCCTGTTTTCGTAGATCGAGGCCTCACTGTTCAGGTTATTGATTACCAGGTCAAGATCACCGTCGTTATCCAGGTCCCCGTATGCCGAACCATTGGAGAATCCAGGCTGGTCCAATCCCCATGCCCCGGTTGAGTCGGCAAATTGCATATTGCCCCGATTTTGGAAGGCGTAGTTTGCAATCGGAGTCGATGGAACCATTTCAATCAGGCGTTTAAAATCGACATTTTGATCACTGACGATTCGGCGAACCATATCCTCTTTTGAGATTTTCTCCAGGTAATCAAGATTTGTGATATCCTGGTAGATACCGTTGGCCACAAAGATGTCCCGGCGACCATCCATGTCCAAATCAGCAATATTGGCTCCCCAGCTCCAGTCGGTGGCCTCGACCCCCGCCCAGCGACCTACTTCGCTAAATGTGCCGTCGGTGTTATTGAGCTGCAGGGTATTCCGTGTAAATTGGTGAAAATAATCGTTCTCCACGTAATTTCGGTAGTTGGCCCAGTCATCAAAGGTGGTCACTTTTTTAAGGCGCTCTTCCCGTTCCGGGAGCATATCCGTGACAAAAATTTCGGGATACCCATCCCCACTCAGATCCGCCACATCAGCCCCCATAGAGGCCGCACTGATGCTGTTTATCTGCTCCTCCAGCACTTCCCGGAAGGTGCCATCACGATTATTTATGTAGAGATAATCGCGCTCAAAAAAGTCATTTGATATGTACATATCCGACCAGCCGTCACGGTTGATATCTGCCACAGAAACGCCCAGTCCAAAACCGATTTCACTGTTGTAAATGCCCGCTTCTTCCGTCACTTCCACAAATCGACCGCCCTCATTTCGGTAGAGTTTGTCCCCACCCTGGCTGTCCGAAGTGCCCCTGTTATTTTCCTCGAGGTCAAAACTGCCAATGGCACGAAAAGAGTTGTTCACCAGATACAGATCCAGATCTCCATCCTGGTCATAATCAAAAAAAGAGCCGTGAATGGAGAGCGCAGGATCATCTATACCGTATTCAGCCGCTCGTTCGGTGAATGTTGAATCCCCGTTGTTGATAAAAAGCTCATTTCGCTTGTCGTCCCCTTCTATGATGCCGGAATTACAAACATAAATATCCAGCAGCCCGTCCCCGTTGATGTCGACCATACTGACGCCAGTCGACCATGCCCGCGTGCCGGCTACTCCCGCTTTATCAGTAATATCCTCGAAACTCATATTTCCCTTGTTCAGGTACAGTTTGTTCTCCTCCATGTTTGAGGTAAAATACAGATCCTGCAGTCCGTCATTGTTGATATCTCCCACGGCAACTCCACCACCATTATAGTAGTTTCGATAGCGATAAATGTTAAATTCCGGATCGAATGTGAGATCATTTGAAAAGGTAACATTCGTCTGGCTTGAAGGAAGGAGTTTGAATAGGGCATTGCTGTTTGTACCCGCATTCTCTTCCCTTCCACACCCCGCAAGAGCTACCAGGGAAAGAGAAACGGCAAGTAATACTACTCGGTGAATCATGTTACTCCTCTTCGGCTTTTTGAATCTGGCTTAGCACGTCAAGATCAGTATATACAACCGCTACTTGCATATTATCATCCATCTGGTAGATCGCTATTCTTTTATTGCCGTCAATGAGGATATGTGCAGGGACGCCTTTTTCGGGATGCGTCATTTTTTGGAAACGGTTGTTATACCGCTCCTGGAAAACTTTCAAGATATCCTGTTCTAAGCTATCTGCCCAAAGATCTTTATTCCAGGGGGCCCACCCTGTGTAGGAGTATTTTACCGGCATACTGTAAATTGAATCCTGGTGAAAAAGAGGATAAAAATTTTTTTTGGCCCTGCTTTTCAGGTTGTCCACTTCGTAACGAACCGACTCGTTATTGTTGCCTTCACGAACAACCTTTTGGCTATTGAGCTTCCAGCTGTGATCGTAAAACTCATCTCGGGTCATACCAAAATGATATCCAAGAAACAGGCTGTCATTTTGGGTTCCCTTTTGGTAGTGTCGGTCCACGAGCTGTTCATATGCAGATTTCTGCTCGCATGAGATATAACAGCAAGAAATCAGGGCAAAAGAAAAAATCAACAGTACCTTTCGATTCATATAAATCAGTTTTGTCTTTAATTTAGATAGTTAAATAGCATGTGAGATTAATGGGGAATTGACTGGGTTAAATTTTCCTTGCTTATTTTAAACCAAACCGGAGTATCATCATTTCGAACTACTACGTAAACAGTACCCGTTCCCGTTTTAAGTTTGTGAATAGAACGAATTTCACCTTCCACGGTAAATCCGGATTTTAAGTGAGGTACGACAGTGAGATCTTCATTTCCTTCGACCTGTATTGTTGTGCCAAAACTGGCATCATACCGGCCGATCTGTGGTTTAACGTGGTATAAGTTCCCTGCAGTATAGAGCCTGCTTTTCAATGTATCGATCTGGATAGCATATATCGGTGAAAACTGGGCTTCCACCGGCAAAGTTCGAGGTTCAAACGATTTCCCGTTCCTGTTCCAAAAAATGGTAGACTTGGTGGTGTAAATTTTTCGTTCTGTCATATCCTGTGTTTCCAAACCGGTCAACAGTTCATCGATAGTCACATCGGCATATGAGTTGAAAGAGGGATAATTCTTCTCCAGCGACGGAATCTGGCTAAGCAGATCTTGTCGCAAAACAATCGGGATTCCCACACCGTCAACAGTTGTGGAGGTGAGCTGCTCAATTATCCCATTTCTGTCAATATCTCCGGCTTGTAATATCATGGGTTCACTTTTGCTGGCCTTGTACATTGAATTGAGCCCTTGGTTGCCGGCAATAATTTCGGGATAGCCGTCGTGGTTAAGATCTGCAGTTTCCACGCTTTGCCACCAGCCGTTTGTACTGTCCAGCCTCAAGGCTTCGGTCTGTTCCTTAAACGTGGCCCGCCCTGTTTCGTCTAATCGGTTTTGAAATATTCGAACTGGCATCCACTCTCCTACTACAATTAAATCTTGATCGCCGTCAAGATCATAATCAAACCACCTGCTGGCTGTTATGGGACCTGAATCCTTGAGTTCCATGGCAAACTCTTCCGTTCGGTCAGAAAACGATCCGCTACCATCATTCTCAAGCAGTTTCCCTTCAACCGGGAGGCCGTAAGCAAAAGTTTTTTGCCGCGTTCCCACATGAAGATCATAATCTCCATCAGCGTCGAAATCAGCTGCCTGTACCGTTGAAGTAGGACTATAAATACTCGATGGCAATACGCCTTCCGCTTTGATCCAGCCTTCTCCGGAATCATTAATATACAGACGATCTGCTATCGCCGAAGAGCTTGAAGGAAATTCACTGCCTCCACTGCCCACATACAGGTCAGCGTCGCCATCCCCATCGGAATCAAAGAACGTACATGCCGTATCCTCCGACTGGCGATCTGTTGCAAAAACTTCAGATGCTACAGGTTCAAACTTCATTCCCTCCCTTTGCATGTAAAGAGAACCGGGCTGCCCTTTTGCACCGCCCAGATAGAGGTCATCCAAACCGTCACCGTTCAGATCTGCAACACAGGCTGCGGGTCCCTGGGTGGAAAGCATGTGGAAGAGTAGTTTCTCCCGCTCAAAGTCAACAAAGGGGTTCTCGTTGTGAACATAGTCGATCTGTACCTTATCAGTAATATTTTGTAACTCTGAACGGGTATTTTGGAGACTTTGATCAACTCCTGATATTCCATCTTCTCGAACCGATTGTTCTAAAACGTACACATCATTCGCCGAAACTTGTGTTAACAACGTATCAGTACCCTCCGGCCAGATAACTTTGAGAGAATCTACCTGATTATTATTTCCAAGCCCAAAGTGTACGCGGTGGTCAATACTGGACAGATAGCCCCGATTAGGCATCTGCTCGCGGTAAAAAACCTCATCACCTGCCCAAAGTGTCAGTTGAGTTCCTACCGCCCCAGTATTTGGCCTATTTCCCTTTAGGTCAACCTGGAGCCAATTATGAGCTGCTTTGAGCGTATCAGTACGATTTCGATAAACAGATGCTGCTTCATTCACATTATTAACAACCAAGTCCAAATCCCCATCATTGTCAAGGTCACCGTATGCGGCGCCATTCGAAAATCCAGGCTTATCAAGTCCCCATTCCTCCGCACTGTTTTTAAACTGGTAAGAGCCTGCAGCATTAAATGCATAATTGCTAACCGGTGTGGATGGTATATCCGCAAAAAGCTGTTTAACCTCCATTTCACCCTCTGCAACCGATCGCACCCTTTCCATGCTGCGATTGTCACTCACGTAATCCTGGTTGGTGAGATCTTTGTAAATTCCATTTGTCACATAGATATCATTTCGGCCATCCATATCCAGGTCTGCAATAAGTGCCGCCCAGCTCCAATCAGTAGCATATACTCCCGCTAAACGACCAATTTCGCTGAACTGAACTGTCGCACTTTTTCCAGTCTGATTCAGGTTCAAGGAACCCCGATTCAGCTGTAATGTATTCCTAACAAATTGATGATAATATCCCTGGTTTGCACGCCCTATGTAATCATTCCAAAAGTCGAATGTGGTGGTGGATTTTTGACGAGCTAATCCCTCCGGCAGCATATCAGTAACATAGATATCAGGTCTTGTATCGCCGTTAATATCGGCCATGTCACCTCCCATAGAACTGAGGCTGATCGACTTCATCATCGAAGGTAATTGCTCAGAAAATGTGCCATCTTGATTATTTAGATAGAGGTAGTCCCGTTCAAAATAATCGTTTGAAATATAGATATCCGGCCAGTGATCCGCGTTTATGTCACCGACCATCACGTCCAGCCCAAACCCGATGGCACTACTGTAAATTCCGGCTTGTTGCGTCACTTCCGTAAAATGAGTTGTTGAACTGCCCTGTTTCGAGATCATCTCATTCCGAAACAGCCTATCTCCACCTTTGGGATCTGGATTCGTACGGTTCCCGGTTCGCATTGAGGCGCCGGTTACAGGTTCAAATGAGTTGCTCAACAAATACATATCCAGATCCCCATCCCGATCGTAATCAAAGAATGTAGCATCGTGGGAAAGCCCCGTTACATCTACACGCCACTCTTCAGCCTTCTCAGTAAACGTCAGGTCACCGTTGTTTATAAACAGCTCATTGTGCCGGTTTTTCCCTCCCGGACTCCCGGATTTACAAACGTAAATATCGAGCCATCCGTCTCCATTCACATCTGCTATACTAACGCCTGTCGACCATACCCCCTCGGAGGCCACGCCGGCTTGTTCAGTAATGTCTTTAAATTTAAAATTTCCCTGATTTAGATAGAGCTTGTTGGGAACCTGATTCCCGGTGAAAAAAATATCTACATTGCCATCGTTGTTAAAATCCCCAAGACCTACACCACCACCGTTAAAAAAATTTCGATACGTATACGGATTAAGTTTAGAGGTATAATCAAGCTGATTTTTAAAGCTGATATTGGTCTCTGAACTTGGAAGTCGTTCAAATAGTTCGGTCTCGCTGGAATCCGATGAGTAACATCCGTTTAACGAAATTAAATAAAAGAGACAGAGTATATAGAGAAAAAAAGAAAATCTGCTCATCAAAGTACAGCTTGGTACAAATTAACCGTGCTCTTTGTAAAGAATGCAAGATATCATAAAAAAAGAAACATGCAGTCTCCTGCATGTTTCTTTAATATAATTTATGCCATTAAAACAGGTACTTATCCTTGATAGTCGCCAGGATTTTGTACCAGGTTGTTATTGGCTTCAAGCTGATCTCGTGGGATCGGGAATACATTTCTCCAATCTGGAGAGGTCTGCTTGAATTTCCACGAATCATTGAATTCGGTTGCCCCTTCATCACCTTCAAACCGGATCAGGTCCTGTCGGCGAAAGATCTCATAGAACATTTCACGGCCGCGTTCTGCTAGCAGGCGATCTGCCGTTAAGCTGTTAAAGTCATCCACACCTGCACGATTTCTGACCATATTGACAAGGCGCAGAGCTTCTGCGTCACTGTTATCCATACGCCATAAAGCTTCCGCTTTCATGAGCAGTACATCGGTGTAGCGATAGATCGGGAAGTCATTGTTCATGTTGGAAGTAGCTCCAATCTCGAACTTAAACTTGCCGACCCGTGCACCCGCTTGGCGGAGTCCGTTGGGCTCTAGATTAAAAATCTGGGGATGGAAGCTGATCGGTGCACCATTGGGATCGGCAGCGGTTGCCCCATCATCGGAGATCCGTTCCCCGGAAGTGCTGAATGCCGGCCCAACAATGAAGTTGCTAAGCCTGTCATCCAGGGTACCCTGTACCTCTTCAACACCCGGAGTCTCCTCCGAAGTTGGTTCAATACCAAATACAGTACCCTGTGGACCTGGATTTTGCTGTGGATCGATGTAGGAGCGGTAGAACTCTTCCATGGTTGCATAACCATTCCATGGCTGAGCCTGCAGTTCAAACATCGATTGGGCGGCAACGTGATTGGTCATCATCACCATGTTGAAACCCTGCAGGAACACCTGGTCGTATGGCACGGCGAAGATAAATTCCGGCGACCCTTCGTTATTTACGACAAAGTTATCTTCATAATTTGCCGCCATGCTAAAGTTACCGGAATCAATGATGGCGTTGGCTTGTGTAACTACATCAGACCAACGCTCAGTGCCTGTGTAGACCTCAGCATTGAGGTACAGCTTGGCAAGAATCATGTGGGCAACCCACTTGTTGACACGCCCGTAGGTTGAACCGACATCCTCGCTGAGCTGATCCATATTTGCCGTTACTTCATCTTCAACAAAATTGAATACAGCGGTACGACCCTCCTGGAAGTTTTGGCTTGGCTGGGATGGGTTCTCATCTGCACCTTCAAACTGTGTAATGATTGGCACATTACCGAAGTTATCGAGCAACTGCAGGTAGTAAAACGCCCGCAGCACTTTCAGTTCTGCGATAAATCCAGCGGCGTCTTCCTGCGATACCGTTCCCTCTTCAACTAATGATTCGAATTGAAAAATCAGGCGGTTACAGTTGTTAACGCCGGAGTAGAGATCCAGCCACGCGTTATTAATGTTTGGATCGTCATAGGCGAAAGTGTGCCGCTTCATACGGATCCATACACCACCATCTTCCCAGTCAGCCCCTTTCTGGGTAACAATCATCTCATCCGTCGAGATTTCGTTGTTAGATGAGTTACCGTTATGTCCACCCCAACGAGAAAGTGGGCCATACGCATCACCCAGTGCAGAGACGAATTCCTGGTCTGTTTGGAAGAAGTTTTCTGAAGTCACCTGATCATCCACGGTCTCGGTCAGATCAGTACAAGAGCCGAGCGTAAAGACTACTGTAAGAAGCAGCAGCCCCACGTATCTACTTAGTTTATTCATCTTATCTGAAAACATAGATTCTAAATTTTTTATTCTCATTATACAATTTCCTAGAATTCGAGATTTACACCGAACGTAAATGAACGTGCCGTAAACCAGTTGTTTCGGCGTTCAATGCCCGGCGCCAGAGGATTCGGGTTATTCGGATCGACATCATCCTCAAAGCTAACTTCCGGATCAATACCGTCATATCCCGTCAGCGTGAGCAGGTTGTTTCCTGAGACCGAAAGTCTCAACCTGCTAATCTGGCTATTTTCAGGAAGCGGTACCGTATACCCGATACTGGCATTCTGGAATCGTACAAATGACGCATCCTCAACATTGAAACTTGAAAATGTGGGAGGTGACGTCAGGTTAGAGATCTGCTGGGCTGACTCGAGCACGTTCCACGTAGAAATGGAGGAGGGGACTTCGTAGAACAGGCTGAAAGTGTTAACTTGATCGTGCCCAAAAACTCCTCGAATGAACGTGCTGACATCCCAGTTTTTGTAATTAAAGTTGTTGGTCCAGCCAATACTGAAGTCCGGCAGACCGTTGCCGATCACTTTTTCATCGTCACGGGTAATCTCATCAATTTTCACCCGGTTGCCATCGGCATCAAAGAATCTCCATTCTCCGTCATCACCAATTCCGGCAAATTCAGGGCCCCAGATCTGACCGAGGGGTTCCCCTTCTTTCACACGAATCAGCGGCGTACTGTTCTGGCCGGGTGACCCTGCGTTGGCGATAAAGATCTCATCACCAGAGACGAACCTGCTCAGCACGGTGTTGAATGTGGAGAATGTGAACCCTGAATTCCAGTTCATTTCATTACTCTGGATGAAAGCATAATCCAGGCTTGCATCAAATCCATTGTTTTCAAGCTCTCCGACATTTTCCCATCGCGTGGGATAAAGGTTTGGCGGAACGGGAACTTGAACCTCAAAGAGAAGGTCCTTGGTCGTTTTTTCATAGTACTCAACGGTACCATTCAAACGAGAATTGAACATTGAGAAGTCAAGTCCCACAGTATATTCATGGTTTTCCTCCCACTTCAGATCTGGATTCGGGTTACTGACCGGCCCGAAACTCTGTACAAAATTTCCGCCAACGAAGAAGTTACCTCCCGGGGCAAAACGAAGCTTGGAGATGCCGCTGAATGGTGCATCATTTCCGGTAACACCATAACTGGCGCGAGCTTTCAACTGGCTCATGAAATCGATCTCGAAAATATTGGTGAGTTCTACACCACCACCAGTTGACCAGAACGTACCGAACTTTTCATTCTCTCCGAATCGGGAAGAACCTTCTCGACGAACACTGGCATTAAGGAAGTACGTGTCATCCCAGTTGAGATTTGCCCTTCCAAAAAATCCGATAATTTTATGTGTATTCTTGTAGCTTCCTACCGTTCCTTCACCCTGGCTGAAATCCTGCGCAAACCCAAGATTGTTAAATCCAACAGCATCACTGATAAAGTCGCCGCCTTGAGCACTGGTTCCGGTTTCTAAAAAGTCATTGTAGGAATAACCGGCAATTGTTTCCAGGCGCAGATCGCTGATGTCGGTATTGTAGCTAACAGTAGCCTCGAACAACTCGCTCTCATCACTGTTTATGAATCGTTGTGCGAGACCGGGACCAAGACTCGACTTGGTTGCTCCACCGGTAAACTTGTTGGTCTGAGCATAGAAGAGATTCACTTCTTCCGTTTCGGTTTCCAGCGAGTAGAACGCAGAAGCTGATAAACCAGGTACCAGGTCTTCAAATTCATAATCGGCTCTGAGTGCCCCGTTAAACCGTTTTTCGGTTGCATCGTGTTCGGCAGTTTCGATAATTGCCACCGGGTTAAAGACATCAAAGGAGGCGATTTCGGTAAATCCACCTGTATTTTCGAAACCATCTGACATTACAGGAGCAGTCGGGTTAAACGTTGCAGCATACCTGAAAGCTGAATCAAATCCGCGCTGCTCTTCCCTGTTTGTCGATGCAAGGTTAAGCGTGAGGCTTAATTTATCATCCAACGCCCGCTGGTTCAGATTAATACGTCCGTTGATCTGGTTAAAACCGGTTTGACGCTGAATACCGGTATTATCCCGGAAGTTACCCGAAATGCGGTAATTGGTGTTTGCATCTCCACCTGAAAGCGCCAGGTTGTGGATGTGATTATAGCCGGTCTGGGTAATTTCCTCAAACCAATCGGTATTGGCTCCCAGGTCGTTAATGGCTGTCCCGGTTTCTTCAGAGAGTGCCCGAAACTGCTGGCCACTCAACACGTCCAACCGGTTTGCAACTCCAACCATAGAAACCGAACCGTTATAGTTAACCTGGGTCTGGGTTGCCCCCGGGCCCGATCCGCCACCTGATTTGGTAGTAACCACAATTACACCCGCAGCTCCCCTGGTTCCGTAAATTGCAGAAGCGGAAGCATCCTTCAACACGTCAATGGATGCAATATCATTGGGATCCAGGTTATCAAGACTCGCTCCAATAATTCCGTCAACAACAACCAATGGTTCCTGAGCGGATGCAAAACTGGAGATACCTCTCAACCTGATGGTTGGACTCGAGTTCGGGTCTCCCCCACTCGACGCGATAGTCAACCCCGGCACTTTACCCTGAATCAATTCTCCGGCGGAATTTACATTACCGGTTACAAAATCCTCAGATTTGACACTGGAGACTGAACCTGTAATCTGCTGTTTCTCTTGTGTTCCGTACCCCACTACAACGACATCCTCGAACTGCTGGACATCGGATTGCAGGTCAATATTAATGGTATTTCTGCCATTAACCGGAATTTGCTGTGAAATGTAGCCTATAAAAGAGGCCACCAGTGTATCCTGCGCAGAAGGAACATTTAATTCATAGTTGCCATCAATATCTGTGGAAGTACCAATTGTAGTTCCTTTTACTACAATGTTAACCCCAGTCAATGGCTGGCCGTCCCCGGCGTCAGTTACTGTACCAGATACTTGCACTTGTGCAAGCGCTTGGCCAGCTGAAAATGCAAAAATTACCAATGCAGCTAGCCCTGCATTTAGCAATCTCTTTCTTAATGTATACCGACGCTCTTGGATAAACGCAGATATACAATTATGAAGTCGTAACCCTTTCCCTGTCATAATTTTTACCTTCGTGTTTAGTTTAGATTAACCAAGGTGTAAGCGTTTACATTTAAGCTTCTAAATTGGGAGATTAGCTTAAATGAACTGTCAAGAGGTAAGCCTCTTGAGTGCAACCAATTTCCCTAGTAATTTTGATTGCGAGAGGTTAAACCCACACCTATTAGATAACAAGCATTAAAATGTAACTGCCTAAAGATGCAATTTTTTTTCTTTTATGCAAAAAGTTAGATAGGGACTTTTACAACTTCATGAATCATACAATATAGTAGCAACATTTTTCCTGCCTATTTTCCAGTCAAGTGGGAGAATATGTGATATTTTTTGAGCATAAATGCAAAAGTAATGGTGTAAAACCTTCAGATATTACAAAACACCTGAAGTACAATAATCACATCATTACAAGCCATTATTCCAGGACTCTTTTAACACTATCACCTCACATACTGCTTTTACAGAAAATACCCGTTTTATGTCAGCGCCTACCAAAAGGTTCTATCAGAAAAAAACGTAAAGGCGCATTATTTGCAGCTACTACCAGTATATCTTTATCCCCTAACCTGATTTTTTTTATTTTTCTGATCTCTCCTTCAAGAAACCAGTTTAGCTTACTATTGGACACCTCTTGTAATCCCCTATCTCCCCTGTTAAGTAATACATTGCCAAAACTCGCATCATAACGACCCCGCTGTATAGCAGCTTCATAGAAATTTCCTGCACCTATTATATCAGAATAATGATCGTTATCAAGGTCATAAATGAAAAAATCACGCATAGGTGCAAATTGTGAAGTTACCGGCATCGGTTCTTTTGCAAAATGATCCTTTTTGTTGTAGAAAAGAGATGACCTCAGTTCATCAACCTCATACTTGTCTGCAGATGATAACAGTTTGCGATCGATCACATCATGAAGAGAAGTCTCGCCAAAGGATTTGTAACTTTCAAATCTCTCGTTGATGTAGTTCAACTGTGTCGCCAATTCATCTTTTGTTGCGAAAAGCCGCTCCTCACCTTTGTGATCTATATAGGTGATAATCTGTTCCGCGATTCCATTCCTGTCAAAGTCATTGACATACATGCGCAAAGGTTCCGATGGAAAAGCCCTGAATTTTGAATTTAACCCCAGGTTTCCGGCTATTATATCCGGGAATCCGTCATTATCCAGGTCGGACAGCGTCACAGCATTCCACAAGCCGGTAGAGTTCGGAAGTTCGACAACGCTGGTTCCACCTTTCTTCTGTAAATTATATACTAATCGCAGCGGTGACCACTCAGAAGCTACGACAAGATCTATCTTGCCATCTTTGTTCATATCGGCCCACTCCGCATCGGTTACCATGCCGAGGTTTGTAAAAGATTTGCCATAAGCGGTGGTATCAATTTTGAAGGAACCATTCTCGTTAACAAGCAGGTAGCTAGTTGGCGGTTTACCATAGTTCAACGGGATAGCCCGTGCTCCAACAAACAGATCGATATCACCGTCGTTATCGACATCACCCTTCGCTACTACCGAACCAGTTATGTAGAGATCTGGCAAACGTTCACGGCTCCTCAAAAAATGGCCGCTACCGTCGTTTAAATACAGCCGCGGAAGCATATAATCAGAATGGCCGTAATACTCATTTCCCCCGCTAACCACGATCAGGTCCAGGTCGCTATCATTATCGAAATCTCCAAAGGTAGCATCTACATCTTCCTGGATATAATCCTCCTGGAATGCAAAAGATTCTTTTTCAATAAAGCTCCCATTGTGTTGCTGAATAAAAAGTTTTCCGGCTTGCCGTTTGGCGCCACCGGCATAAAAGTCATCCAGCCCATCACCGTTTACGTCTCCCACTGCAATCGCAGGACCTTCCTTGGAAATCATATGGGGAATCAACGGCTCACGAGTGTACTCCACGAAGCTGTTTTCTTCATGCTTGTATGGAATAGCAAGCTGCCGGGTAATCTCGGTAAAAGGACTTTCAACGGAGGCCGTCAGCATTGTTTCTATCGTTTGAGCTAAAGCATTGTGGTAATATATTGTCACGGTTTGGTTGGCAGTTACTCCCATCAGAGTCTCCGATTTTCCGTCTGGCCATTTGACCGTGAGCTCGGGTATCACTTGCATAGTATCCAGTCCCACATGCAGGGTATATTCCACAGAAGACTGGTATCCCCGCACAGGATACAACTCCCTGAATATTATGCTATCCGCTCCAAGAGGAATCTCAATCTTTGTTCCCACTCCTAAACGGTTGTCTTTGGGGCCTACCAGCTTAATTTTGAGGTAATTGGCATTTGGAAACGCTTCGACTGTATTGTTCCTGAATATTGACGCCTCTTGGTCTACATTATTGATAATAATATCCAGATCTCCATCAAGATCCAGATCCGCATAGGCGGCGCCGTTGGAGAACGTTTCCTGGTCCAGCCCCCAACTATTAGACACATTCTCAAAAATTAAACTCCCGTCATTCTTAAATATGTAATTCGGGATTTTGATGACCGGCATCCGATTGCTTAACGTTACATCTTGCTCGGTGAGCTTCCCTTTGAGCCGATTTTGAATAGCATCTTGTGTGATGTATTCGTAGTAATCCAGGTCGTTCGAACGTCCCCTGATGCCATTGGAGACAAACAGGTCCATATGCCCGTCATGGTCAAAATCGGCTCCCAGGGCGGCCCAGCTCCAGTCGGTGGCATAAACGCCTGCCATCAGACCGATCTCACTAAACTTGCCTCTGCCCCGGTTCAACTGTAGCGTATTCCTGGAAAACTGGTGTTTGTAACCGTAACGTCGTTTGCTCTCGTAGATCTGGTAAGTGTCCTCACCTGCCGTTGCTTTCAGCTTCTCGTAGTCTTCTGGGAGCATATCCAGGGAAAAAATATCAACCAGCCCGTCATTGTTGATATCAACCAAATCGTTGCCCATTGAGGAGCGACTGGTATGTTGAATCATCTCCTCCAGCGATTCTGTAAAAGTCCCGTCCCCATTGTTGATATACAGGTAGTCGTCCTCATGGAAATCATTGCCGATGTACACATCCGGGTACCCATCCTGGTTCAGGTCACTGATCCCTATTCCAAGCCCGTAACCCAGTGCGGAGCTATATATCCCGGAGTGCTCGGTTACATCCACAAACCGGCCGCCGTCATTTCGCATCAGTTTGTCACCAGCTAATGGGTGCGGCTTTTGTCGGATAGTGGAATAATCAAAAGTGCCGGCGGAGTGAACAGAGTGATTCATCATATACATGTCCAGGTCCCCGTCCAGGTCGTAATCAAAAAAGGCGGCCTGGGTGCCAAAACCCATCAAATCCAAGCTATATTCCCCGGCTTTCTCCTCGAAGACCGGTATCCCCTGTTCATTATTTCCCTTGTTGATATAGAGCCGGTTTGTTCCTTTCAAATTCAGATATCCCCCCACATTGCAGACATAAATGTCGAGCTTCCCGTCACTATTGATATCAACAAAAGATACGCCTGTCGTCCACTCATCCTCGGAAGTGCCAATGGCAATGTCAGTGACATCCTCAAATTCGAAATTACCCTTGTTGAGATAGATTTTGTTCTCTTCCTGATTAGATGTAAAAAACAGTTCCGGCAGGTCGTCCCCGTTAAGATCTCCTGCGGCCACGCCCCCGCCGTCATAAAAGTAGAGATAGTTAAAAATATTGAGCTCCGGTGTCGGCGTTAATCGGTTGATAAACGTGATTCCCGTTATATCAGGAGAAAGTTGAGAAAATCGTTTGGGAACAGGTGGTTCACAGGCATACAACAACAGAGTAAAGGTTACAATCAATATAACTGAGCTTCGCGCAGGTCTGATTATTTGTTTGTTCATCGTTTTCTCTAAATGAATTTTCAAACGGTTAGCAATTCCCAGCTTTATTTCAAAAAAAGAGGCCTTGGAATAGTACAGGCCTCTTTTTTGAATAGTCATTTTATCTCTTGAACCTGATATATTTAGTAGCCAGCATTTTGAATTAAGTTCGGGTTGGTGTCGAGAGCCCGCTGTGGTATGGGGAAAAGCACCCGATATGGGTCGGAGGCTTCTTTTTGATCCCAGGCCTCAGTAAACTGGCCAAAACGAACCTGGTCGTTACGCCGCCACCCTTCCCAATACATCTCAAATCCCCGTTCATTGAGTATTGCTTCCTCGCTGAGGCTCTGTAGCGGGGTAGCCTCGCGATTCTCCCTGATGGTATTTATGATATTCAGTGCTTCCCCGGTTTCACCTTTGCGGAAATGAGCTTCCGCTTTCATCAGTAATGCATCGGCATAGCGAAAGAAGATGAAGTCCGTGCCTGGGTTGTTGTAGTCATTCGGGTTCACCAGGTATTTGATGACACGAATTCCCATGCGTTCATTGGAGTATAGCAGGTCTACTTCTTCGGTAAAGATCAGCGGATTACCTCCGCGATCGGTTAACGGATTCTCCGGGCTATCCGGTGCATTATAACTTCCATATTGCTGGCCAACTAAGAAGCCGCCCAATATGCCCGTTGTAGCAGACATGTCCGGGATATAAGCACTTTTCCGGATGTCCGAATCGTCAGTAAACCGGCCGTAAAAATCAGAAATGGTCGTAAACCCATTGCAGCATGCGCGGGGCGTCTGGTTATAGTGCAGGGTCCAGACAAAGGGATCGACCACTGCGGTTGGGGCTCCTGCCTGGTTATCTATGACAAAAATGAGCTCGTTGGATAACGTGGAGTTATCCCAGTGGAAATTATGATAGAACGAAGTCAGATCCGTATAGGGATTATCAATGATATTCTGCACCCGCGTTATCACTTCATCCATATCTACATCTTCAAAAGTGTATGGGCCAGCTGACGGGTTTTCAGCAGTTGAGGAAGTGTAAACCGCCCGGTTGAGGTACAGCTTGGCCAGCAGAAAATCTGCAGCTTCCTGTGAGGCTATTCCTGCATCAGCGCCTGAAGTCAATGTAGGCAGATTCGGGCGGCTATTGGTCAGGTCTTCGATAATAAAATCGAAAGCATCAGTCCGGCTGAACACCTGCGGAATATCATCTGGTCCGGCGTCGGAGGGTCGAAATGGAACCTGGCCATACAGGTCCATGACGTAGAACATAAAGAATGCTCGCAAAAAACGGGCTTCGGATATTTGTCGAGCCGTGGCTCCCTGGGCATCCACCACCTGGGTAGCCCTGAAGATCCCAGCATTCAGGTCGTTCCAGGCTTCCAGTACCTCGGAATGGGCCGGATCCCAAATATGCGCATGCAACTGACGCCACACGCCAAAGTCGCTCCAGTCAGTGCCCCGGGTCGGCCCCATCATTTCGTCTGAGGAATGCTCCATGAGGGCAAAAGTTTCACCTGCACCGGTTAGCTCATTAAGTTGGGAATATGCACCCGTCAAAGCTGCGGCTGGATTATCAATGCCACTCCCGCCTCCCTCCACAACATCCCTGCTAATCCCGTCTTCATCCACATCAGTTAGATCGGTACATCCCAGAAGGATCAGTCCTATTGTTAAAAGATAAATTAGTTTCTTCATAGCAGTCCCTTGTCGTTCTTTCAAAATGTTTAAATATCCAGGTTAACCTTCAGCGATATTGTTCTCGGTCTCGGGTAAGCCGTATAGTCAATTCCGAGCGAAGGTATACCATCTATATTCTTATCTGTATTCACTTCGGGATCAAAGCCAGAATAGTCTGTGAATAGCAACAAGTTCTGTCCCGTTAGCGACAGCCGCAATCTTCGTACCGGGGCCAGGTTGGATACATCAAAATTATATCCAATGGACAGGTTGGCCAATCGCAGGAAATCGCCATCTTCAAGGAACCGGGTCGATGCCTCCCCGAAATTATTTGGGGATTCTGGACCTCTGGCTACTTCTTCAGTCACGTTTCGGCCATTTCTCAAGTTGCCTTTCAGGAAGATGGCATTCGCTGTATTGTTGTAGACCTGGAAACCAAACGAGCCGGTCCAGAACATACTGGCATCAAACCTTCCGAAAGTAAAATTATTTGTCAGCCCAAGTGCGAAGTCGGGCAACGGATCTCCCACGAAACTGAGCGCTTCATCATTGGCATATTGTCCAAGTCCATTCTCGTCAAATCCAAGAAATTCCCGCATGTAGAAGGAAAACAAAGGCTGCCCCTCTGCGATACGTTGTGCATAAGCACCCGTTAACCCTTGCCCATGGATCTGCCCGGTATTTACAAAGGTTCCCAGGTCGTTAACCTCGTTCGTGGTATAACTCATGTTGTAAATAACCTGCCAAGACAATCTTGAGTTGTCTACCACAAAGGCATCGAGATCAAGTTCCACACCCTCGTTAACAACAGAACCGTCCAGGTTAACCCATTGAGATTCGACAGCGGCCGGCTGCGCAAAATCCCTGAGAAAAATAAGATTGGTCGTCTCTTTGCGGTAATAGTCGACTGAACCACGCACTCTTCCCTGCAGAACCTCAAAGTCGATTCCGGCGCTTAACTGTTCGGTCTCTTCCCACTGAATGTCGGGATTGGGGTTATTCACCTGCACGAGGGATCCATCATTTTGAACCTCAAAACGTGCGAGGGAAGCTCCACCCGGAAATTCCTGGTTCCCGGTAATTCCCCAGCCCACTCTTAACTTCAGGTCAGAGAAAACAGAAGACAGCCCGGAGAAGAAGTCTTCTTCTGAGATTCGCCATCCACCGGCAAATGACGGGAAGTAACCATACTTGTTATTATCTCCGAACTTTGTGGATCCGTCGGCCCGGAAGTTAACGGTAAGCAGGTACTTGTTGTCATAATCCAGGTTAGCTCGCCCAAAATACGATTGCAGTTCTTCAACATTTCTGGATGATGAAGCCTGGAACGCTTTATTATTTTGATTATCAACTCCATCTACGTTGTCAACCAATGGTATTTCGTCTGTAACAAAATACTCTGCCTGCAGCCAGTCTGCACGAGTCTCAAATTCCTGGTACGAAAATCCTGCAAGGAGGCTGAGTGTTCCGTTCTGAAATACCGTTCGTCTGGCATTCAGTGTATTTTCAATCAGCGTATTATTGGTATAGAGATTATCGATTACGGCCCGCCCTCTGCTTCGCCCCTCATCATCGTTATAGCCGAGATCATCAAACCAAAGGGTCGGGTCTACCCCTATTCGTCGGACCGACTCCGAGTTGTCAAGCGACAGATTAACCTTGTAGGAGAACCAATCCGTAAAATTGTATGTGCCGGACAGGTTGGCAATCAGCTTCGATGTTTCGGCGTTGTCATCAATCAAATTAAGCATGGCAAGCGGGTTCCTAAAATCTGATGACTGCACCAGGTTGCCCTCATTATCATACGGAGAGCGTGTTGGGTTGGCCTGAAGTGCAGCGCCAATCAGGTCCCCCTCAAAACCAGCGCTCCTGGTTACCGGCGCATAGGTATCCTCAAGCCGTGAATTTAATAAGTTGATCTCAAGCTGAACCTTGTCATCCAGCATGGCATGGGTTGCATTTAATCTTCCCGTCAAGCGTTCCAATCCCGATCTTTCAATAATCCCCTGCTGATCCATATATCCCATAGACAAACGATACGTTGTGCTTTCGCTACCGCCGCCATAACTGACCGAATATTCATGGGTAATGGCATTCCTGAAAATTTCGTCCTGCCAGTCGGTAGAACCGCCAAAATTAATTTCTGCCGGGTCAGCTGCTGCTTGTTCAGCCAGCTGAACGTACTCGTCGGCATTAACCAGGTCAAGCTTCTCGCGTACTGAGCTGGTGCTGACGGTAGAGCTAAAGCTCAAAGTTCCGGTTTCGCCCCCCTGCCCTTTTTTGGTGGTAATAAGGATAACACCATTAGAACCACGGGCCCCATAGATGGCGGAGGCTGAGGCGTCTTTAAGCACACTGATGCTTTCGATGTCTTCCGGGTTTATGAAGCTCAGTGGATTTCGCGGCGTTTGTTCTCCCGCACCGAAGTCCCCTCCACCAGGAGTAATGTTTCCACCACTGAGGGGAACACCATCAATCACAATTAGTGGATCATTACCACTTCGAACAGAAGAGGTTCCCCGTATCCTGATGTTGGCCCCGGCTCCCGGTTCACCACTGGAAGGGGTAATTTGAATTCCCGCAGCACGTCCCTGCAGCAGTTGCTCAGGTGAAGAAATAACGCCCTGGTTGAAATCATCCTCAGTAACCGAGAGCACAGATCCGGTGGCGTCCTGTTTTCGCTGCGTTCCGTATCCAATAACAACAACATCTTCAAATAGCTGTATGTCTGCCTGAAGTTCTATATCGATAGTATTTCGACCATTAACTGGTATCTGTTGTGAGAGATAACCTATAAAAGATATAACCAGCGTATCCTCAGCAGAGGGCACATTTAACTCATAAGTACCATCCGGCCCGGTGGAGGTGCCGCTCGTTGTCCCCTTTACCAAGATGTTTACCCCCGTTAACGGCTCTCCGTCATCGGCATCGGTAACTGAACCGGAGACCGGCACTTGTGCAAATACTGAACCCGCAGCAATTAAGAAAAGCGATACTGCAAAGAAACTTACTTTACGTATACCTGAATACCAGGAACAAAAGGATACAGACATACTACCTGTTTTTAATCGTAGCCCTACCCCTCTCATATATTTCCCTTTTAAATTGAGATTTATTACGGTGGTAAGCCCTTACATTAATACGTCAATAAATCTATGAATGGATATGCAGGAATAAATAACTTCAACAACCAATCTCTCATAATTTTTATTGGCTGTACTAAGGTTAAGCTTATACCTTAACTGACTTATATGTTAATGTAACTTGCGACTTTTTTACTTCTAGCGCAACGTATTATTTCATTCAATTTTTTTGTAAATTACCTAGTTTGTACTAAACAGCCCCTTTAAGATGAGTGGAATCAATAAACATAAGCCTCCAATTGATAGTGATGAGCTCGTCTTCTCAGATCCCCATTATTATATTCAATAATGTATTGATTTTCTGGACTTGAAAGGATAGGCTAATTCCTTAATTCTTTCATAAAGCTAGGTTTCAATATTGAGGAGCTAATATTAAGTGGCAGGCGCAGTCTTATAATATTACGCATTACTCATTGGCTATAGGTATAGAAAGGATGTCAATTCACTTCGTCTTGGATCCAGCTTTAAATGCATTGGTTCCCTTGTGACCAAAAGTGTAGATTAGCAACGGTTTATCATTCCGGGCTACTATGATAAGCTGGCCACCATCTGCCCTTCTCAGGTTTCTGATATCTCTGATCTCACCTCCAACAGAGAAACCACTTTCTTGCATCTCAATTTCACTAAAGGTTCCATCCCCGTTGCCTTTTAAATACAGACCATAGCCCGCGTCAAAACGGCCACCCATTGAGGGTTTTACATCGAACATATTTCCGCCGGTTAGCAGATCCACGTTACCATCATTGTTGTAATCATTCACAGAGAAATCAAAAATGGGAGCCCACTGTGTTTTTGTGGGGAATGGATGAACTTCAAAGCTCCCATCTCCCTGATTCTCAATATATGCTGATTTAAGAGTCATTACTGTTTTCTTTTCCCAATCCCCTTCTGTTAGCGTTTCTCCAAAAATCTGTTGAATGGTTTTCCCGGCATAATCCTGGTAACTATTGAATTTGGGACGAAGAAACTTGAACTGGGTCAACAGTTCATCACGGGGTGCCACGGGGTATTCAGCACCTTCTTGTGTATAGCCGATAATCGGGTCAATTTGACCGTCATCGTTGAAATCTTTCAGGTACATTACGATTGGATTTTCATCAGAAGCTTTCCGGAATGAATTGGTCCCCATGTTTCCGGCCACTAAATCGATATCCCCGTCACTGTCAAAATCACCCGTTTCAACACTTTGCCACCAACCATTGGTATCCTTCAAACCGGCCTCTTCACTTGCTCTTACAAACTTACCTCCCCTATTATATAAAATGACCAATGGCATCCATTCCCCTGAAATAACGAGATCCGGGGTCCCATTCAGATCGATGTCTGACCACTTCGCATCAGTTACCATGCCCAATTGACGCAGTGCCGGGGCGACTTCATCCGTGACCTCTTCAAATTTTCCATTGCCCTGGTTCTCAAAAAGGTGACTATCAGGTGAGATTCCGTAGTTATGGGGAATAGAGCGGCTGCCGACGAACAGGTCCATATCCCCATCTCCGTCATAATCTTTGGCTTTTGCAACCGATCCATTCTCCAGCACCTCTGGGAAGGCATCGGCCACACGGACAAAGTTCTCGTTTTGATCATTAAAATAAAATCGATCTCTCAATCCTTCTGTCTGATAGGAAAACTCATTTCCACCGCTGACGATGTAGAGGTCAAGTGTACCATCACCGTTGGCATCAAACAGTTCGGCGTCCACATCTTCAAATTGGGAATAGTGCTCAAATGAGGGGACTTCCTTTACCTGGAATGTGCCATCCTCCTGTTGAATAATCAGCTTGCCCCCCTGGCGTTTAGCTCCGCCGACATACAGATCTTCCAATCCATCGCCATTCAGATCCCCAACAGCAATGCCCGGCCCCTGTGAGGAAAGCATAAACGGTGCCAGCTGCTGCTGGTTGAAGTCGAGATAGGTGTCTTCCCTGTGCCTGTAATCGGGCCCAACCTGGGAACTGACCTCTTCAAAGAGTGGGGTACTATCACCGGATCTTCTTGCATTGTAATTATAAGATCCTGCTGCATCAGCTTGCTTTAACACCATCGATTGATTGGGACTAACCTGGCGCAAGGTTTGCCAGCGTCCATCAGGCCAGATAACTGTTAGAGAATCTACCTCTTTGCTGCTACCCAGTCCCACGGTCAGCCTCGGTTCCACAGAGGATTGAAATCCCCGTGTTGTAAACATCTCGTACTTCTGCAAAGATGTAGAATCGTATACTACCAGCTTGCTGCCAATGCCTTTTGTATTTTGGCCTTCTCCCTCGAATGAGATCTGCAGGTAATTCCCGCCCTCTCGTTCACGGGTCATATTGCGCTGGATTGTTGCCATGCTATTTAGATTGTTGGTGACCAGGTCGAGATCGCCGTCGTTATCCAGGTCGCCGTACGCGGCACCATTGGAGTAACTCGGTGTATCAAATCCGAGCGAGCTGCTTTCATCAGAAAAGGTATAATCTCCATTGTTTCGGAAGCCCACATTGGGCACCTTGGTGTGAGGCATTCGTTCAATTGCATCAATGTCACCAGATCCACGACCCCGGCTCAACGATTCCTGTGTGGTGTCTTGACGTACATATAAAAGGTAATCCAGATTGTTGGGCCGACGGTAAATACCGTTGGTTACATACAGGTCTTTATACCCATCGTTGTCCATATCAAAAAACAGCGGTGCCCAACTCCAGTCGGTAGCATTTACTCCTGCATATTGTGCAATTTCAGAAAACTTTGTTAAGCTGTCAGGCCCTTCTCCCCTGTTTAGTTGCAGTGTATTTTGTACCAGCTGTGGATGATAGCCAAACTGTCGTTGGATGGTATACACTTTGAAGGTCTCAGAACTGACCGCCGTTTTTAATCCCTCTTCCGTATTCGGCAACATATCGGTCACATATATATCCGCTAAGCCATCATTATTAATATCGGCGATATCATTGCCCATCGAAGCCCGGCTGGTGTGACCGGTAGAACGCTCAAGAACCTCTGCAAATGTACCGTCACAATTGTTTTGGTACAGGTAATCATTTTCATGGAAGTCGTTTGACACATAAATATCAGTACAACCGTCATTATTGAGATCGCTCGCGGTGGCTGCCAGTCCATACCCCAAAATACTGTTGTAAATGCCCGCCTGCTCAGTAACATTGGTAAAGGTGCCCCCATCATTCCGGTACAGCCGGTCCCCGGCATTGGCATCGTTAACTTTGCGGCGATCAGCCCGTGCGAAGGACTCTTGAGTGTGCACGGCGTGATTCAAAAGATAGAGATCCAGGTCCCCGTCATTATCATAATCAAAAAAGGTTGCATGCTTGGAATAGCCCTGGAAATCGAGCCCATACTCCTCGGCCATATTGGTGAACGTTGAATCCCCATTGTTAATGAACAGCTGGTTTCGGCCCTCTTTGGTGAGGTAATTCACATTATTTACGTAGATGTCCAGCAAACCGTCGGCATTGATATCCACCATCGTGGTCCCGGTCGTCCAGTCACCGCCCCCCTCTACCCCTGCCTGTGCAGTAATATCCTCAAACTGAAAATCCCCATTATTCAGGTAGAGCCTGTTGGGCTTCATATTGGCAGTAAAATAGAGATCCGACAACCCATCATTGTTGATATCCCCTATCGAAACGCCGCCTCCATCATAAAAGTAGAGATAATTCAAAATGTTAAACTCAGATGTTGTCTCAAGGTCGTTGGAGAAAGTCACGTTGGTCTGATCCACAGGAAGCGTCTCAAATCTTTTGGGCTTTTCAACTGTACAACCAGCCAGAAACAGCATGATTGAGAGAACAAATTTGGGAAAATTGCCGAACGGAGTTGAGGAAAAAGGAGTACGTGCCACGTAATACTTCATTTTATGGATTAGCGAAAAAATTTTACCTAACCCGGATTATTCACCAAGAAATTTGGTTTTGCACAAGGCGAAAGAAAAATGGCGGCGGAAAGGTATTTACATACCTTGAGCAAATCATTTTTCCTTCAACGAAGTGCACGGCCAAATTTCGCAGCCGTTTTGCTACAGCAGGCAAATTTGAGCTATACTTAATTTTCGAAATAGAAAATAATATCAACAACTTAAACTTCAATTTATACTTTTTCGTGAATAATCCGGGCTAAGATATTCGAAATGGATAACTAATTAAACGGGTATCCCGAGCAACTGTTAATAAGAAACCTTTTTGCAAAACGAAAATAAATATTTCCCAGATAGTTTTCTGCCAGTTTCTAATGGCCAATCATTTCTTAAAATAACCCGGGTTCGATACAAGAAATACTATAACTGTCATCGCCAAGAGGCTTTGTGTGATGGTCGATTAGCTTGCATGTAAGATCATCTAATTTCACAGTTCACCCATTGGAATCAGGATGGACAGGATTAAAAGATTTTCGGGATTCCTTCTCCGGTAAACATTACTATCCTGTAGATCCTCTAATCCTGTAAATCCAGGTTCTGATTTCACCCCCCCGATGGTCGCGCAATCCCTCCCGATTACAGATTCATATCGAACTGACGTAAAATAATTGACCTGCTCAGAAATATTAAACATCAACTTTTTACAACGGATAGAATTTAATTTTGTGTCATTCTGAACTTATTTCAGGATCTGCTAATGTCCAGAATCGTTGATACAGTCTGAATATTAGATCCTAGATCGTAGTCCGGGATGACACAGATGAGTATTAGTCTATCAGAGATATGATCGAAAATATTCTACATTCATTTCCTTTTGCAAAAGGATTACTCATTTTTTTGACATTTGATGAAAAAAATTCGTTAATCTAAAGGGTTTAAATGCTAAAAATTTGATTAACCGGAAGGGTCAGGGGCACTTATATTAATGTAATTTACAACGATTTGAGTCTATCAAAACATTCCTATGAGAAGCGCAATCATTACATATCAATTAAAATCGCTCTTTATTAGGTAGCACCTCTGCTTTCCAAAGTTAGAAACATTCACAGATTAAACAGAACGCATGTTATCGCAATCACTTTTTACTTCGGTTTCCACAAGATATTCACTATTCACCAGGTCCCTGCTATGCATATCGATACTATTATTTATTGGTTGCTCCAGCCAGCCCGATCCGGAAATCACGACGCTGGATGACCAGGAAGCAGCCCAAGAGGCCGAGTCCATTCGAAGTGAGGTTTCGGCGGAGCTTGCCGATGGCCTGGAACTGAGCCTGTGGGCCTCAGAGAAACTCTTGGCCGATCCCATCGGTATGGACATTGACAACAAAGGGCGCGTATATATTAACGTAACGAACCGGAGTACAAGCTCCGAGTTTGACATCCGCGGGCACCGCGACTGGATGATTGAGGCAATTAGCTGGAAGACGGTACAGGATCGCAAGGATTTTCTGCATCGGGAGCTGGCCCCGGAACGCAGTGCTCAAAATGAGTGGCTCACCGATCACAACGGCGACGACTCCCATGACTGGAGAGATCTTACGGTAGAGCAGGAAGAGATCTACACTATTGAAGATCGCTCGGGGGATGGCGTTGCCGATCGCTCTCAGCTTTATATTCGCGATTTCAATGAAGAGATTACCGATGTTGCTGGATCGGTCCTTGCTTTTGACGATGATGTCTACATTGCTGTGGCTCCAGATATGTGGAGAACTACTGATACTGACGGGGACGGAATATCTGACACCAAAACATCAATCAGTAATGGATATATGGTTCACATCGGGTTTAGCGGGCACGGCATGTCTGGCGCTACAGTAGCACCCGATGGACGCATTTACTGGGGAATCGGTGACATCGGATCGAATATCATCGGTCCCGATGGCAAGACGTGGGAGAATCCCAACCAGGGCGCCATCTTCCGGTCTGATCCCGACGGCAGCAATTTTGAAGTGTTCGCCCGCGGCGTGCGAAATACCCATGAGTTTGTTTTTGACAAGCATGGCAACCTGATCTCTGTTGATAATGACGGAGATCACGCCGGGGAACATGAACGACTGGTGTACCTGGTAAGCGGTTCCGACAGCGGCTGGCGAACCAACTGGCAATTCGGCAAATACGTTGATCCCAAAAACAATGAGTACAAGGTGTGGATGGATGAAGACTATTATAAGCCAAGGTGGGAAGACCAGGCGGCCCATCTCCTCCCTCCCGTTGCCCCTTACCACAGCGGTCCGGCAGGAATGGCGTATAATCCCGGGACAGCTCTTTCTGAAGAGTGGGACGATACCTTTTTCATTTCTGAGTTTACCGGCTCACCGGCACGCTCGGCGATCCATGGATTTACGCTCGAGCCCAACGGTGCCGGCTTTGACCTCAAAAGCGACCAACCCGTTGTTGAGGGAATACTGACTACCGGTATGGAGTTTGGACCCGACGGAAGCCTATACTTTGCTGACTGGATCGAAGGATGGGATACCAAGGACAAAGGACGCATCTGGAAACTGGATGTCGCTTCTGAAAGTCGCACAGATATCCGAGAGGAGACGCAACAGCTGCTAGGTGAAGAATTTGGCACTCGTTCAGAAGATGTGCTGAAAGATCTGCTGCATCACCAGGATATGCGAGTACGGATGAAAGCACAGTTTGAGCTAGCCAGGCGAAACGATACGGTAACATTATTAAATGCTATCAGCCAGACCGACCATCAGCTGGCCCGGCTGCACGGTATCTGGGGCATCGGTCAGCTGGCACGCAACGATGTAGAACATGCCGAATCACTGGTTCAGTACCTGGAGGACACTGACCCGGAAATTCGTGCACAAGCAGCTAAAGTGCTGGGAGATGTCCGGTACAAAGCTGCAGCAGATGCGATCATCCCATTGCTGAAAGATGAGTCACTGCGCGTGCAGTTTTTTGCAGCTGAAGCCCTGGGGCGCATGGAGTATCAACCTGCTGTTGAACCGATTATTTCCATGCTGGAGGCCAACAATGACGAAGATGTCTACCTCCGTCACGGTGGTGCCATCGCCCTGGAACGCATCGGTGATGTGGACGCCCTTGCCGGACTTGCTGACCATCCCTCGGAGGCCGTACGCATTGCGGCTGTTGTTGCACTGCGGCGACTGGAGGATCCCTCAGTGGCCCAGTTCCTGGATGACGAAAGCGAATACGTGGTAACGAATGCAGCACGTGCCATCAATGATGATACGCAAATCACGGAAGCGGTACCCGCACTTGCCCAACTGCTGAATGAAACCGAATTCACGAATGAACCGCTGATTCGCCGTGTAATTAATGCAAATCTCTATAACGGCACGGCAGAAGATGCCCTGCGATTGGCCTCTTTTGCGACCCGTGATGGCATATCTGAAACGCTGCGGTCAGAAGCCATTGCAACGCTTTCGGTCTGGCCCGAGTCTTCTACCCTTGACCGCGTAACCGGTCGCTACCGTGGAGAGGTAGAAAATAATCGTGAGGATGCCACCGAAGCGCTTGCCTCTATTATCGATCCCGTTCTGAACGACGGCGGTGAAACACTGAGAGTGGCAATTGCAGAAGCAATCAGCTCCCTGAACTACAATCCGGCTATGCCTCAACTATTTGGCCTGGTCCAGGACGATCCTTCACCAGAAGTTAAGATTGCTGCCCTGAATGCATTGGACAGCTTGAATTACGAGTCCATGGATGAAGCTGTTGCCGTAGCCCTTGAAGGAGATCAACAGTCGGTAAGGATGACGGCCCTGGGCCTCATACCTTCGCTTGGTATTGAAGAGCAGCGAAAGGTCGAACTCCTCTCATCTGTGCTCGGCAACGGGTCCTACGTTGAGCAGCAAAGTGCACTGACCGCGTTGGGAGAAATGCAGAGTGAAGCTGCAAATAACGTACTTTCGAATCAATTAACCGAGCTGATAAACGGAGAGGTCCCCTCTGAAGTTCAATTAGAACTTGTACAGGCTGCAGACAACTCCAGTTCAGAGGAACTCCAATCTCAGCTGCAGAAATATCGATCGCAGAAGCCGGAGGACGATATGGTGGCCCAGTACAAAGAAGCCCTGTATGGCGGTAATGGACAGCAGGGCGCCCAGGTCTTCTATGGTCATGATGCCGCGCAGTGTACCCGGTGCCATGCTATTGGCGGTCGTGGCGGTGATGTAGGACCAGAGTTGGGTAACATCGGCAATACCTTGTCACGAGAGCAACTGCTGCTATCCATGGTTGAACCGGGAGAACGCATTGCCCCCGGCTATGGCTCAATATCTGTCACTCTCGAAAATGGAGATACAGCACAGGGTGTGCTCAAAGAAGAGACCGATTCCTATGTCGTGCTACAATCCAGTGACGGCGAAACACAGCAGATTTCTAAAGATCAAATCACGGAGCGGTCGAACTCCCCTTCCGCCATGTTCCCCATGGCTGATATCCTCAGCAAGGGAGAAATACGGGATCTCGTGGAGTTCTTAAGCCAGCTCCAGGGTGAGCAGGATTCGTAATAGCAACACCTATTTTCATTTAAAAGCCCGGTGTCAATCACCGGGCTTTTTTTGTGGGGTAGAAAAAACCGAGATGGAACTTAATTTGTTATCCAAGAGAGTGAATCATTTCTGCAACACAAATGAGCTGCGTACAGGCTGCCTTGATACAACGCTCACGGTTGCCTGACGGAATAGATAAAATCCAGATCGCATGCCAGATAACCGGCATGCGCCCTTATTATTCCAAAACCCTTACCATTATAATCGTAAGACGATTACAATTATAATTGCAAGCCCTTTACGATTATAGTCGTAAGCCTTCTACGATTATAATCGTAATTGTCTCTCAATTACAATCACAAGAGGATTGTGATTGTAATCCCATGCAATAATTCCCCATTCGAATGTACAGACCAGAGACATCCTTTACACTTTTGTGGGCAACTTATTCCGACAGCTATAAAAAAGGCTACTGCCACAGCCAGACGCTTGCAGGCCCGTGGGAACAGCAGCACATCCCCTTTTCTTCGGCGGGGGCCGAATTCATTTCCCCTTCAAAGGGGAAAGCTGTGAGGCTGAAATTTCTCTGAGTTCAAGGCGTAATATTTTGGTATTTTAATTAAAACTCTTGTCTGGAAACGGGTAGAAGGAGAAAGGTTGGCATAAAAGTTTTCCCAAGTCTTTTTTTGGATCCTAATGCTGTCTTCCGGCCTTGCGATTTATGAGCCGCCCGGGCAAGTGCAGCGGAGGCGTTAAGAAAGAACCCTGCAACAGGTTCCGGGAAATGCAAGAATGTGGAAAACCTCCATATTCGGGGCGATCGCCCCAAGTGAACATCTGGGTTTCTTTTAGCCACGGCTCATCATGATGACAGGAAAGAAAGAGGGTACAATGCGATAATATTTCGTTGACATTTAACCCGCCCGGTGACATATTGAATTCTAGTCAGGATTAAATTTACTCTCTGGCTTTTAATTGCGTCGATAACTACGTGGTGGGATTAAACCAAGCAATTCCAGGAGTAGGAATACATTTAGTAGAGTTTATAAGAAAAAAAATAGATATGCCCTAATCAATACTTTTATGGAGTGAAGGAGGTTCTCATGCAACCCTTCAAAAAAATAACGGACCTCAAAAAAAATTATACGCTCTTCGTGGAGACGGGCTTGATCATAAGTCTCCTGATCTTTTTAGTGGCAACAAAACTGCCTATCCGAAGTTCTTCCGGTAATGAAGTCACACTCACCAACCAGCAAGAGGTAGTAAATATGGAGGAGATAGAACGAACCAGCCATAAGGAACAACCTCCTGCTCCACCCCGACCACCGGTGCCTGTTGAAATCCCAAATGACGAAATTATTCCCGATGAAATCCTCAACATCGATGCTGAACTACGCATCGATGAAAAAATTAAAATGCCTGATCCTCCCAGCATAGTCGAGAACAAGGGGGAGGAAGAAAATTTTTTTATTGTAGTTGAACAGATGCCGAAATTAATTGATGGGCTTCAGGACCTTCAGCAGAAAATCAGATATCCTGAAAAAGCCCGGAGAAGAGGTATTGAGGGGCGGGTTATTATCCAGTTCATAATAAATGAAAAAGGCGAAGTTGAAAATCCTAATATACTTCGTGGTATCGGCGGAGGATGTGACGAGGAAGTACTGCGCGTGGTAACTCAGGTCAAATTTGAACCGGGCCGGCAACGGGGCAAACCAGTGCCTGTGCAATTTAGCCTGCCGGTGCTCTTCAAGCTGAGGTATTAGCCCGAATTGAACTGTTTAAATGTTGAATTGTTTATTTGTTGAGGCGTTGAGATGTTGATTAAAGTTGAAGGTCCTAAAGCCTAAGGTCGCAAGCACCTCCCCCGGCCTTGGAAAAGCTGACCACCCGGAAGGAAGCGACGGAAAGCGTTAAGAAAAAATCTGTGATTTTTTTAGCGGAACGGAGTGCCCTTCAGGGAAGGTTTTCCAAGGCCGGCGACTTTTTTCGTTCATTTTTTTGTCGCTAAAAAAATGAACACCTCTAACAGTAATAAGAGCAAAAAAAGAACAACCAGGGCACCAACAATCCCATCCCCCCTAACAACCCGATCCACCGAAAAAGAGGAACACGCCAAAAAATAATTTTATCCATAAAGAGAAAGAGAACAGCGGGTTACCAACACCCAAAACAGCCGTTTTAAATTATTCTGTAAGGATTTGCCCTGAAACCTATCTATAGGACAAGAGAGATCCGTCAAGAGACAGATCTTTCAACTTATCATTAGAGTCAAAATTATTAATAAACGGGAAACAACTATGAGTCTTTCCTATTCATTGAGGGCTTTGCAGAACCCCCTGATTTTCGATGTTTCGGTTAATAATATGTAGATTTCGTTGCGATCATCCACCTCAACCCAATTAAAGAACCCTCGATTATGGACAAGCGCTTTCAACTCGGCATGTTAGATCAATTGACCGGCCAGTCAGGTCAGGTTTCCCGTTCCACCAAGCGCCTGCAGCAAATTGACGGGTGGCTGGACTGGCAGCCGTTATACCAAATCGGGCGGCGTATTGACAAAACCGGCCCCAAAGGCGGACAGCCCCGCACCCCGGTCCGGTGGATGATCCGCGGGCTGTTTCTGCAGTATCTGTATCAGCTGAGCGACCCGCAGCTGGAAGACCAGCTAATCGACCGGCTCAGCTTCCGGCGGTTCGCCGGGCTGCCGCTGGATCAGGCGGTGCCTGATTTTTCCACCTTCTGGCGGTTTCGCGAAGCCCTGGCCACCCAGGGCCTGGTCGAAGAGCTGTTCGGGGAGATCAACCGGCAGCTGGCCGCCAAGGGCCTGCTGCTGAAACAAGGCACGGTGGTGGATGCCACCATTATTGACTCCTCCGGGCGCCCGCTGTCGGAGGAAAAACGCGCCGAGTTGGACGAACGCCCCTCCTCGCAGGTTGACACTGACGCCGATTCCACCAAAAAGGGCGGGCGCTACTACTTTGGCTACAAGGGCCATATCGGGGTGGACGTTGGCAGCAAGCTGATCCGCAAGGTTGCCTTTACCCCCGCCTCTCCCCACGACAGTACGGTACTGGAGGAGCTGGTCAGCGAGGACGAACGCTCGCTGTTCGGCGACAAAGCCTACGCCCGGGAGGCCCTGAAGCAGACGGCCCGTCAGCGGGGCTGGTACTACGGGATCCTGGACAAGGCCAAACGCGGAGCTCCGTTGAGCGCGGCTCAAAAGAAGCGCAACAAGCATCACCAGCGGGTGCGCGCGCAGGTAGAACATCCGTTTGCGGCCATCAAGGACCGCTATGGAATGCGCTGGGCCCGGGCTAAAACCAAAGCGCGCAACCAGGCCCGGTTTGTGATGGCGGCGATCTGCTGGAACATCGAACGCAGTATCACGTGGGCAAAAAAACGACCCGATATTATCCCCGCAGGGGCCACCTGAGGGGTGGAGTATGTCCGGGAGCGGCGATTTCGGCTAAAAATTGGCCGAAACGCCGCTTCCGGTCGGGTAAAAACCACGGAAATCTACATCATGTTAAAGAACGACGGCCAACATGGCCGTGTGAATCAAAACCAAGGGTAATTCAAAGCCCTCTCATTATATGAAAATCATTTAACCGATAATTCCAACGACTATATGGCCATGGTGCGCGACCAGGACAGCCACAGCTTAGAAGATATCGTCGAATTTATGGCTACACGTGGTTCTATACGCTGTCAGTGCTCGAAGAGTTTGAGGCCGCCATAGCCCAGATCCTGCTGCGGGGCGGAAGCATCAACACGCCGCTATTTCGGATCAACGGCTCCATCTCCGGGGTGTTTACCGGCCCCGCCGACAGCTTTGATCCCGAGCGGCACGAGGTAAAGCTGAACGTGAATCCCGGGATACGTGTGAAGAATCTTGCCGAGCGGATCAGCGTGGAGAAGGTGAGCCCGCGAGCCCCAAACCCAAGCTGCAGCGATACTATGACAACGGCAGCGACACTAACAACGAGACGCTGAGCCCGAGTCATACCGGCCGACTGGTGGGTGAACTGCTGAAGATAGACCCTGAAGATCCTGACCAGGGGCTATTCTTGGTCGCCTCGGACGGGGCCGAAACCAAGGTCGAGGAGTTTGTAGAAAACAGTCCCTCCAAGCTGGGGTTCCGGGTGCCGGAGGGACTGGCCAGCGGGGAGTATACCATGGAGGTACGGGCCAAGCTGCATAACACGAACGAACTGCGTGTAGGCACTCTTAAAGCACCCCTCGCCGTCACGTAATACAGACCATTACACTGTTAAACGGCCGCATGTCAGTTTAACGGCATGCGGCTTTTTTTGAACAACTGGGCTACCCTTACTGCTCAAAGGTTTTGTCATTACTGCTCAAGACTCTTAACATTACTGCTCAAGGTTCTTAACATTACTGCTCAAGATTCTTGAGAGGCTTATGAGCTTGTGAGAGGTTTAAACAGCATTTCCAGGGTATGGCCCACACGATGTATAAGAAACCCCTCCTTTGAAGAGTAAAGCTATGAGCCTGGCAGGAAAATTCCCCCTTTGAAGGGGGCCAGGGGGATGTAGCCAATGATGTAACAGTTTCACTTTGAACTGATGGGCAGCTTATTGCCCGACAGCTACAAGAAATGGCTACTGCCAAAGCCGGACGCTTGCAAGCCCGTGGGCAGA